>JBPCKZ010000255.1:0-4646 GCA_051003795.1 Bryobacteraceae bacterium | reverse complement strand
GGCATGCCGCGGCGCATAGAAAACACGCCACGCATTTCTCCATCCCGTTTTCGTCGCGCTGCAAGACGTGAGTGCCCCGGAATCGCTCTTCGAATTTAGGCGGCTCGTCGGGATAGTTCTCCGTCACGGTCGGCGACATCATTTCCTTTAGCGTGACGCCCATGCCTTTGGCAATGGCCGCAGCCGTGCCAAAGATCTCTTCTATCGGATTCGCCATTGTGTTTATGTTAGCGTAACTCGCGAGTGTAACTCGTCAGGGTAACTCCCGCCGGGAGCTTAGTTTTTGGAGCTTCAACCGGGGCGTATCGCGGGCACGTCTTCGCCCTCGCGGAACGGAGCGACTCCGAACGCGCGCCCCAGATCCTCAATCGCGGCCTTCAAGAATCCCGAGGCGGCTTGCGAGATCCGTCCGTCTTTCCCGACAAGGAAAAGGGAAGGGACATTGGCGATCCGGTAAGCCGTGCCGGCTGGATAATTTCGAGACGGCGTGTCGAGCAAGGTGGGGAACGTCGCGCCAAAACGTTCATTAAAAGCGGCGGTCGCTTCCGCATCGTCCTGCGAAATGCCGATCAGTTGCGGAGCCGATTCGCCGCTTCCGCGATAAAGGCGTTCGAGAAACGGCCACGTGAACTGGCACACCGGACACGAAATCTTGAAGAAGGCCAGCAGCGCCGGCCCGGCAGTTAGAATTCGGCGCAAGGACCCCGGCTTCCCATCGAGCCCGGGCAACTCGAAATCCGGCGCGATCTGTCCCGTTTCGAGCACGGTTATTCCTCCTTCAGCTCCTTGACAAACGAGAGTATATCGAACTGCTTCAATTGCCGGTCGGGGAAGAAGCTGTTCACGGCGTCTTGCTCATCGGTGAAGATTTCGAAAATGGTGGCGAGCTTGGTCATCACCAGCAGTTCGACATGCCGTTTGTTCAGGTTCAGCAGCTTGATTTTACCCCCGGCCTTTTTGGCCGTCGTGGAGCACATGACCAGCGCGCCAAGCCCGGTACTGTCGATGTAGTCGACCTGCGCCAGATTCAGGATCATGTTCGGGTTCGCGCTTTGGGCGATCCTGGTGGCCGCGGCCCGGAACACGCCTGCCTCTTCGCCCACGGTAAGCCGCCCTTTTAGGTCCAGGATCGTGACGCCTTCCCGGTCGCGTTGGTGAATGTCCAGGCTCATGAATCGTTTCCTCAAGTTTATCAGCGGCCGGAATTTTCGATCCCGGAAGAAATGGGGGTAGGATGAAATCGTGCTCATATGGCCGCTGTTCGCTCTCCTGCCGGCAAACGTAATTGCCGCTAACCCGGATATCGGCCAAGCGTTCAGTCAACTTTACAACTGCGATTATGCGGGCGCGCATTCCACCATCGACCGTTACACGGTTCGGCACCCCGGCGACCCCGTCGGCTACGCGGTTAAGGCGGCGAGTTATCTGTACTCCGAGCTCGACCGGCTGGGCGTGCTGGAGAGCGATTTCTTCGAGAGCGATGCGCGCATCGGCGACAAGAAAAAGCTAAAGCCGGACCCGCGGGCGAAAGAAGAGTTCGAGCGGGCTTCCGCGAAATCGGAATCGCTGGCAAGCGCCGTTCTGGCGCGCGACCCAAACGATCTCAACGCCCTCTTTGCAATGTCTTTGTCGGTCGGCGAACGCATGGATTACATGGCGCTGATCGAGAAACGCCAGTTGGCCAGTCTTTCCCTGAATAAGCAGGCGTACCGCTACTCTCATCGCTTGATCGAGCTCGATCCGAAATTTTACGATGCCTATCTGACCACGGGCTTCACCGAATACGTCATAGGCGATTTGCCGGCCGTAATTCGATGGTTCGTCAAATTCGACGACGTAAAAGGAGACAAAGCCGCCGCCATGCGGACACTCAAATTGGTGGCGGACAAAGGTCTTTACCTCAAGCCGCTGGCCCAGATATTCCTCTCCGCCGCCTACCTTCGCGAGAAAAATTTCGGCGCGACACAGAAGCTTCTGCAGGAGCTGACGCGCGACTTTCCCGGGAACCCTTTATTGCGGCGGGAGCTGGTCAAGATCTCCGCGAAGGTCCACTGATTTAGAATTGTAGTGTCCAACCCAAATATGGTTCGCGATGGCATCTACTACGCCGCTGCCCTGGCCGCCGGCGGCGGCATCCTGACGTACCTGACAAGCGTTTGGTTCGGACTGCCGCTGTTTCTCGCCGCCGCGTTTTGCGCCTATTTTTTTCGCGATCCCGACCGCGCCGTCCCAACTGGCCGGGTCGCCGTTTCTCCCGCCGACGGCAAGGTGGTCGCCGTAATACCTTCCGGCAACCAGACCCGCATCAGCATTTTTCTGAATATTTTCGACGTTCACGTAAACCGCGCGCCGATTTCAGGTTCCATTTCGGAGGTGAAGTATCGGAAGGGACTGTTCCTGGCCGCCAATAAGGAAAAAGCGTCCGCGCGGAATGAAATGAACACCGTCACCGTGGAAGGGGAAGGAACGCGCGTAGTTTTCAAGCAGATTGCGGGGCTGATTGCGCGCCGCATCGTGTTTACGAAAAAACCCGGCGATTTCGTGAATGCCGGCGAGCGGGTTGGCCTGATTAAATTCGGCTCCCGCGTGGACGTGATTCTTGGCCCCGAATGGAATCTGGAAGTGCGGCCGGGCATGCGCGTTTCCGGCGGGTCGAGCGTGCTCGCCCGGCGCTCGGATGTTCCCGAAGTAAGCCGGAACGCTAGCCGGACGGCCGAAGAGAGCCTGCCATGCCGGACGTAGCTGGTGTAGCTGGTGTAGCTAAGGTTCCGCGCCGGGCTCCGCCGCGCGCCGCATACGCGCTGCCTACCCTGTTCACCGCCGGGAATATCTTCCTTGGATACTTGTCGATGCTCCGAACCTTCCAAGGTTCGCTGCTCGTCTCGACCAACCTTCCGGCAGCCGCGGATCACTTCGCGGTGGCTGCCAAGACGATTGGAATCGCGGTCGTGCTCGACGGGCTTGACGGCCGCATCGCCCGCCTTACCCACACCACCAGCGCGTTCGGGGGCGAGCTCGATTCCCTGTCCGATGTCATCAGTTTCGGGATTGCACCGGCTTTCCTCGCGTTCGCCTGGGGCGTTCAGTTTCTCGATCCCGGAACGGGCGCGGCTTTGATCGATCATCTGCAAAAGGCCGGAAAGTTCATTGCCTTTCTCTTTCTGGTGTGCGGCGCCTTGCGACTGGCCCGCTTTAACGTGCAGACGAATCCCCAGCCGAAAAATCCCGGGCGCCCGCATCGAAAATATTTCGTGGGTCTTCCGATCCCGCCGGCCGCCGGAATGATCGCCGCCGTGGTTTACGCGTCGGATAGCCAGCCGATTACGTATTGGCCGCTATCGGTTGCATGGCTCGTGCTGGTGGCCGCGCTTTCGTTTCTGATGGTGAGCACCTGGCGCTATTACAGCTTCAAGGATCTGAATCTCTCGCGGCCGCGCTCTTCGCTGATGGTCATCGCCATCGCGGGTTTGATTTTCTTGATCTGGAACTATTCGCAGCCGGTGCTGCTGGCGCTCGCCGCGACGTACGTGGCGAGCGGCATTTTTATTCGCGTGGGCGGTCTTTTCCGCCGCCATCTCAAGCCCGCGCCGCCACAGCCGGAGCACCAGATTGGCTGAAGCCGTAGCGCTGGTCGGGAGCGATACGCTGATGGGCCGCGAGTTGCGCGATCTGCTTGCGGGGAGCGTGCTGGGCGAGAACTTGCGCCTGATCGCCGCGGACGACGAAGCCGCCGGGATTCTCACCGAGCAGGGCGGAGAGCCTTCGCTCGTTACGAAGCTCGAAGCATCCAGTTTCGACGGCGCTTCGGCGGTGCTGCTTGCGGGATCGGACGCGTCCACCCTCCAGGTGTTGGATCTGAAGCCGGGCGCCAGCCTGATCGATCTCACGCACGCCGCCGAGGAACGGCCAAACGCGCGGCTGCGAGCGCCCATGGTGGAACCACACGACTATCGGGTGGCTCCGGACGCGATCAACGTCGTCGCGCATCCAGCGGCAATTGCCTTGGCCCTGGCGCTCGGCCGGATTCATGCGGCGCACCCTATTCGCCGGTCCATCGTTCACGTTTTCGAGCCGGCGAGCGAACGCGGATTGAGCGGCATCAACGAGCTTCAGGAGCAAACCGTCAATTTACTTTCGTTCAAGCCATTGCCGAAGAAAGTGTTCGATAACCAGCTCAGCTACACCTTGCTGGCGCGTCTGGGCGAGGAAGCGCCGGTGCAATTGTCCGAAATCGAATCCCGCATCGAGCGGCATCTGACCACCCTGCTTTCGATCTCGAGCAGCGCGCCGATTCCATCGCTACGTTTGATTCAGGCCCCGGTGTTTCATGGGTATAGCTTCTCGTTGTGGATCGAGTTTATCGAAAATCCAGGCGCGGCGCGGCTCGAAATCGCGCTGGCGGGCGAACCGTTCGACCTGCGGGCGAGCGACGGCGAGCCGCCCAATAATGTTGGCGTTGCCGGGCAGAACGGCGTGGCGATCGGCGCGATCGCGGAAGACCGGAACTGCGCGCAAGCGCTATGGGTCTGGATGGCCGCCGATAATTTGCGGCTCGCGGCGGAGAACGCCGTGCAAGTCGCGCGGGAAGTGGCCTGATGGCATTGTGGCGCGGACACTCGTGTCTGCCGTGTCCACACTCGTGTGGA
>JBPCKZ010000254.1:0-10284 GCA_051003795.1 Bryobacteraceae bacterium | reverse complement strand
AAGCCCACCGGTTCACCCACGTCTATCACTTGGCCGCGGCGGGCGTGCGCGCGCGGAACGAGCACTCGCAGCCGTGCGTCGGTTGCAACACGCTCGGCACTTTCGAACTGGCGCGGCTGGCCGTTCGATTCGGCGCCGAACGGTTTGTCCACGCCGGCTCGGGATTCGAGTACCGGCCCCAATCGACGCCCATCGACGAATCCGCGCCACTGCAGGCGGCCAATCTTTACGGCGCTTCGAAGGCCGCGGGATGGATGTTGCTCGATTACCTCCGCCGCGAAGAGGGTCTCCCGCTTGTAACGGTCCGGCCATTCGCGGTCTATGGCCCGGGCGAGCATTCGTCGAAGCTGATTCCTTACGTGGTGTCGCGCGCGCGGGAGCGGAAGACGATTCAACTAAGCGGCGGCGAACAGATCCGCGATTACCTTCACGTGGACGACGTCGTCGATGCGCTGATTGCGGCCGGCGATCGGACTGAATCGATCGGGCGAGTCTACAATCTCGGCGGTGGCCCGGCGAACGCGATGTCCGTGCGGGAGATAGTGCGGCGAATCCTGGATCTGGTCGAAGCGCCGCTCTCGTTGTGTGAGTTCGGCACGGCGGCGCGGCCGAGAACCGATCCGGCTTACCTTGTTGCCAATCCCGCGCGCGCGGAGGCGGAGCTCGATTGGCGCGCGCGCATCACCCTGGATGCCGGCCTCAAAAGTCTGGTTGCCGCATGAATGCCGATGAATTGCGCGGCCGGATTCTCGCGCTCACGCGCGAGTATTACGCCGCGAACTGGCCGGAGCAAACGTTCGAGCCGTGCGCCCATCCCGTTCCGGTGGCGGGCAAGGTGTTCGACGCGGACGAACTCGCGAATCTGGTCGATGCCTCGCTCGATTTCTGGCTCACTACCGGACGCTACGCCAAGCAGTTCGAGCGCGATCTGGCGCGCTACACCGGCGCGCGTTTCTCGCTCCTCACCAACTCCGGATCGAGCGCCAACCTGCTCGCCGTCTCGGCATTGACTTCGAAGCTCTTGGGAGATCGCCGCCTTCGACCGGGCGATGAAGCGATCACGGTTGCAGCGGGTTTCCCGACCACCGTCAATCCCATCGTTCAGAACGGCCTGATTCCGGTGTTTGTCGATGTCACGATCCCGTCCTATAACATCGACGCGACACAACTTGAGGCCGCGCTTTCGCCGCGCACGCGAGCCATTATCCTGGCTCACACGCTCGGCAATCCGTTTCCCGTCGCGCAAGTACAGGATTTCGCCCAGCGACGCCACCTCTGGCTGATTGAGGACAGTTGCGACGCGCTCGGCGCGGAGTACGGCGGCCGCAAAGTGGGGACTTTCGGGGATCTCGCCACGTTCAGTTTCTACCCCGCGCACCACATCACCATGGGCGAGGGGGGCGCGGTGATCGGACAAGCTCCGCTGCTGAAACAGATCGCCGAATCGTTCCGCGATTGGGGCCGCGACTGCTGGTGCGAGCCGGGAAAAGATAACACTTGCGGACGGCGATTCGACCGTCAATCGGGCGAGCTGCCTTGCGGATACGACCACAAGTACACGTATAGCCATATCGGCTACAACCTGAAGAGCACGGATATGCAGGCCGCGATCGGCGTCGCACAGTTGCAAAAGCTGCCGGAATTCATTCGCCTACGCCGGGAGAATTTCGCCTACCTCAAGTCTGGTCTCGCGGGCTTGGAAGAGTTCCTGATCCTGCCGGAAGCGACGCCCGGTAGCGCCCCGAGCTGGTTCGGATTCGCCTTGACGGTGCGCGAATCCGCGCCGCTTTGCCGAAACGAATTGGTGAGGTATTTGGAGGCGCGCAACATCAAAACGCGCCTGCTCTTCGGGGGCAACCTGCTTCGGCAGCCCGCATACGAGGGCGTCCGGCATCGCGCCATTGGCCGGTTGCCCAACACCGACCGGATCATGAACCAGACCTTCTGGATTGGCGTGTATCCCGGCCTCTCGCGGGCGATGCTGGACCACTCGATTGGCGCGATGCACGCCGCGTTCGGAAGAACGGCATGAAGTGGATTGTTACCGGAGGAGCCGGCTTCATCGGCACGAACGCGGCGGAATATCTATCGCATCGCGGTCACGAATGCATCCTCGCCGACAACTTCCATCGGTCCAGCTCCCAGCTCAATGCAGCCTATCTGGAAAAAACTCGCGGCCTGAAGGTCCACCATGTGGACGTCCGCGATTCCGCCCAGGTGGACGCTCTCTGGTCCGCCCACGGCGACGCCGCGATGGTGCTGCACCTCGCGGGCCAGGTATCGTTCGTCGCGTCCCTTTCCGACCCGCGCTACGATTTCGAAACCAACGCTCTCGGAACCTTTAACGCTCTCGAAGCCACCCGCACCCACACTCCCGCGGCTCGCTTCATCTACTCGAGCTCCAATAAAGTCTACGGCGACTTGGCTGCCATCCGCTCCGAAGAGCAGGCCACGCGCTACACGCTGCCCGATTTTCCGCGCGGTCTTCGCGAAGAGCTTTCGCTCGACCTGCACGGCGGCTACTCGTGCTCGAAAGGCGCGGCGGATCAATATGTCCGGGACTACCATGCCGTCTACGGGATCAAGACCGTATCGCTCCGTCAATCGAGCGTCTATGGCGGGCGTCAATTCGCCACCGAAGATCAGGGCTGGGTGGCATACTTCGTGAAGATGGGTGTCGAAGGGTCGCCTTTCCGAATCAGCGGCACCGGAAAACAGGTCCGGGATCTGCTGCATGTCGCCGACCTATGCGCCTGCTTCGAAAAAATAGCGGAGTTGGATGAATCGAGCGCAGCGTTCGGACAGGCTTTCAATATCGGCGGCGGGGCGGGCAACAGCCTATCGCTGGTCGAGTTGTTCGCCCGATTGCGCGAGCCGTTCGGATTCCGGATGCAGTACACGGCCGGCCCCGCGCGCGTTGGCGATCAGAAGGTATTCATCGCGGACACCGCCAAAGCCGGACGGCTGCTCGGATGGTCTCCGCAAACGGGCGTGCGGGAAGGACTAGAGGATCTGGTCGCTTGGTCAGCATCCTAGTTCCGGTTTATAACCGCGAAGCGTTTCTCGCCGCGTGTCTCGATTCCGCGTGCGCGCAGACGGTTCGCGATTTCGAAGTGGTCGTGGTGGACAACGCGAGCACGGACGGCACTTGGGACATCTGCCGCCGGTTCGCCGCCCGGGATTCGCGCGTGCGCATTTTCCGCAACGCGGAGAATCTAGGGCCGGTCCGCAACTGGCGCCGCTGCTTCGACGAAGCGCGCGGCGAATTCGGCAAAGTGCTCTTTTCGGACGATCTGATGTCGCCGGATTTTCTCGCGAAGACTGTCTCGTACTTCGACGACCCGGAAATTGGCTTTGTTTTTGCAAATTGCGAAATTGGGTCCAAGCCGGGCGGCGGCCAAATTTGTTTCCAGTGGAACCATCGGACATGCAAAGCGGCCAGCGCGGATTTCATTCGCGACGCCTTGCGCGGACGCAATTTGCCGGTCTCGCCCGGAGCTGCAATTTTCCGGCTAGCCGATCTGCGCCGCAATCTCGTCGTGTCCGCCGATTCCGCCCAACACGGCGCCGGGCCGGACCTCCTGCTTTATCTCCTAACCGCCGCGCAGTACCCGGCCGTCGCGCATATCGACGAGCCATTAGCCTTCTTCCGCTGGCACGCCGGCTCGATTTCGCACGAGAAGCGAGCGGAGCTGGCGGACTGCTACACGCAGGCGAAAATCGGGTTCGCGAGGCGGTCCGAAGGGCTGCCGTACAAGAATCGGATTTTTGCGCGCGCGTGGCTGAGGCGTTTAGGCCGTCGGAAATCCGCTTGCTTCGAGATGTCGAAAATCGCGGAAGCGCTCCCTAGCCCGGACGAGCCAATTTCAGAACTCCCGATACAGATTCACAAGCAAAACATCTGAGCCGGAGTTGTGGCGCGGGCACTCGTGCCTGCCGTGCCGACACTCGTGTCGTCACAGGGTTTTGCGCCGGAAGAAAACCCTGTGTCCACACGAGTGTGGACACGGCAGGCACAAGTGCCCGCGCCACAACCCCGGCTCAAGTCATCTAGAAACGACGAGTTGACGGGCGCTAAGCCGCCGACATCCGCTCATACTCGGCATTGAATTCGCATCCCAAAATCGCAATGACGGCCATCAGGTACATCCAAACCAGTAGCGCGATGCTGGTTCCGATGCTGCCGTACATCACGTTGTAATTCGATAGGTGGCGCACATACCAGGCGAAGCCCAACGTTGCGCCTAGCCAGAGCACCGTCGCCAGCACCGCGCCCGGCCACACCTTCGACCACCGCTGCTTGCGATAGGGGCCGAAGTAATACAGCGTTGTCGTGAGCGCCACGGTCGCCGCGAACGCAATGGCGTATCGCGCGATGCGGCTCAACAATTCCCACAACTCGGACACGGGCGTCAGCACCGGGTCGACTTTCAGCCAGACCAGCACAATCCGCTCCACCTCGCCGCCGAAAAGAACCAGCGCGGAGGCGCCGACCAGCGGGATCGCGGCCAGGAAAACCAGGTAAATCGCCACCGCGCTCTCGCGCACGAACGACCGGCTTCGCGGGGTCCGGTAAGCGGCGTGAAAGCCCTCCATCAGGCTCTTGATTACGCTCGACGCCGCCCATAAAGAGGTCATTGCGGCAATCACCAGCAACACAGCCGAACGCTGGCCTTTCATCCGGAACTGTTCCACCACCAAGGTCTCGGTGCCGGGCGGAACCACCTGGGTGAGGAATTGCGACATCGTGCGCGCGACGAAATCCGCCTTCGTGGTGACCAGGATCGCGGCCGCCGACGTCAACACCGGGAAGAAAGACAGCAGAGCCGAGTAAGCCGCGCCCTTCGCGATACCGAAACATCCGTCGTCCATCGAAGCGAGCAGCGTGCGTTTCAACAAGTACGGCAGATTTTTCAAGAGCGGCGGCATTCAGACGCTGGAAACGCGGCGCCTGCTTTTCACGAACTCCATCAAGGCCGGCAACAGCGATAGAACGATAATCGCAATCACCACTTTCTCGAAATTATGCCGCACCACGGGAACGCTGCCCAGGCCGTAGCCGAGCATCGTCATGAACAGAATCCAGCCGATGCCGCCAAAAAGGCTGAACCAAAGAAACCGGAAGTACGGCATTTGCGCCACTCCCGCCACGAACGGCGTGCAGGTTCGGACGATCGGGATAAAGCGCGCGTATATTATGGTCTTGCCGCCGTGCTTCTCGTAGAAATCCCTGGTGCGCTGGATGTGGGCCGGATTCAACCAACGCGATTTCGGGCGGCTGAAAATTCGCGGACCGGCGCTCCGGCCCAACCAGTAGCCGGTGTTGTCGCCAACAATCGCCGCCATGGTCAGCAGTAAGATCACCAGCGGCAAGTTAAGATCGCCCGCTCCGCAAACTACTCCCACGGTAAACAGCAGCGAGTCGCCGGGGAGAAAAAAGCCCACGAGCAGGCCGGTCTCGGCAAATACGATGCCGCAGAGCGCGGCGTATCCCAGCCAGCCGGTCAACAGAGTCGAGAGCAGGTGAATCAGTTGCTCGGGGTCGGTCAACGACCTCAGGAAATCGATAAGCGAATGCAGCACGCTTTAGCCCCGGTACGTCGCGGCGAGGCGGTTAATCGCGTCCTGATGGATTTTGACTTTGCCCTCTTTGATCAATCGCTGCCGCAAGCCTTCCTCGAAAAGCATCATGCGCTCCTTGGCTTTCTTCTGCTTCAGCTCGTCGCGAAGGGTCGCGCTTTGCGTGGCGAGGTTGCCAAGATTCGGGGCGGTTTGCGACACAACCTTAGCCACCACTTGCGCGCCCTGGGCCGAGATGGGTCCGAACAGCGATCCCGCGGGCTTCGAGAACGCATCGGGCAGCAGCGTGGCGGATCCGACGCCTTCGATCGCGCCCTGCCGGTCGAAGTCGCCCGAAGTCTTGACTTCGAGACCGGCGGATCGGGCCGCCTTCGCCAAATCGCCTCCCATGGCTTGCGCTTTCGACATAAGCTCCGACGCGCGCTTGGTAAGCAGCGTATCCAGATTGTCTTTCGAGAGCTTGTTGCGGATTTCGGTCTGCGCCTCTTCGAAACCGGCCAGGTGCGCGGGAATGTCGTTCGTGACGGAAGCAATTACGACTTTGTCGCCCGGAACCACGACCGACTGCGAAACTTCGCCCTTCTTGAGACTCGCCAGCGCTTCTTCGAATTCCTTGCTGACGCCGATCTGTGGAATGGGATCGCCCGGAACGATGTTATCGGCGCGCACCAGTTGCGCGTGCACATCGCTCGCGGCCTTCTCGGGGTGGAGCGGATCTTTGCGAAGCGCCGCCACGGCTTGATCCGCAAGCTTCTGCATCTGCTCGGCCGCGCGTTGTTTGCGGTACGCCGCCTCGAGTTCGGGGCGGACCTCCTCAAAAGTTTTCAGGTGCGCCGGCTCTTTCGCCTCGACCTGAAGAATGTGATAGCCGTACTGCGTCTTCACCAGATCGCTAATCTGGTTGACGGGCAGAGAGAACGCGGCATCCTCGAAAGGCTTCACGGTTTGCTGGCGCACGATCCAATCCAGTTCGCCGCCCTTCGCGGCGGACCCGGGGTCTTCCGAATTCTTCTTCGCGAGTTCCGCGAAATCCGCGCCGCCGCGCAGCTGCTTCAAAATCCCTTCGGCCTTGGCCTTCACCGCGGCGTCGTTCGAGGCATCGCTTTTCAGTAGAATGTGCCGGACCTTCACCCTTTCGGGCGTGCGGTACTTTTCTTGGTTGGAGTCGTAAGCTTTCTGGAGATCGGCGCCGGAAACCGGAACGGATTCGCCGATTTTCACGGGGTCGAGCACCAGGATGCCGAGGCTCTTCTTTTCCGGCGTACGGAACGCCGCGCGATTCTTGTTGTAGTACGCCTGCATCTCTTCCGGCGTCACCTTCACTTCGGCTTGAAACTTGGCCGGAGCGAGCATTACATATTCGATCTTGGCCTTCTCATTGCGGCGCCGGAATTCCTGTTCGACTTCGGCGGGAGACACGACCGTCCCCTCGACAACGATCTGACGAAGGCGGTTCACCAACACCTGCCGGGCCATATCGGACTCGAATTCCGGGATAGTCAGATTTTGATCGGCCAGCAGCGAGGCGTATGCGTCTTTGCTGATCAGTTTTCCGTCTTTGAAAAGCTGCGGAGGCAGCGACGCCTGGATTGCGTTGGCCACATCGGCGTCGCTCACCTGCAGGCCCAGCCGGCGCGCTTCATAAGCGAGAGCGCGGTCGTTGACCATCTGCTGGATCAACTGCGGGGCGTAGAGGGACATCAGTTCCCGCGGGACTTGGCGCGTGCGAATGACGCTCTGGATCACCTGGGCCGCGTGGCGCGCCGTGATGGGATCCTTGCCGACTTCGGCGACCAGATTATCGGGATTTCCGCTGGCCGCGCCCATCCCGCCGCCGGGGATCAGGTAGGTGACCATCGAAAGCGCGACGATCACGAGAATTGCGCCAAGCAGTATGCGCACAGCCTTATCCCGGCTGCGAAACAGATCAAACATGTAGAGGAATCTCCTAACGGAACGGAACTATAAGTATATCAAGCGGACGGTAAGCCTTAGTTGCCACAAACTCGAGCCGATTATCACTGCCGCTTACGGCGAATCTCCTGGTACCGTTTCATCTCGCTCTCGGCCTCGGGCGTCCGTCCGAGCTTCCGGTAAATTTGCGCGAGCTGAAAATGCGACACCTCGGCCAGATTCGAATCTTGCTCCTGCTTCAACACTTCGCGGAAGAGCTTTTCCGCGGCGATGAGGTCTCCCGAAGCGGCGGTCGCCTTCGCCAATTCCACCAGCGTTTCGGGCATTCCGGGCTGCAACGTATTCGCGCGCCGCAACTCGGTAAGCGCCGCGCGAACGTCGCCGCGATTTAGAAGAACCGAGCCCAGCTTGTATGCCGCGGCGGCGGAACCGGGATTCAGCCAGGCTTCCGCGCGGAATTCTCGCTCGGCGCGCTCGTAATCTCCCGCGGTCAGATAAAGCTCTGCGAGCGAATAATGCACATCGCGCAGGTCCGGCCTGGCATCGAGCGCCGCGCGAAGATGTTTCTCCGCGGCGTCGCGGTTCCCGGCCGACAGTGCCGCGTCGCCGAGCAACTGGCGCGCGCGCGCGGAATCCGGATGGTCCGTCGTGAGAGCATGGAACGCCTGCCGCGATAAACGCGCATGCGCCTGGCCCAGATAATACAGCAAATCGGGATCGCCCGGCCGCTTTTCGAGGGCGGCTTCGAGTTTGTCGAGAGCCTCGCGCGCGCGACCCGCTTCCAGCAGCGCGACCCCCAATAGCCCATCGGCGTGCGCCTGTTCCAAGTGTGGAATCGCTTCGGCGGCGTACCCGCGCGCGAGCAGCGCGACGCCCAGCATTTCCCGCGCGCCGGGCAAATTGGGATCGATCTCGAGGGCCCGTTTCAAGGACGGGATGGCGTCGGCGTAATCCTTCTTATCGCAATAGACCGCGCCCAAATTGACGTGGGCCGCCGCGAGGTTTGGCGCCAATTCCGCGACGCGCTGGAATTCGCGGATAGCGGTATCCAGATCGCCGGCGCGTTTCGCGGCGAGCCCGGCTTCGACGTGCCGCTTCACGTCCGGCGTAACCTGAAGCGCCAACCACAGCGACAGAAGCGCGAGCGTCATTCGGGTTCCTTCACCGTAAGAATCCGATCCGCCGCCACGTGCGCGAGACGCTGTTTACGGCCGCTGGGCCAGACGATCTCGATCGTCGCCTCCCGCTCCGGTCCAAGCCCGAAATGCACGCGCCCGTCGCTGGCGGAAAGATAGCTGCCCGAAGTCGTCGCGTAAGCCCACTCGTTTCCCACTTTCACCTTGGCGCCCGCGCCGTCCCGATTGCTACGGGTTCCGATCAGCTTCAGCGTCAACCAGTGGTTAGTGCCGCCACGATTCGCGAAAACGATCGGGCGGCCGCCTAAGACTGTCACCACGACGCTTACGCCGCCATCGTTTCGTAAATCGCCGAAAGCGGCCCCGCGCCCGGCCACGGCGGGAAGCTCTCCCAGATCCTCCTTTATGAATTTTCCGTCCCGGTTGTCCAACATGCTGCGAAACATCGCGGGCGGCTCTAAATAACGCAACCCGGAGTTAATTTTTTCGACATTGTCGAGGACATGGCTTTGCGCCACGAACACGTCTTTTCGTCCGTTATTCCGGAAATCGTACAAGCCGATTCCCCAACCGGAGCTGCGCGCCGTCAAGCCCGCAAGACCGGTCGTTAAGCTCGCATATTCAAACCGGCCGTCGCCTTCATTGCGATAAGCCGCGTATTTTTCCAGCGCCAGGTCCGTCACCAGGATGTCCGGCCGTCCGTCGTTATCGTAGTCCGCGAATGCCACGCCCATTCCAGCGAACGGCTTGCCGTCGTCCGATAGCGCCACGCCCGCATCCATGGCGCGCTCCTCGAACGTGCCGTCGCCTTTGTTGCGGAACAGAAACTGCTCCATGCCGTCGTTGGCGACAAAGATGTCGGCGAATCCATCGCCATCGTAATCGTTGAAAGCCACGCCGAGCGACTTGCCCTTGATCGATGCAATCCCGGAGGCAACGCTCACGTCTCGAAACCGGCCGCCCCCTTCGTTATGGAATAGCAGATTCGTAACGCCGTTAAATTTATCGGGACGGCAGTAGGAATGAAACGGCGTACCGCACAGGATATTTCGCGCGATATCCCAATCCAGGTAGCGCGTTACGAAAAGATCGAGGCGCCCGTCGTTGTCGTAGTCGAAGAACCCGGCCGAAGCCGACCATCCGCCCGCGGCGACACCGGCCTGTTCCGTAACGTCGGTGAACGTGCCGTTGCCGTTGTTGCGATAGAGCGTGTTGCGGCCGTAATTGGTGACGTAGAGGTCGGGGAATCCGTCATTATCGTAATCGCCGACTGCCGCGCCCATCCCGTACGCGTTCGGCGCGTTGGCGAGACCGGCGGATTCGGTGACATCGGTAAACGTGCCATCCCGGTTCTGCCGATAGAGCCGGTTCCAGAAAGCCGGATCGCGGCGGTGGTAATCGGAATCGTCGAGCTTGCCGCCGTTCACGAAGAAGAGGTCGGGAAGGCCGTCGTTATTGTAGTCGAGCAGGGCGACACCGCCGCCCATGGTCTCGATCAGATACTTCTGCGTGGTGGGCGAGTTGCGATGCTCGAAATCGAGGCCGGTAGGATGGACGGGCCGCAGTTGCGGTGCCTGAACCGCGAAACATAAGATCGCGCAGAAAAACATTGTGGCGCGGGCACTCGTGCCTGCCGTGTCCACACTCGTGTGGA
>JBPCKZ010000253.1:0-27894 GCA_051003795.1 Bryobacteraceae bacterium | reverse complement strand
GCTGCTGGTCGGTCATCCTATGCGTAGACGTGCCGCTTCGCGGTCCATCGCGCTTGGCCGTATTCGCCGAGCGCGACCACGCCGGTCATCGTGTCCCCGTCCACGGTACCCGTGAACTCATATCCGAGTACCGTCCCTTCATACCGATGAGAGCTGCGGATATGCACCTCGTTCGCTTCCACAGTGCCGTGCAAATCCCCCGACAATGCCAGAGTCTGATGCGTCCCCACCAGCTTGTCGCCCCTCTGCTCCAGTTGCAGCGTGTGATCCGCGTTGCCCGCCAGGAAATCCAGATGCGCATTCCACTGTCCGTTCACATTCGCCAGCGGACCCGAGGGACGCTCGACCGGCTGCCCCGCGGGCGGCTTCGATAAGGCCGCATATAAATGTTCCCCAACGATGGTGTAATCGCCCGGCATCATCATATACGGCATGATGGTGGCGGAACTCCGCGGGTTATTCCGCCGGTCGCCCGTCGAGCTGGCGATCGCAATACGAGGATTCCCGTCCAGCAGCAGCGCCTCCAGTTCCTTCCCGGTGATCCCCACCGCGGCGCCATCCCACTTGATCCTCAATTCCGGCGCGTGGTTTGAGAGATCTTCGGGCTGCAAAACTTCCGTGGTCACGCCCGGCACCTTCGTCACGCGCGCCGAGATATCGTTCAGCCACGACATCCATTGCCTCCATTCCGCGTCGTGATCGCGCTTCCGCCACATCTCGACAGCGGCCAGCATGCCCATGATCTCTTCCTTGCCGACCTTGAGCGACCGTCCGAACGCATGATGCGGCGCGCTGTTCAGCCACGCGGCTTGAAGCAGTTGCTTGTCGCCCAGCAGCAGCCCAGCCGCTTGCGGTCCGCGCAGGCATTTGCCTCCGCTATAGGCGACCATGGTCGCCCCGCGCTGCAAATGTTTACTGGGCGTGGTCAGATTCTCCGCCGCCGCGTCCACGATCAGGGGCACCTTGTGCCGCCGCGCGATACCGGCGAGGCTTTCGGTGCCCATCGGTCCGCTTTCGGCCTTTGGAGAAGAGAGCACCATCACCATCGCGGTTCGCGGATTAAACGCCGCTTCGAATTCCTCCGGCGTGTCGACGGTCACCGTCTTAACGCCCGTCATCCGCACGGCGTGATCGTAAACATTGCGGGAGTGGCGCGGCATAATCACTTCGTTCTTCATGCCGGCCAGATTCGGAATGCGCTGCATTTTTTCCGGATCGGCGCCGGCGATGCACGCCGAAGTCGCATGCGTAAGCGCGGCGGCGCATCCCGCCGTCACGATGCCCCAGTCGGATTGGGTCAGTTCCGCGAGACGCCGGCCGACGGCATCCATCAACTCATCCATCTGCACGTAATTGCGCGAAGCGGCTTCCATGGCCCGCTTCACTTCGGGCAGGCTTTGCGAGCCGCTGATGATGGTGAAAGTTCCGCGCGCGTTGACCAGGGGCCGCACGCCGATCGACTGATAGAGCGCGGGGCCGACTTCGAGCCCATGCGCCGTGGCGGCCGTCGCGCCCTTTCCGCGCAGCAGACCGGAAGCCGCGAGCAGCCCGCCTTTGCGGAATAATCCGCGGCGGCTAATTGCGTTCACGATGTTCGACATGATTTCTCCGAGAGACCCACATTGGGAACTTTAACCATTATATTGGCTACGTTGTATCACAAGCGCGGACTCCGATCGGAATTTGCCTGAAACCATTTGGCTCTTCACGCCACTAGTTTGCATGGAACCCCTAGATTCGCCCGCACCGGCATTACCCGAATTCCGGAAAATTCGAGAAGACGCGCTTCGCGGAGGAGCGCTGGACCCGATGGGCTTGCGCTATCGCATCCTCGAATACGACCGGTCGGGGGGTGGCCTGATCGGTATTCGCGCCGGCGATGTGGGATTCCGGGAAGCGATCGAAAAAACGCGAGCCTGGATAGAAACGAATTCCGGTTCTCATTTTTGTATCGAGCCCATAGCCTTCCTGCAGTAGCCGCCGGGTTCAGCGACCGTTCTCTTCCGCCGCCACTGTAAACTCGGTGTGGAAGCTATCGCATGAACCTCACCGCCCTCTTGCCGCTATTCCTCGCCGCGGCCGGTTACGACCAGCCTTTCCGGCCGCAATTTCATTTTTCCCCGCAAGAGAACTGGACCAACGATCCCAACGGTCTTGTCTATTTCGAGGGCGAGTATCATCTCTTCTTTCAATACAATCCGTTCGGCGACCGGTGGGGGCATATGAGCTGGGGCCACGCGGTAAGTGGCGACTTGGTCCGCTGGCGGGAGCTACCGGTCGCGCTTCCCGAGGAGAAAGGTGTCATGATCTTCACGGGCAGCACGGTGATCGACCGGAAAAATAGCGGCGGTTTCTGCTCGGGCGGAAAGCCTTGCATGGTCGCCATCTACACCGGTCATACGCCGAAGAGCGCATCCAATCCAGCGCTTCAGACGCAGAATCTCGCCTTCAGCAACGACCGCGGCCGCACGTGGACAAAGTACGCGTCCAATCCGGTTCTTAACCTCAACATGGCGGACTTCCGCGATCCGGACGTATTCTGGTCCGACGCGGGCAAGCGGTGGGTCATGGCCGTCTCTTTGCCGAATGAGCATCGGGTGCGCTTTTATGGTTCGCCCGATCTGAAAAAATGGGATCGCTTGAGCGAGTTCGGTCCAGCGGGCAGTACCGCCGGTCAATGGGAATGTCCCAACCTCTTTCAACTCCCGGTTGACGGCAATTCCAAAAACACACGTTGGGTTCTGAAGGTGGGACTGAATCCGGGCGGCTTGCAAGGAGGTTCCGGCGAACAGTACTTCATCGGGCGCTTCGACGGCGCAAAGTTCGTCGACGACAACCCCGCAACTCTTTCCCTGTGGAGCGATTACGGTAAGGACTGCTACTGCGCCCTTACCTTCAATAACCTGCCGCCGGCCCGGAATCCGGTCATGGTGGGATGGATGAACAACTGGCAGTACGCGAACCAGGTGCCCACAAAGCCGTGGCGCGGCCAGATGACGATCCCGCGCGAATTGGCGTTAAAGACCTTCCCGGAAGGCATCCGTCTCACGCAAAAGCCGCTCAACGCTCTCGACGGCTTGCGCGACAAACATACAAGTTTCAAAGACGGCAGCGCCGTACTCGCCAGCCGCAGTTTCGAAGCGATTGGCGCGATCGACTTGGCTCACGCTCAGGAAGCCGGATGGAAGTTGATATCGAAAGACGGTTCTTACACGATCGTCGGCTACGATGCTGAACGGCACGAAGCATTTGTCGACCGGACCCGCTCCGGACTCACCGGCTTCAATAAAAACTTCCCGGCCCGAACGGCCGCGCCCTTGCCGCTTGCGACGCTGAAACTGAAAGTCCATATGTTAGTCGACCGCAACTCGATCGAGGTATTCTTCGACAACGGCCGAGTTAGCATAACGAACCTGATCTTCCCCGAAGCCGCTCCCTCGCGACTGGAGTTCTACTCGAAAGGCGGCGCCGCAATTCCGCCCGGCGGCGAAGTCTGGACACTGAGATCGATCTGGCCGGCAAAATGATACGCCGATTCCTGATGTTCCTCGCTCTTGTCCTGCCCGCCAATGCCCAATGCCCCGCAATTGAAACGCTCGAACGCGTCGGCGCTTGAATCCGCGCGGGATTCCAAAGTTAAATCATCGGAACAAATCGTCATTTGGGTTTCACCGGACGAGGACGCAGCGAAAATCCAAAGCGCCATGCGCGCCACGCTGCCGGCCGCCGAAGCGAAACGCCTCGTCGTCCGTAAGCTGGACGGTAAGCAGGAGGCCGCGCAGGAATCCGGTCTCCTCTACCTGCCGGAGCCCTACGTCGTTCCCGGCGGACGCTTCAACGAGATGTACGGATGGGACAGCTACTTCATCCAGCTTGGCCTTTTACGCGATGGGCAAACCGCCCTCGCGAAATCCATGACGGATAATTTGCTTTATGAAGTGGAGCGTTACGGCAAAGTCCTGAATGCCAACCGCACTTACTACCTGAGCCGCTCCCAGCCGCCATTTCTCAGCCGCATGGTGCTTGACGTGTATCGTGAAACCGGTGACACGGCATGGCTCAAGCGCAGCGTGCCCGCTCTCGAACGCTATTACGAATACTGGATGCGGGAGCCGCATTTTACGCCGCGGACCGGCCTCTCGCGGTATTATGGCGGGTCCGATCAGCCAGCCCCCGAAGTAGTCTTTGGGGAGCGCGATGAAGCCGGCAAGAATCACTACGACCGTGTCGGCGAGTATTACCGCACGCATGATGTGAAGGAATACGATGTGTCCAAGTATTACGACCGCGGAACCGGCCGGCTCAAGCCGCTGTTCTACGTGGGCGACCGCGCCATGCGCGAATCGGGCTTCGATCCTTCAGCCCGCTTTGGACCGTTCAGCGTGGATATTATCAACTTCAATCCCGTCGGCCTGAACTCGTTGCTCTATCGCATAGAAACAGATATGGCCGCGATATTCACCGTGCTCGACGCGCCGCGCAGCGGGGAAATTTGGACAGCGCGCGCCGTGAAACGGGGCGAGTCCATCCGGCGGCTGATGTGGAACCCGCAAACCGGCCTCTTCTTCGATTACAATTTCAACACCCAACAGTTATCCAGCTATCGCTTCCTCACTGCTTTTTATCCGTTGTGGGCCGGTATTGCCACGCAGGAACAGGCCGCGGCGATCGCCGCCAACCTGCCTCTATTTGAGAAGCCCGGCGGACTGCAATCGAGCGATAACGTTTCCGGCAACCAATGGGATGCGCCCTTCGGCTGGGCGCCGCTGCAGATTATCGCGATCGAGGGCCTGCGCCGGTATGGGTTCAACGATGCGGCCGAACGCCTCAGTGTCAAATTCCTGACGATGATCGAGAAGGATTTCGCGGAGCATCGAACCATCAAGGAAAAATATGACGTAGTGCAGGGCAAGTCCGACCTCGGTTCAGGCATCAAGTTCGGCTACACGTCGAATGAGATTGGCTTCGGCTGGACCAATGCGGCCTTCGTTCTGCTTTCTGACGAACTCTCGCCCGGCGGCAGAAAACAGCTATGCGCATCGCACTAACACTCGCCTTTTTGCGATCCTGTTCGCTCTTTGCTCAATGGCAGCCCACTCCCGCCTTCCCGCTGCCCGCTAGTCCGCTTGCCATCACGCAGCGGGCGCAGGCGCACCTGCCGTTCACCGTCGCGGGGGAACATGGGGCCATTTTCGGCCAGCAGGACGGTAGTTTTGAAGTCTGGACCTTCCCGAATAAAATCGCCAGCCACTTTCGCATCACCGGCGAACTTGCCGATTACCCGATTCCCATCGAGCTCAACGAATACGCCTCGACGATCGAAGTCCATCCGGAGCGCACCACCATCACGTATTCGCATGCGGCCTTCACCGTGAAGCAGCACATGTTCGCGGCCCGCGGCGGAGCGTTGTCCGCGGGCGCGTCCGCGGGCGCCGTCGTGTTCTTCGAAATCTCCTCCGTCCGCCCGCTGGCGCTCACGATTCGCTTCACGCCCGATATGCTGCGCATGTGGCCCGCCGCCAATTTCAACCGGCCCAGCGCCGAATGGGTACCCGCGCGGCCAAAGCGGCTACTACATACTGCACACGGATAACGACGCCTTCTCCGGATTTCTAGGCATCCCCGGCGCGAAGTCCGGCGTTCTTGCGCCCTACCAGGAACGGCCGCGTACTTATCCGCTGGAACTGAAGCTGGCGTTTGATCCGAAAAACCAAAGCAAACAATATTTTTCGCTTCTGTTCGCTTCGAGCGCCAAAGAGTTGATGGAAATCAACCGGACCTGGGCCTCGCTCTACCGCGAGACGGGCAACTACTATGCCCGCTTCTTCGATCGCCGTCTCACCATCGCGACGCCGGAGCCGCAATTCGATTTTGCGATGCGCTGGGCGGAACTGGCGATCGATCAATCTCAGGTGAGCTTCCACGGCGAAACCGGGCTGGTTGCGGGATACTACTCGTCCGCCGATTCCGCGCGGCCGGGCTTCGGCTGGTTCTTCGGCCGCGACACGCTCTTCACCCTCTATGCGGTCGATAGCTACGGCGACCACGCATTAAGCCGCCGCGCGCTCGAGTTCCTCCTGCGCCGGCAGCGCGAGGATGGCAAGATCATGCACGAGTTCTCGCAGGCCGCGGATCTGGTGGACTGGAAAGCAACCCCCTACTTCTACGCCGCCGCCGATGCCACGCCGCTTCTGGTCATGACCGTGTATGACTACGTGCAGGCATCGGGCGACCTCGACTTTTTGCGGCAGCACTGGCAAGCGGTGAAGAAAGCTTACGGCTTCACCCGCGCGCACGATTCCGATGGCGACGGCATTTACGAAAACACCGAAGGCACTGGCTGGGTGGAATCCTGGCCGCCCGCCATGCCGCACCAGGAGATCTATCTCGCCGCGCTCGATCAGCAATCGTGCGGCGCTTTGGCCAAGCTGGCGGTCATGATGAACGATGCGGCGCTGGCGAAATCGGCGAACGACCATGCGGAACTCATCCGCGCCAAGCTGGAGTCCGAGTATCTCGATCGCGGGCGTAATTTCTACGCGTTCAGCCGCAACCCCGATGGATCGAAGGACCATACCGCCACAATTTTTCCCTCCATCGCGTGGTGGAACGGTTCGTTGACGCTTCCGGGTGCGGCGCCTATGATGAGCCGTTGGGCATCGCACGAATTCTCCACGGATTGGGGCGTTCGGGACCTCAGCCGTAACGAAACGATCTACGACCCCATCAGCTATCACCAAGGGTCCGTGTGGCCGCTTTACACGGGTTGGACCGCGCTTGCCGAGTACCGCTCCGGCCGTTCGCTTTCGGGCTACGCGCATCTGATGCAGAACGCCGGCCAGACGTTTACGCAAGATCCGGGGGCGGTTACGGAACTGCTGTCCGGCGAATATTTCCAGCCTTTCGGGCGCAGCAGTTCTCACCAGCTTTGGTCTTCCGCGATGGTGCTCACGCCGGCGCTGCGGGGGTTGTTTGGCATCGAAACGGACGCCCTTCGCCACGCGCTCCGGGTCCATCCGCAGCTCCCAGCCACGTGGGATTCCGTCAGCGTGCGAAACGTGAGCGTGGGCGCATCCCGCTTTGACTTGAAACTCCGGCGCGATCGCGGAAAGCTGATTATCGAAGCAACGTCGGGGGAACCGCAAATGCTCTGCCTGAATACGGAATCCTCCTGCACTTCCGACCGCAACCATCGGGCGGAATTGAATCTGCCCGCGGTTGAGATGGAATTGCCCCACGCTCTTCCGAACGCCGGCGCCGCCACCCGCCAGTCGAAAGTTCTTTCGCAAATAGAGCAAGAACGTTCAGCCATTTTCGAATTGGAAGGGCAGGGCGGCGAGAGCTTGGAAGTGCCGCTTCGCCTCAATCGCGAAAATGTCAAAGTTTCCGGTGGGGCAATCGTTTCCGGGAAACTGCGGCTCGAGTTCCCCGCGGGTGAGGGCTATCGAATCCGAAAAACGACGTTCACCTGGTGAGGTGCATGAAGGTGAACTGTGGTGTACACGCATGGTGACGGAAACAGTTGTGGCTGCGGCCGTGCATCGCGGCAGGCGCCGAGGCTTTTTTGTTCAGGGCTTTGGCTCTCGACTCTGAAGTGCCTTCTGAATGGCGTCCACGTCCGCAAGGTCTTGAGGTCTGCCGGAGGCGAGTTTAGCCGCGATAAGATCATCCTTCGAAATAAAAAACGCTTGGAGGCCGGTCGCGGCGTCAAGCACCCCTTCCACGCGACGTTCCCATGCAGCGTCAAATTCAACGCCGGGAATCTCCGTGAGAATGTCCACGGCCACCGGCTCGCGGCCCATATGGAAAAACGGGCCGCGCTCCGCGAAGTCGGCGAAGGTCAACCCTTCCAGCGGCGCGCCGAATTGCGCCAAAGCCGCATAGACCGCTTTCCCGTTCCGGGCGTCCGGTTTAACCAGAATCTCAAGGTCTTTGGTGGCGCGGGGCTGCGCGTGGATGGACACGGCGTAGACCCCCACAATGAGGTATTTAACGCTGTAGGCGTTCAAAACGGACAAGAGTTCTTTGAAGTCTGGGTACATCGGGAGCCGCGCCCTTCATCGCGTACAGAGCTTGTGTAAGTTCGGAAACCGCATCCGTCCGCTCATGCACCGGGCGGCTTTGCCAGTAGCGATACTCCTGCGCCTTGATCTGGTCCAGCTCGGCGAAATTGGCGTATTTGCGGATGGTTTTATCCATGCGGTTCTGTTGTAGCACGCGCCGCGCTGTTGTTCAAAGCCAGCCTTGGCTCCTTCTTCCAGAGTACCCTCGCAAGAAATTGGTGGCCGTGCGGCGGCAATGATAAACTGCGGGGTATGCCGCCGAAAGAATTCCGGCGCGTTGTCGAGTGGTTCATGCCTTGAGCAAACGCGCTGGGGTGAGCGGATGGACCGCGTTTCTTCCGCCGGCGAACTGGATTTTCTGTTTGGAGAAGCCGAGGGCTTCTTCGTGAGTGGCCGCCGCGGATTTTACCGGCATGACGAACAGTCCGAAGTTAAGAATTTGCTTCCTCACGAACGGATTGAAGACCTCGCATTCCGTCGCGCCGTGGACCTCCTCGACGAAGGCAACGTTGCAGGTTTGCGCGCCTACCTGAACGAGTATCCGAACTTGGTGGATCGGCATGTCCTTCTGGAAGGCGGGAACTACTTTCGGAATCCCACTCTGTTGGAATTCGTGGCGGAAAACCCGGTCCGCCACGGCACTTTACCGGCAAACATCGTTCAGGTGGCGAAGGTCATTCTGGATGCCGGCGCGCGACGAGACCCATCCGCATTGAACGAGACGCTGGGACTCGTTTGCTCCGGTCGCGTGCCGAGGGAATGTGGCGTGCAAATTCCGTTAATCGATCTGCTTTGCGATCACGGGGCCGATCCCAATCGCGCTATGTCGGCCGCGCTCGTGCATGCCGAGTTCGAGGCAGTGAACGCCTTGGTAGCGCACGGCGCCCAGGTGGATCTGACTGTGGCGGCCGCCATGGGATTCAATGAAGACGCTCGCCGGTTGTTTGCGGATGCGGACAGTGAGGACCGTCATCGCGCCCTCGCCCTGGCATCGCAGTTCGGCCACGGCGAGATTGTCCGGCTGCTGCTCGACGCGGGCGAAGATCCCAGCCGATACAACCCGGTCGGGTTCCATTCCCATTCGACCCCATTACATCAGGCCGCCTTGGCCGGCCACGAGGAGGTGGTTCGACTGCTTGTCGAACGCGGTGCACGATTGGATGCAAAGGATACCCTCTGGCAGGCTACGCTGGCACAGTGGGCAAAATACGAAGGCAGGACAAAAATTGAAGAATATCTCCTATGAGGATGCTATCCGCGGCCCTATGGGTTTCGTTCCAGGTTTCCGCGAGCGGCGGTCCGCGCATATCCGTAGCCGCCGAACGGATCGGCCGGACGCCGATCCTCGCGCCCAGCCTTCCTTGGAATAGCACCGGCCTGTTCAATCCCACGGCCGTCGAAGCGGACGGCGGGACGGTCCTCCTCTTTCGCGCCACGGATGCCAAGATGACCTCGCGCATCGGCTTTGCGAAAAGCGCGGATGGCATTCATTTCCACGTCGGGAAAAATCCCGTACTCACGCCCGAAGCGATTTACGAGAAAGGCGGCGGCGTGGAGGACCCGCGCGTGGTGCTCATCGCGGGCACATACTACCTGACCTACACCGGCTACAACGGCAAAGATGCGCAACTCTGCATGGCTACGTCGAAGGACCTGATTCACTGGACCAGGAATGGCGTAATCCTACCGGCGTACAAAGGCACATGGAATACGAAGTGGACCAAATCCGGCGCGATCGTTCCGCGCAAGATCGGCGGCAAGTGGTGGATGTACTACCTCGGCACGCGCACGGATCCCGATGGCAAGGATCGCGACTACATGGGTCTGGCCAACTCTACCGACCTGGAGCACTGGGTCGATGCCACCGACGCCCCGGTTTTGCCCCGTCGTCCGAACGCGTTTGATTCACGCGTGATGGAGCCGGGTCCCACGCCGATTCTCACCACCGCCGGCATACTCGTGCTTTACAACGGCGCGAGCGAAGATCTGGTCTACGGGCCAGCCTGGGCTCTATTCGACGGCGGCGATCCCACTAAACTGATCGAACGCGCCGAAAAGCAGTTTCTGTTACCCAAGCTCGACTGGGAGAAGAAGGGCGTCGTTCCCAACGTGATCTTTCTCGAAGGCGCCGTCTTTACGCCGGAGCATGACGGCACGATCGAGGGGCGCGGGTATTATGGAGCGGCGGATACGTCGGTCGGGGCGGCCCACATCCACATTCAAATCCACATCGCCACCGCGAAGTAATCAGTTCTTAAGCTTCTGCGAAAGCGCGAGCATGGCTTTGCCTTCCTCCAAGCGGCCCTCCTGAACTAACGTTTGTCCCAGCAGATAGTGCGCGGAGGAATTGCGAGGGTCCAATTGCACCGCGCGGCGTAGCATCCCTTCCGCGTTCGAGAGTTGTTTCTGCCGCAGATATCCTTTGCCCAATAAGATGTAAGGCCCGCTATTCGCCGCGTTGAGCCAAATGGATTTCTGGAGCATCGGGATGGCCTCCTCCCACTGGAACTGCCGGCTATAGGCGTCGCCGAGCTTGTAGTAGGCCATCGCCGAATCGGGATTGATCGCGATCTCAGCCTTTAATTGCGCGGCCGCCTGGGCGGAGAAACCTTTGAACAGGTTCAACTCTCCCAGCAAGTAGTGCGCCTGCGGCAACTTCGGATCGAGCGCAACCGCTTGCAGCAATTGCGCCTCGGCTTCCTCGTTGAGTTCTTGATGCATCATCATTTGACCGGCGATCAGGTGCGCGGCGGCCGACCCCGCCGGGACTCCAAACATTTCCGCAAACGCCAGAACGCTATTTGGAATGTCGTGCGTTTTCAGGTAGCTATTGCCCAGCATATAGACCCCTTCATTGGTGGGAGGAGCGGCTTTCAATGCCGAAATCGCCTCTTCAAAACGGCCCAGAAGATAGAGGCTTTCTCCGAGCAGCAGCGCTGATTCGGCATGGGCCGGCGAGCCGGGCTTTTCGAGTTGCATCGCTTTGCGAAAAGCCTCCGCCGCCGCGCGATAGTTTTTCGCGCCGTACTGTTGGAGGCCGGCCTGATGTTCCGCTTCCTGCGCCATAACCGGGATCGCCCCTACCGTGAACATAAGGAGTGCCAAGGTGCGCATGTCTGCCAGTATAATGAGCGTGATTGCAGTGTGACTCCGTCCGGCATTGGGTTTGCCTCCTTTGCGCCGCCTGCCTTTGGGCCGCGACGGCGGCGGACTTGGCGAATCGAGCTGAACAACTCATCAAGACCGGCGATCGGCCGGGTGCGCTACGGCTGCTCGAGCAAGCTTCGGATGGGGAACAGGTATCCGCTGAAGCGCATGACCGCATCGGATTCTTGTTTGCCGTCTTGGGCAAGACCGCCGAATCGGTCGAGCACTTTCAAAAAGCAATTGCGGCGGCGCCTGGTTTAGCGGGGGCGCACTATCATCTGGGCGTCGCCTACTGGTTGCAGTCGAACCCCACGGATGCCATTCCACAACTCCAGGAGGCGGTGCGCCTGGCTCCCGATACATTCGATTACCGTCTGCGCTTGGGTACCGCCTTCCTCGAAACCAGCCACTACGCGGAAGCAATTCCGGAACTTCGCGGGGCTGCCGCGCTTGACCCTTCGAGCGGCCTCGCCTGGAACAGCCTCGGCCACGCTTTGCAGCAAACCGGAGACCTTGCGGCCGCGGTCGAAGCTTACCGGCAAGCCGTCGCTTTGAATCCCGACGACGATCTCTGGCGGAACGACTACGGGTTCATGCTGGTGGAAACGAGGAAGCCCGACCAGGCGCTTACCGAATTTCGCAAGATTCTCGCGCATGACCCGGCGAACTCCCACGTGCGCGTCAACGTGGGATACGCATACCTGAAGAAGGGCGATTACGCGCTCGCGGAGCGGGAGTTCCGCGCGGCGTTGTTGAAAGATCCGGCATCCGCCTCCGGCCACTATGACCTGGGGATCGCCTTAAAGCAACAGGACAAACTGGAGGCAGCCGAGCGGGAATTCCGGGAGGCCATTCGCCTCGAGCCCAAGCTGGCCGAAGCGCACTACACCCTGGGAATCACGTACTGGCAGACGGGCGATTTCCCCGCCGCCATCGCGGAAATGCGCGCGGCCATCGCCATCCGGCCGGAGTACGCGGAAGCGCACTACATGCTGGGAACGACGTTAAAGCAGAGCGGCGATCTCGAAGCCGCAATTCCGGAATTGCGCGAGGCGATTCGCCTCGACCCGGAAACGCCCGGTCCGTTCAACACTTTGGGGCAGATCCTGCGCGCCAGGGGCGACAAAAAAGCAAGCGAGGAGATGTTCGCCAAAGCCGCTGAGTTGAAAAAACGAAAAGAAAGCCAATTGACGAATGCACTGGGACAGGCCACAAGGTAGACCGGAAATTGTGCAATTCATAACAAAATCGAAAATTAAACGAAATTACGTTTGCAAAAGAAGGCATATACTGGCGTCAGTCGAAGTTTCGCATTTTGGTGGAAGGTTTCGCTTCAAGGAGAAAAAATGTATAAATTCCGTCACGTAACCCGGAATTTGTTCGTAATCGCCGGCATGTTGCTCGCCTTACCTGGCGGCAGTTTTGCACAACAGGTATACGGAAGTATTTTCGGGACTGTAACCGATGCGAGCGGCAGCGCCGTTCCCAATGCAAAGGTCACCGTTTCAGACCAATCCAAGAACATTAAATTCGAAGTCACGACGAACGATTCAGGAAATTACACCAAGGGGCAATTGATTCCGGGAGTGTACGACGTCGCCATCGAGGCGACGGGTTTTCAGCGCGCCGAGTCCAAGAACATAAGTGTGCAGGTGGACAGTGCCGCCCGCGTCGATGTCCCCCTGCAGGTGGGCAATGCCGCCGAAACCGTCGAGGTTACGGCATCCGTCCCCACGCTGCAAGCCGACCGGGCGGACGTGCAGACCACTTTCAGCACGAGGCAACTGATCGACCTTCCCAGCATCGGCCGCAACGCGCAGGCTTATGAATTGCTGGCGCCCGGTGTCTCGCGAATTGGTTTTGCGCACGCGTCGAGTGAAGACCCTCAAGGCAGCGTGCAGGCGGAAGTGAACGGACAGCACTTTAGCGGAACCGGTTATCAGCTTGACGGCACGGAAAATCAGGATCCTATCCTCGGCATCATCGTCATCAATCCGAATATCGATTCGTTGAGCGAAATCAAGATCGCCGCGCAGGACTATGACGCGGAATTCGGCTACGCCGGCGCCGGTATTCAGAACAGTTCCACAAAGTCCGGCACCAACCAATTACACGGAACGGCGTTCGACTATTTCCGGAACAACTCGACGGGATTCACCGATTTTGGTCGCGATCCATTCTCGGAACCGAATGGCGCGCCGATTCTTCGATACAACCAGTTTGGCGGCTCGATCGGCGGGCCGATTATCAAAGATAAGCTGTTCTTTTTCGCCGATGCGGAATTGGTGAGACAGCGCTTCGGCGGTTCCGTGCTGACATCGGTTCCTTCAGCGGCAGCCCTCACCGGCGATTTCAGCGCTTACCTGGCGGCCAGCCCGCAGAACGCGATCTTCGATCCGGCTACCGGCAATCCGGTTACGGGAGTGGGCCGTACGCAGTTCCCGGGCAACAAAATCCCGGCAAACCGGATCACCGCGCAGTCCCTGGCTATCCTCAACTACTTCCCGTTGCCGAATGTCGCTTCGAGCAGCCCGTTCAACAACTACGCCGCTTCGGGTGGCGGTTCGTTCGACGCAAACAAGTGGGACACCCGGGAAGACTATTTTCTGAACGACAAGACCTCCATCTTCGGACGCTACAGCAACCACCAGTTTGCACGCGGCGCGGTTGGGGCCTTCGGTAACCTCGCCGGCGGTCCCGCTTTCAACACCGTCAATTTCGCGGGTAACTCGTTCGTGCGAAACCAAAGCATCGCCATTGGCCTGACGCACGCCTTCTCACCCACCTTGCTTTCGGATTTCCGGTTTGGATACGTGAAATACAACGTCAATACGACGCCCAACGGTTTTGGTACCCAGCCGGCTACCGCCGCGGGCATCCCTGGACTAAATCTGGACAAGACTTTTACGTCCGGCTTGCCGTACTTCAACTTTGTCGACCCGAATGACAACCAGATCACCAGCCTGGGCTACTCTTTGGGCGCAAATCAGTGTAATTGCCCGCTGAATGAAGACGAGGGCCAATATCAGTTCACGGGCAACGTCACCAAAGTCCTAGGCAATCACTCGCTCAAATTCGGGGCCGATATCCGGTACGCCAAGAACCTTCGCGTACCGAGCGATTCGCATCGCGCCGGCGAGCTCAAATTCAACACGCAAAACACGGGCGTGATCAATGCCGTCGGCGGCAGCGCGACCGACGGCCTTGCTTTTGCCACGTTCCTGCTGGGCGATGTAACGGGTTTTTCCCGCTATGTCAGCACCAGCACCAATGCGGCCGAACGCCAGCGCCGGTGGTTTTTTTACGGCCAGGATTCGTTCCGCGTAACGCCGAAGTTGACTGTCAACTACGGGCTGCGTTGGGAACTCGTTTTCCCGGAAACCGTCAACGGCAAAGGTAACGGCGCGCAATTGGATCTTTCCACCGGTCTCATCAACGTGTTCGGCGTCGGCAATGTTTCCGATCATGGCGTGCAGCAAATGAACTACCTGAACTTCGCGCCGCGCCTGGGCATCGCTTACCAGCTCAATGAGAAAACCGTGATCCGCGCCGGCTATGGCTGGTCGTATGAACTTGGCACCTTCGGCGCCACCTTCGGACATAACGTGACGCAGAATCCTCCGGTTCTGTTCAATCAGACTCCGAGTTCACCTCAGGGCCAGGCATTTCAAAGCGTGTTTACTTTGGCGCAGGGTCCTCCCAGTCCGAGCGGGTTGTTCACTGTCCCCGCATCGGGCCAGTTCATTCTGCCCGATGGGGTAGGCGCGAAGGCCCGGTCCCAGGATGTCCGGCTGCCTCGCGTGGAGGCTTATAACCTCACCGTGGAACGTCAGCTCGCAAAGGACACTTCGCTTTCGATCGGCTACGTCGGAAACGTGGGCCGCCATGTCGGACCCGGTTCGGGCGATGGATTTAATTACAACGTCAATCAGGCGGCTTTCATTCCAGGCGTATCGGACGCCAACACGCTCAAGCCTTTCTATAACAAGATTGGCGCGAATGGGTTGCCGCTGCACTGGACACAGGGCATCGACCTCTACTGCCAGTGTCTGACGAACGAGTACAATTCACTCCAGGTGCAACTCAAGCGAAATTTTTCCGCCGGTTACACTACGCAGGTTAGTTATACCTGGCAGGATGCGGTCTCCGACAATTCGGATTCTTACACCATCCTGTACAATCGCCCGCTCGGCCGCGGCCGGGAAAACGCCATCCCCAACCATGAGTTGACGATCGCCCAGAACTACGATATTCCATTCGGCAAGGGCAAGCAGTTCGGCAACAACATTAATCAGTACGTGGATTACGCGCTTGGCGGGTGGACCGTCAGCGGCGTCACCGTGTTCTATAGCGGCCTGCCGATCACGCCGAATATCAACGTGTATCCCGCGGGCGTTGCCCGTCCGAATCAAGGGCCCGGCAACCGCCCGGACAAAGGCTCGGGAAGTCCATACGCTTCGAATCAAAACCGGGATCACTTCCTGAACGTGAATGCCGATGGCTCGTTGAGCAGCGCGTTTACGGTTCCCGCGAATAATGCATTTGGCAATTACGGGTTAAATACCCTTCGCGGGCCTATCTTCATCAATCAGGATCTATCCCTGGCGAAGAGAATTCGCATTACGGAGCGCGTCCGGACGCAGATTCGGGCTGAAGCTTACAATATTTTCAACCACGCGAATCTGGGTTCGGTGAACTCCAACGTGGATGGCAACAATGCCGGGAACATCACGTCGATCGCTTCCGGTTCCCAGATGCGGCGGTTGCAGTTCGCGCTCAGATTCGAGTTCTAGCTTTAACCGGCACGCTAAACTCAAGGGAGGCAGTAAACCGCCTCCCTTTTTTCGATGCCCACGCGGCGCACCCTGCTGAAATCTCTCTGTGCCACGGTTCCCGTGTTCGCCTTGGATCAACTGCTTCAGGCCGTCCCCCTCGGTGTCCGATTCGTCAACGTCGCCCGCGAGGCGGGGCTGCATTCGAAGACCATCTTCGGCGCTCAAAGCAAGAACAAATTCCTGCTCGAGACCACCGGGTGCGGCGTCGCTTTCATCGATTACGATAACGATGGCTGGCTCGACCTGTTCTTCGTGAACGGCACGCGCTTTCAGAACGAACAGATCACCGGCCCCAAGCCCGTCAGTCGCCTTTACAAGAACAATCGCGACGGCACTTTCACCGACGTTACCTTGAAGGCTGGGGTGGCCCGCACCGGATGGGGGCAAGGCGTCTGCGCGGGCGATTATAACAACGACGGCCACGAAGACCTGTTCGTCAGCTATTGGGGCGATTGTTCGCTCTATCGCAACAATGGGAACGGCACCTTCACCGATATTGCCGCGACGGCCGGAGTTACCACGCGCACCAATACCGCACTGAAGCGCTGGAACACGGGCTGTGCCTTTCTCGATTACGATCGCGACGGGCGCCTGGATCTATACGTCGCCAACTACATCGACTTCGACCCCAAGACCGCTCCGCTTCCCGAAAGCGGTCCCTGTTTGTATAAGGGCCTCACCGTGGCCTGCGGCCCGCCGGGTTTGACAGGCGGCAAAGATATTCTGTTCCATAACAACGGCGACGGAACCTTCACCGACGTCTCCGAACCGTCCGGCATCCTCAAAAAGCAGGGCACGTACGGCCTTGGCGTCCTGGTCGGAGATTTCGATAACGATGGCTGGCCGGACATCTACGTCGCCGACGATTCCAGCCCTTCCGCGTTGTTTAAGAACAACCACGACGGCACGTTTACCGATATCGGCGTCGAAGCGGGCGTGGCTTTCGGACCCGACGGCAAGACACAGGCCGGCATGGGTGTCTCCGCCGCCGACATTTACGGCGACGGGAAACTCGCGATTTTCAAGACCAACTTCGCGGGCGATACTTCAACGCTCTATCGCAACCTGGGCGACGGATCGTTCGAAGACATGACCTTTCAATCGGGATTAGGCCGCAACACGCGCTTCCTGGGGTGGGGCGCCAGCTTTCTCGATTTCGATAACGACGGCTGGCCCGATATCCTGACATGCAACGGCCATGTCTATCCCGAAGTGAACGAAACCGCCAATGAATCCGGCTATCGCGAGCGCAAGGTGCTGTATCGCAACGACGGCAAGGGCAAGTTTATCGACGTCTCGATGGATGCGGGACCGGGCATCCTGGAGACCGTGCCGGCCCGCGGCTGCGCCATAGGGGATTTCAACAACGACGGCAACCTTGACGTGGTGGTGAATTGCGTCAACGACGTCCCGCAGTTGTTGCGCTGCGACAGCACGCTGAAGAACAATTGGTTGAAGGTCAAAACCGTGGGGGTCAAGAGCAATCGTTCGGGTATTGGGGCGCGCGTGTTTTGCACTCCCGAAGGCGGCCACCGCCAAATGGACGAGGTCCGAAGCGGCGGCAGCTACATTTCGCAAAGCGATCTGCGCATTCATTTCGGCCTGGCGAAGGCGGCCAAGGCCGATATTGAGGTGCACTGGCCCAGCGGGCAGACCGATAAACGTGTCTCCGTTCCCGCCAACCGGGTGATCACCGTGGTGGAAGGACACCCGTGATCGCGTATGGGACGTGCCCAAAAACGGTAAGCTGCTTAGCGGGTTTCCTTGGATTTAGTGAAATAGTATGCGATCGCGGAGCCGACGAGGCCGGATACTACAGGTAAGGAGGAATTAAACGCATTATTTAAGGATTCAGGCTTTTTGCCATTCCACTCCATAACTAATATACAGGCATAGTTTCCGACGATAATGAAAGCCAAAAGAGCAATCAGCCAAACTGTGATTCGGCCGCGGTGTTTCTCGATATCGAAAGGCCCTTTCAACAGGATCGGCTGCGGCGTCCCGCCCGCCTTAAGAGGCTCAACCGTGCTACCGCCCTCTAACAGGTTTTCCTTCGGAACAGCCTCGTCCGGAGGGTGGGACTGATCGCTCATCGTGGCTCAGTTCTTCTTGGCGATTTTTTGCAGTGATGGAATAATGATTGACTTCTCCTTGCTTGTTTTCGGGTTTCTCAGAACAATTTCCGAAAAACCTTCCGCCACTTGGTCCTGTAAAATCTCGCTAAGCTGGATGGCCTCACGTACCGCAGTGCCCATTGAGGAAAAATCTCCTCGATTTTGGACCTGCTTTAAGCTCTCCAAGCTGCTGTCGTCAAACGAAAAAACGACTCGCTGGGACATTGTTATATTCTCCTTTCATAGATTTGGGCGTTTCCTATCAGGGCCTATTTAAACTCCCGACTTGGAACCGCCGAGGCCACCGGTCCCCGCAGTGGCGGAAGTGGTGCCCGTGCCTGAAGTCGCCGACCGCCCGTCAGAGGAAAAGGTGTACACCTTCACGCAGATGTCGCCGTTTTGCGTGAGAAATGAGAAGCCAGCCGAGCTGGCACCGGTGTTGGTGATGTTAACGACTGAGTCGCCCACAATCGGGTTGGACGCATAACGCACCTGAAATGGTGGATCTACAGTGATCGGGTTTTGAGCAAAAGCGGCAATCGAAGATAGCAAAATGGCCGCGGAAACGATAGGCAACCGAGTTTTCATGAGAAAACCTCCAACACGAGGTTATCACGGCCCCAATATAGTGTCAATAGTGACATCACATTTAGCACAACACTGTTCAATGTCGTTGCTACAAAGAATATGTGCTACGGCGAGAATGAGCCCGGGAATGGAAAGTGCGAGAGTTAATCCACAACGAAGCGGCCAGATTCAGATTTGCGCAACGTCCTTATTATGCTGGTCTTACGGTTGATTAAAGTAATTTCGTAACCTTCTTCCCAAAGTTCCACCAATCGAATGCTAAAATCAGCCGCGAAGCTATGTAAGTCCAGGAGATCAATTTTCATGAAGCTCATCGATGCGCTTTCTTGAGCATCTTCCATGAGGCCCCTCCGTACCTTATATGCGAACACAGTGATATCACTTATGTCAACCCGAGTAGTAGGAGTATGCCCCTCAAAATTGGGCTTCCCCGATGGAGTAGTATTGAGAATTAGGCTTATCCCTAGTCTCGGTATGCCCGTGAATTGCGTGAACAATTAGTCTAAGGTGAAGACTGTGGGGCCGAAGTGTAACCGTTCCGGCAAAGGGGCGCGCGTGTTTTGCCCTCCTGAAGGCGCGCAGCCGTGATCGCGACAATCCTGGTGCTCATTTTCCTCCGCACGGATTGCCCGCTTTCCAATCGCTATGCGCCGGAGATCCAGCGCCTGGCCGGTGTCCACAAGGAAGCGGAGTTCCGCCTCGTGCTCCCCGAGCGTCTTTCAGACGCGCAGCGGGAAGATTACCGCCGCAAGTTCGCTTACACAATTCCCGCCGTGTCCGATCCGGATGGCGAATTGGTCCGGAAATCCCACGCCGCCACCACGCCCGAAGCGGCCGTCTTCGCGAACGGGCGCCTCGTGTATCACGGACGCGTCGATAACCGGTACATCGATTTCGGCAAATCCCGGCCGCGGGCCACCGAGCACGATCTCGATCTGGTGCTCGCCGCTCTTGCCGACGGCAAACCCGTACCCTACGCCTCGCGCCCGGCGATCGGATGCGCCATTGCGGACCTTGCCGCCGTGACTTTTCACCATGACCTCGCGCCGATCCTCTATCGCTATTGCGCGCCCTGCCATCGGCCGGGCGAAGCCGCCCCATTTTCGCTGCTGTCGTATGAAGACGCCCGGCGCCACGCTTCCCAAATCGGAGTCGTGACGCAGTCGCGCTACATGCCGCCTTGGCCCCCGGAGCCCGGTTTCGGCGATTTCATCGGCTCTCGCCGCCTCTCGCGAACCCAACTCGATCTGATCGCAACCTGGCTCCGCACCGGCATGACGGCCGGCGATCCCGCGACTGGCCCGCCATCGCCCAGCTACACGGAAGGCTGGCAGCTAGGGCCGCCGGACCTGATCGTGCAGGTTCCCAAACCGTTCCAGCTCCCCGCGGCGGGCGGCGATGTCTTCCGCAATTTCGTGATTCCCGTTCACGTGGACCGCGCCACTTACGTTCGCGCCATCGAACTCCGGCCGGGCGATCGCAAGCTGCTCCATCACGCCAACATCGTCGTCGATCGCGCGCGTTCTCTTCGACGGCGTGACGGCATTGATGGCCAGCCCGGCTTTCCCGGCATGGACGTGAGCACGGAATCCGGCGATCTCTTCGATCCCGATTCGCATTTCCTGTTCTCAAAACCGGGCACCGTCCCCGAGCCCGAGCCTGAGGACATGGCATGGCGCCTCGATCCCGAAACCGACCTCATCCTCAACCTGCACTTGCAGCCATCCGGCAAGGTGGAAACGGTGCAGCCATCGGTCGGCCTCTACTTTGCGAAGAAGCCGCCTACGCGCTTCCCCATGCTCTTGCAGTTGGAACATGATGGCGCAATCGATATCCCGGCCGGTTCGAAAACCTTTACCGTCACCGATGCACTGACGCTGCCGGTTGCGGTCGATCTGCTGAAGATTTATCCGCACGCGCATTATTTAGGCAAACGGGTGGAGGCATGGGCCAATCTGCCGGACGGAACGCGGCGTCCGCTTATCAAGATCGACGAATGGGACATCAATTGGCAGGCGGTCTATACCTATCGCGAGCCCGTGCACCTGCCGAAAGGCACCGTGGTCGCCATGCGGATCGCTTACGACAATAGCGCGGAAAATGCGCGCAACCCGAACCATCCTCCGGAGCGCGTGAAGAACGGAGACCGCGGGCGCGATGAAATGGGCCACGTGTGGCTGCAAGTGGTCGCGGCGAACGCGGCGGATGGAGACCCGGATCCGCGCCTCGCCTTGCAGGAAGCGGTTATGCTCCGCCGCTTGCGGAAGTACCCCGCCGACGTCACCGCGCATTACAACCTGGGCGCGCTTTATCAATTGCAGAACCGCAATCCGCAAGCGATCGAGCAATATCGAGCGGCGCTTAAAGTGGATCCGGCGCAGGTCTCCGCCCGCAACGCGCTCGGGGCGGTGCTCCTCTCGGAAGGCCGCGACGCCGAGGCCATTCGCGAGCTGCGTGAAACCCTCGGCCTGGAGCCTGACTACTCCGCCGCTCACTTCAACCTGGCCCGCGCCCTCACTAACGTCGATGACCGCGCAGGAGCCATCCGCGAATACACAACGTACATTCAGCAGCAGCCGGCCGATGCCCGGGCGCGCCTGAACTTGGGAGCCATTTACATCGAGCTCCGAAGGTTCGATCTGGCGCTTCCACAGTTCCAGCGAGCCTGCGAACTTGTTCCGGATTCCAATGCGTTCACCGATCTCGGCGCGCTGCTCGCTCGAACGGGTAACCTCCCCGAAGCCATCGACGCGTTTCAAAAGGCGCTGAACCTGGATCCGAACAACGAAATCGCCCGCAAAAATTTAGCCCGGGCCCGGAAGTAGGTCCTTGGCGGGACCGGAACGGACCACGTTTAACAGCTCGGACCTGTCGCTTGCCTACCGGTTGGAAGCCGCTGAATCCGCGAACATAATCGCCTTGGCTAGCGCACTTGGGCACGGCTATCCGGAAGCGGCGTTTCAGCCGTTTGCGGGCGGAACGGCCGTGTTCGCGGGCGTCGATTCACCCATGACACACGCACTCGGAATCGGCCTCGGCGGACCCGTTCCCGAACCGGAAATGGAGGCCATGGAAAACTTCTTCCGCAATCGCGGCAGCGCTTGCCTGATCGACCTCTGCCCCATGGCCGATCCATCGGTGGTTGCTTTCGTGCAGAGTCGTCCGTACCGTGTCGTCGAATTCAACAATGTGCTGGCGCGCCGGATCGATCGCGGCGAAATGTTTCAGCGTTCCCCTGGCATTCGGCCGGCGGCTGGAGCGGATCTGTCTACCTGGGCGCGAGTTGTGGCCGAGGGATTTTCCGAGAATATTCCTTTGAACGACGAAGCCGTTAAGCACATGGCGGCGACTTTCGCGGCCGGGCAATGCTGGCTCGCCGGCACCGCCGAATCCGATCCAATCGGCGGCGCTGGGATGGGGATTCAGAACGGTGTCGCGCTGTTTTGGGGCGATTCGATACTGTTGTCCGCGCGGCGCAAGGGCTGGCAGTCGGCGCTCATCGCGGAGCGATTGGAAGCGGCGCGGCAACAAGCCTGCGACCTGGCCATGGTCTCGGTGCTGCCCGGCGGCGGGTCGCATCGGAACTACGAACGGGCGGACTTTCAATTGATTTATATGCGCGTGAATCTGAAGCGCGACTTCGCTTGATCTCGAAACGCGTCAGATGGGACAAGCGCCGCCCGCAACCACTGCATAGGCCTTGATCGTCCCGATGTCCTTCGGCTCCGCCCTGACATAACCGAGCCACCCCGCGCGCCACATGACCACGCCGGCGCCATGCCCTCCCGTGTCATGGTGCCGGATGCCGCTTCTTGCCAGCCCGACAATGCGGCTGTCGAGATCGACCAGCACCACGTCCGCCGGAGGCTTCCTCGCCGTCCGATCCCATGCCCACCCCGTAACCCGCCAGGCTGAATCCGCCAGTCTTTCGACGCCCTCCACCTTGCCGTCGCATCGCGCGCGATCCACCAGTTGAAATTGCTCCGGCAGCCGGCGATTCAACCACAAGAAACGATCGTCGGAGAAATTCGCCAACCGGCGCTCCCTGGCGAAAGCGGCCCACTTCTCGAGTTGCGAACGATCTCCCCACAGCAACTTCTGCCGTTCCCAATCGGGAGCGCCCACCAGGAACGATGTGCCGGTAGCGTCAACTTCGTGCATGGCATCGCCCCATGCGTCGGCCACCCCGGGTTGCAGGTGAGCAAACGCAAACACCATATATAACGGGACGAATGCGGCAGCCCATACGACACCTTTCAGCGCGGCTGGGAGGCCCGATCTCACGCTCCAGAGAAATAGGGTAAACAGGCTCGTCCAGAATAGGAAGGCGAATGTTAGATACCGGCCGGGGAGGATTTCGTTACCTTGCGAGAGCAGCTGCTTCAAGAGCTCGGGGGAGATCCGTCCGGCAGCGGTAAGCGCCGCCGCGGCGGCCGTAAACAGGGCGATTGCCACGTGGACGCTAGGCCAAACAGGTTCCCTGGAGCGGTAAACGGAAAAAATCAGCGCGATCAACCCGGCGATTCCCACGGCGCCCGCCGCCACTCCCCAATTCAGCGATTGGTTGCCGATGGGGCCGCCGAGCACCATCAGGGCGATTTCGAGAGCGCGCATGGGGCGCTTGAGCTCGCCGCGCAGCCCCATTCCCGTTTGCGGCATTTGGTAGCCGATCGCGTAAACGCCGGCGAGGATGACGAAAATCAGGATCAATCCCAACCGCACCTTTCGGCTGCTCTTGCACAAGACTCCCTGAATCGCCAGGATCGGCCAGATGAGCAGGCCGTGAGCCATCGTGAGCGACCCGATCAGAGCGCTCAGGCAACTGGCGAATATTAGGAGGCGTCCGCGCTTTGCCCGAACGCCGAGCGCGAACAGGACAAAACTTAGCGCGGCGCAGAAAAAAATAAGCGGATATTGAAACTGGAAAGCCCAGATCAGATTCTCAAGCTGGAAAGACGAGAGATAGAGATTCAGCATCACGATTAGGGCGGCCGCGAAACGCCATGCGAGAAACGATCTGAAGATGGCGCGGTTGACTGCAGCGATTAGCGTGATGTTCAAAATTAGACTTGCCCAGCCTATGCAGAGAAGCGGACCGTTTCGAAATGAGAAGTAGCGTGCGTCGGCCTGGAACAGCAGCCGTGGGATTACGGAACGATGGCCCCAGAACGGAGACCACAGGACCTCCGCCCAATTCTTTCCCTCATCGACGGATTGCATCTCGCCGAGAAACCACCATTGATCCCGCCAAAGTACGTTGGTTTGGGAGCCAATGACCGCGCGCACCGTGTGAATGTCGATGAGAAGCGTCGCGGCCAGGAGGAGCAAGAGGGCGCCGGCGGCCGCTAAGCGGTTAGCGGGCGGCAAACCGGAAGACCTCAAAGATCGCTCTGCCGTGGCTATCCCCGATCACGTTATCGCCGGCTTTCCGATAGCCGCTTTCCTCCGCGATGGATTGCAATCGCGCCGACGAACCCGGATAGAACTCGTTGCCCTCCGTGTGACAGACAAACGCCTGCTTTGGAGCGGCAAGCCGGCGGCGCATCGTCTGTTTGTCCGCATCCGCGGAAAATTGGATCGTCGACCGTCCCCGCAGCAAGAGGCGCAAGCAGTTCTGCATGCCCCAATCGTTTACGAAGATGGTTTCACCTGGGGAGTTGTTCAGATAGTCGCTCAACGGATAAATCGCGTCCGTGAAGTTCAACGCTCCGCCATACTGTACTGCCTGAGCGAAATATTGATTCACGACCAGCGCATTCGCGCCTACAACCAGGCAGGCTGCCGCGACCACCAGAGCGAATCCGGCGCGCGACACGCGCGACAGGACGCGCGAAATTTCGCTGAAAGCGAGAGCGATGACCAAATGCGGCAAAGGCCAAAGCAGGACCGTGTGATGCGCCGCACCGCCAGCATTTCTGGTGATCGCCATCTGCATCCATGTCATGAAGCCCACGGCCAATGCGAATAGAATTGGCTTGCGAACGCGCGTACGCCAAAGCATAGGCAGCAAGAGAACGGCGGCCACTAAAGCGGGACCGAGCAGGTCGCTTTGCGGCGTGCCGCTCGCGTTACTCAACCACACCGAGATCCGCGCGAATGCGTTCGCCGGTTGAGCGGCCTTTGTTCCGTCCGGATCGTTCACCATCCAACCGAATAGCACCGGCCCATCCAAGCTGCGCCAGAGCACATGAGCTTTTGGGCCAATCTCATCGAACCTGAAAGAGGCGTTTAGGCCAATGGTTCGATTTCCCAGTTTGACGTTGTAGATCAATAGTGGAAATGCGCCCACGATGAACGCGACTATCGCAATCGCCATGTTGCGGGGGGAAAGCGACCGGAACAATTCTCGAGGGAACACCACGGCCACGCCAACGGCCAACGCGGCGAGTACCCAGAGGAAAAGAGCCTTGTCCCACACGCCCAATCCCAGGCAACAGAAAGCGACGGCAAGGGCGGCCTGCGACTTTTTTTGACTGCGTGTCCGATGGAAGACGACGAATGAAAGCAGCGCTCCCGTTACCAGGGCATGAAACAATGCCGTCGGCCCCCAATCGCAAAGATCCGTGAGCAGAAAAAGGGGGTCGGTTGCCAGAAGGGCGGCCGCGAGCAAACCTGCCCGCGCTCCGCCTAGCCGCCTCGCAAGCAGATAAAGAAACCAAATGGTCAGCACGCCGAGGATCAGCGCCGGAATGCGAACAAGCCAAGTCGATGGCGGCCAAATTCGAAGGAGAACCCCGTAGAACAACGTCTTCGTCGCGCCGAGATACGTCAAGAGCATGAGCGGGACGGTCCGATGGAACACCCTCGCCGCGAACTCGAATTCCAGGGTCTTGTATAGGCCGCCTGCGAACAGCACCTCGTCGTCCTGCAGGCCGAGATACGGGATGAAAGCACACCCCGCCAGGAAAAAGAGAACAGCCAAGAGTAGGACCAGGCAAGGCGCGAGCCACTTACTGGAACGAACCACCGAACGAACCACCGGAGCTAGAACCGCAGCTTCAGAGAAAGCTGAATGAATCGCGGCAGATTGCTTTGCGCCACGGCCCCCGCTATGCGTCCGAAGTTACCGTTGTTCACATCGGTTACCGGTCCATTGAAAAACTGAACGGAGTTCGTGGCGTTCAAAAAATCCGCCCGGAAAATCAGATCCGCCCGTTCCGCGATCCGGTTGTTCTTGATCAGCGCGGCATCCAGATTCCGGATCGGCGGCAGCCGCACCGAAGAGAGACGCGAAGACCACGTTTGCAGCGTGAATGGCTGGCGAATCGTCCACACCGGCTGCTCTCCCGATAGACAATTTTGTGTTTTTCCATTTGGCAGCAAAGTGCATGTGTCGAACCATCGCGCGAGCGTCGGATCGCTCAACGTGGGGTTGACGCCGGTAGGGGCGGCGCCCGATGGAAAACTCATCGGAAAGCCGCTTTGGATGCGCGCAATGCCGCTGATCTCCCATCCGGAGATGGCGCGGCTCGCGATGCGCGGCGCACCCGCCCAGAAATGCCTGCCCTTGCCGAATGGCAGCTCGTAAACGGCATTGAGTTGCAAGCTGCGCGTCACGTCCCACGGCGCGATTACTCTTTCCAGCGTCGTCTGCTGCGGCGTCGGATAGCTGTTTCGCAGAATTGTTTTCGAAAACGTATACGCGACGCTGGCATTCAGCCCCGCCGCGAACCGTTTCACCAACAAGGCCTGCCCGCCGTTATAGCGCGACTGTCCGCGCGAACGGCTGACTTCGTTGATCGATAAAAATTGCGGGAACGTCCGCAGAAGCTGCTGCGCCTGCACGGTGGTTCCGTTCAAGGATGTGCCTGGCAAGAGGCCGGCGAAAGGATTCGGTGCGTTCGCGGTCAAAGGCGCCGATCCTAAATTGAATGCCGAAGCCGGAATTTCATTGATCTGTTGCGGGACGGACAAATCGTTCACCTGGCTTCCCACGTAGCCCGCGCTCGCGAGCAATCCGAATGACAATTCCCGTTGGATCTCAACCGAATACTGGTGCGTTCGCGGAATTTGCCGTGCCGGATCGGCGAATTGAAAAGACTGGCCCAGCGCGGTGGCAAGTCCCAGGCTGCTGCCCACGGGCCGGAGAATTCCGTTCGGAAACGGATTCGTCAACGTATCGGCGGGCACGCCGGTCACGATTGAGCTCACAAGGCCGGTACGCTGGCTGAACCCCGGAGCGTTTCCGGGATCGTCGAACGTCTGCGCGTAGAACAGCGCGTATCCGCCGCGAATCGCCGTCTTATCGTTCCATTGATACGCCGCGCCGATTCGCGGGCCGAAATTGCGCCAGTAGGAATCGTAGATTCCGCGCGGCTGCCCATTGACTCCGGCAAAGAGGAGGCCGCCTCTCACATTCAACCCGGGGGCTTGCAGGGGGCTGGCGGCGGTGCTATTGAACCCGCGATTCAGTGCATTGAACCGGTCGGTCAGTGGACTGAGATAATCCCAGCGCAGGCCCAAATTCAGCTTCAATTTAGCGGTAACGCGGATGTCGTCTTGCACGTAAAGCGACCACAATTTCTGCTGGCGCGCCGGCAGCGTGTTCACGTCGATGAAGCTGGACCCGTTCGGCGTCCCCAGCAGAAATGAGGCGATCGAATTGCCCGATGAGGGCGCAATCTGCAGCGGATTCGCGCCGGTGAACTGCTGATCGAAGCCGAAATTTCCGGCGGTATAACCAGGCGTCTTGGCATAGAGCCGCTGCAAGCGGAACTCGCCTCCCGTCTTGATGGTTTGGCGGCCGATGGTTTTATACAGCGATCCTTGAAACGAATTTGTTTGCGAAATCGGATTGATTTGCAGCGGCTGGCTCCCCGCTCCCTCGTAATTTGCCCAATTGAATTTCGGGAAATACCGGGCGGCGAGCGCGACGAACTGTGGAGAGAATCCCAAGCTCGCGAGGTCGTAATTCGCGCCGATGTTGCTGCTGTTCTGCTGTGAAAGAAATCGGGCAAGGCCCAGCCGCGCATTTACGACGGTCGATGGATCGATCGTGTGAGTAACCTGAACCGTGGCGCTGTGATTCTCCCGCGTGAAGGGCGCATTGCCGGAGGTCTCCGCCACGTTTATCTTGTCGTTCGTCGAATAGTGAAAACTTCGCTCTTCGTCGAGCGCGTTCCGGGAGTACCGCACGAACATTTGCGT
>JBPCKZ010000252.1:0-14393 GCA_051003795.1 Bryobacteraceae bacterium | reverse complement strand
AATCCTATTGGGCGCAGTTTTCGGCTTGCCCGGAGTTTGCCGTGGCATTTCTACCGGGCGAGATTTTCTTCAGCGCCGCGCTGCAAGCCGATCCCGAACTGATCGAGCATGGCGTCGGGAAGAACGTCATTCTGGCGACGCCGACCACGCTGATCGCCTTGCTGCGCGCCGTCGCATTCGGGTGGCGTCAAGAACAAATAGCCGAAAATGCCCAGGAAATCCGCGATCTGGGTGCAACGCTTTACGAACGCATCCGCATTTTCGCCGGGCACTATGACGAGATGGGAAGGAGCCTGGGCAAGGCCGTGGCGTCGTATGGAAAGGGCAAGAGTTCTCTCGATAGCCGTCTGATTGGGCTGGCGCGGAATGGATGGCGGATTCCGCGATTTCCGAAACGCCGCAGTGATGGCGGGCTGTTCTTCGCGCCTTCCATCACTTCACGTTTTCTCGAGGATCCGGAACAACGCGGGTCGCCACTTCCGCCAAGCCGGCGATTTCGCCCAGGCTGTTGCGCACGGGCGAAAGCACGGAGATCATCCCGGGTTTCCGCTTCACCATGACGCGCTTGCCCGTGTCGAGTACCGTACGCATCTCCGGGAACATTTCCTGGGAAAGCTTGCCCCATTCCCAGAACTGGCTTAGCTCGTGGCGATTGCGGATCGCGATCTGAACGCGCGAAGGCTCGCCCGGCACGGGCAACCAGAGGTTTACGTCGAGAGGAAAATCCGCAAGAGACGAAAGCCGGATCAGAGTTTTCTTCACCTGGATGAATGCGGCATCGTTCACGTCGTAGTTGTCGGAGTCGGCCCACGGATCGCGCGGATGTTTCTTCTCCATATAAGCGAGCGCTCGCGGAGTGACGATGCGCTGGCAGATATCCCCATCGATCATCGCGGTGGCCACGCGCGCGATCTCGTCGAGTTGGCGGTCGAGCGCCCCCGTTTGCGCGCGGCCCGTCGCCGCGAAGAGTAGCAAGAGCGGAAGCGGTTTGATCATCGTAGAGCAAATTCCCGCACGCGCTGCCACGCGCCCGGCTCGACGACGGCAAACTTCGCTTCATATGGCTTCAGCGCGTCTTCGATATCGGCGTTGTTCCATTCGAGAACGGGTTTATCCGCCAGAGCGGGACGCGTGTTGTGCCACTCGCCGAGTTGCGTACCATTGAATCGTTGAACTACCTCGGCCTGAATTTCCTCGCGAGCGGAATTCTTCAATTTACCGTTTAGCAACGCGAGGTCCTGAAGGCAATCCCGCTGCAGTTTGAGCCGAATGCAGGCAAGCGGCCCCGCGACTCCAAAGCGCTCGCCCGGATATACCAGCGTCTCGCCGCCGCCTTCCAGCGCAAACCAGGGATCCGGACCGGGATCGACCGTCTGCCAGCGAACAAAGCCATCGACGCCGGCGACCCACGAGCGTAGCGGGTTGAGCGTGATGGCCGCGCTCGCGCTTTGCACGGCGGGAGTTCCACCGTAAGTCCAAATGGTATCGCCGCGACGCTTGAGCTTCCCCATGGCATCGGGGTACCAACTCAACATGCCTTCGCCGGCCACCCAAAATGTGACGACCCCCTTTAGAAGCTCGAACTGCCGTTCCATGCTCCAGCTCGTGTCCGCGCGCATCGCGAAATGCACCGGAGACCCGGCGGGAATCGCGGCCCGCAACATCCGGTGATATTCGATTAAATAATTGTTGTCGCGCGCAAACCGGATTTCATCGCCATCCCACGGGAAGCCTTTATAGCGCTTCTTCTGATTGAAGAAAACTTCGAAGGTGGTCGAGGTCCAGTTCTTTTCGCGGAAGTGGCGCTCCATTTCGGCCAGGATACGGGTAAATTCCGCCTCGTAACCTGGTTCTCCCCACCAAAGAAAAGAAGCCGGCCATTCGGGATTCACGGGCAAGTACATGTAAGGGATCGGACGGGCGCCCCGCCGCGAATTCTGGAACGCCGATCCGTCCAGAAGAGGGCCGTAATGGCGATCGAACCAGTCCCAACTCGCGATGTGCATGGTCTTGCCCGATCCACCGAGCTCCGGCGCAAACTCCGGCGCGACCTTCCCCGCGTGCCCGTAACCCAACTGATGGAAAGTGCCCCGGTGATCGTAAAAAATCCGGTGATACTCGTGAATCAGCCGGAACAGTTCGTCCTCTCCGCCCTTGCCTGAACGCAAACGCGCCAGCGTCTCGGGATATTGGTTCAGCATCCACGATGTGCCATAAGAGTTGCTGTCGAGAGTGACGGCGTCGGCATCCGGGATCACCGCGTTCAACACGTCGATTGCCACCGGCAAAGCGCTTTGCCCGGACCCGCTGGCGACCCGTGCCACGCCTCGATAGGTACGCGGCTCCGCTCCGGCGGGAATCCAGATATCGACCCAGAACGATTGCGCCGTTTGCCCAGGTACGCGATTATCCGGCTCCGGCATCCGCGACCGATATGGCAAGCGCGCGGGAATCAACGCATCCGGGTAATACATTCCATCGGGTTTATTGAAATGGAACCACTCGCGATACACGTCGACGGGAAGAGGAAAATCGACCGACAATCGATACTGCTGTCCCGGCGCCACGCCCGCCACGAGATGAAACGAAACATAGCCGGCACGAGCGGCCCTGAGATGAATGGACTGCACTGGTTGCGCTCCGACTGGTTGCGCTCCGACTGGTTGCGCTCCGTTTCGATCGATGGCGACAACTCCGCCAAACGGATCGGGACGGAAGAATTCCGGCAGCGCGCGAAGGTCGAGAGCAAGACAGCAATTAGCGAGCGCGAGCGCCAACACCGGGCCCCGCCAAAAGCTACTTGGCAAATTCGACATAGCCGTGACGCTCCAAAAAACGGAAGTAGCCGACGAAGTCGAACTTGGAGGCCCCAAGTTCGAGTTGCGTCAACCGGATCACCTCGGCCAGATTTCGATGGCCGTCGCACCAATAGAGAGCAATGGTGGGAACGGCGGCCCAGGCGCCCGACGGGTAGCCTTCCCACTGCTCGTGAGGAAGATCGTCAAGCGGCAGAGTGCCGAACCGCTTTCGCCGGACGACGATTCGGGCCGCTTCGGCATTGGGCGGAACGATATGCTGAACGCCGCGCGCGGCAACCCGCGGGAGGCGAGCGCGTTGTTGTTCCCCGAATGATTGCAGTTGCGCCACGGCCGCGTTCAAGATTTGCGTGACGGCGTCTCTCCGCCCTTCGGGAACCAGCCGCAGCACGCTCCGTATCGCCTGTGACTCGCGATCCACCGAATAGTCAATCTCTTCCGCGGTGGCCCGTTTTCCCACTTGGTCACGACCGCGGCTTTCGCTCAGTTGAGCGAGCCAAAGCGCCTCCCGTTCACCGGCGTTCGCGATGAAATAGAGGAACGCCGCGTCGACGATCGAAATATCGCGCAGGGATCGCGCATCCACGCGGTCGGGCGTGTCCTCGCTATTGTGATGGGTCTCGACGCCGCTGCCGCTGTAACCCCACACTGTCGGTATGCCGACCATCGGCTCCGCCAGGTACGTGTCGGTTCCGGTGGTGAACTCTTTCTCGTGCCATGGCCTGTTTACGCTCTTCAGGTGACTCGCCGCTACCTTCAGGATGAAAGCGTCGGTGAAATCTTTCGCCACGTGCGGGTTCATGTAGAACGTGTATTCGGTGCCCGGGAGGTCGTAGGAAGCCGCGGGCGTGTCGACACACATGGCCGCAACCGTGCGGCGGACGCGATCGCGATTGTGCTCCACATAGTGCATGGACCCATACATTTCGCCCATCGACAGAATACGGATGCCGCGCTTGGGCCGCGGCAGCCTGCCCGAAGCGATCAGCCTCTGCAAAGTCGCCATTGCTTCGAGCGTCGCGGCGACACCCGTTGCATTGTCCTCCGCCCCCTGCTCCGATGTGTGGCCGAGTGTCAGCACTTCCTCTTGCGAAGTTCCGGGGATCACGCCGGTTACATATGGATAAGCGCCGGAATAATATCGCGTATCGACGGTCGCATGAGCCCGAACGGGACCACGCTTTAGCAGCTCGCGAACCAACCGCGCCTGCTTCGGAGTAATCGAGAAGCCAATCAGTGGAGTGCTGCGCCCGGTATAAGCCCAGCCGTCGTCGCCCCACGCGTTGATCCACTGCCGCCCATCGAGCAGCGACGGATTTTCCGTGAACGTGTCGATTGCGCCGAGTGCGCCCGCTTTCACCAGAAGCCACTTGATATTCGCGGGGTTCACGTCGGTGAGCGCGAGTTTTCCCCGGAGATCCGCCTTGCCGATATCCGCTGTCGTGACGGCCACGATCTCCGCAGTGACTCCTTCCTTGGGAGTCGGGCCGCTCCACATGACCAGCGATGCCGGAACCTTTGAATAGTCGGCCAACAGCCGCCGATTTGCGGGAACGGATTCATCCAGCAGCTCCAGCGTTGCGCTCTTGACATCCCAGGCCAGAGGCTCCGTCCAATAGCCAACCTGTGTTTTGCCATCCGCCGGGGCGTTCACAATCTCGACCTGTTTGAGTCCGATTTGCCGCATGGTGGATTCGAGATACGCCGCCGTTTCCGCGAATTTCGGAAACGTGAAGAAGCGGTCGGTCGCATGAACCCGCCGCATGTATTCCATGGCGGGTTCGGCTTTCCATTCGCCATGCAGTAGATCGAGGAGAGCCGGAAGCGCCGGCGATACGTCGCTTCCCCAAGCGAATTGCAGCGCGAACAGTACGAAAAGCGCTCTATGGCGCATTACTTCTCCTCCTTGGACAAAGCAAACGCGACAATGTTGGACCCGGCCGCGATCGCCACGAACTGCCGGCCGTCAATCGCGTAGGTCATCGGCGACGCATGCCATGCGGCGTTCATCTGGAAGTGCCAGACAGGCGATCCGGTTGCCGCATTCAGCGCCGCGAACGCGCCGCTCTCGTCGGCCGAAAACAGCAGGCCGCCGGCTGTCGCGAGAAGTCCGCCCCAGTTTTCACCGGGACCGGCCTGCTCCCGCTCCCACGAGATCTTGCCGGTCTCCACCTCGATCGCCCGCACAAATTTGCGCGGCGATTCCCGATCCACGGGCCGCGCGGTGCCCCCGTAGAACGACTCGCCCTGTTTCCACCACTCCGCGTTTTTGGTGAACACCGTGCATTTTTCCAACGCGACCAGATAAAAAAGCCCCGTGCGCGGGTGGTACGCCGTGGACATCCAGTTGGTTGCGCCATCCATGGAAGGGCAGGTCTCCGCATGCTGTTCCGTAAGAACAGGCCGGCCATCGGAGCCGATTCCGCTCGCCCAATTCAACTTGCGCACGAACGGCGTGGCGTGCAAAAACGTTCCTGTCGCGCGATCCAAAACATAGAAGAACCCGTTGCGATTCCCTTGCAGCAGAAGTCGACGCTTCCGACCTTGATAATTGGCATCGACCAGCATGGGCGTTTCCGTCGCGTCCCAATCGTGAAGATCGTGCGGCGTGAACTGGTAATGCCATTTGCGTTTGCCGGTGCGGGGATCGAGAGCAACCACCGAATCGGTGTAGAGGTTATCGCCGCGCCGTTCATCGCCATTGAAATCGGGGCACGGATTCCCGATGGGCCAGAACAGGGTATCGGTCTCGACGTCATAAGTGCCGGTCAGCCAAGTCGAGCCACAGCCATGCTCGAGAGCCTTGCCGGCCCATGTAGCCGCCTCGGGATCGCCGCGGTCGGGAATGGCATTGAATGTCCAAACTCGCTCGCCGGTGTCCGCGCGAAATGCGAAGAGCTTTCCGCGAATCCCTTCATCGCCGCCGGATACTCCGGAGATCACCAAGCCGCCCGCGATCAGCGGCGCGGACGTGGCGCCATAATGTTGGCGCGAGTCCGCCATTTCGACATCCCAGAGAAGTCCGCCCGTCAGGCGATGCAAGGCAATCAAGTGCGCGTTATCCGTAACCAGAAAAACCCGGTCGCCGAGCATGGCAACTCCGCGATTGATTCCGCCGGCCGCGTCGCCAACCAAATCTTTCGATCTTGGGCGCGAGTAAACCCATATTTTTCGACCAGCGCGCGCATCCAGCGCGAAGACGGAGTTGACGGCGGTCGCGTACATGACGCCTCCGGCAACCACCGGCGTGGTCTCCATCGCCTGTCCCGTGCCGGCCGGAAAGGACCACGCTGGCGCAAGATCGTCGACATTAGCGAGATTGATCCGCGCCAGCTCGCTATACCGGTTCCCGCTCAACTGCCCGTGATACGTGGGCCACTCTCCGGCGGCGGGATGCGCGATCGCGCTCCACGCCAAGGCCCCGGGCAATGCGGCCGGCAGCGGCTGCGAAATTTTCCGTTCGGGAGCCGCGCGCAGGAACGCGATCAGATCCGCGTATTCCACGGGCGAACCGCTCATGGGCGGCATCGGCGAGCCAGTCTCGCGCGCGACAATCCTGAATTGGCCTTCGGAGAGCAGGTAGAGCTTTTGATCGAGACCCAGCAGTTGCAGATCGAAGCCGCTCTCATTGCGGATGAAGCCGCGCACCTTCGCGCCGGATTTCAACTCCACCGTAGCCACGCGATAACCCGCGACTCGGCGATCGTTCGGGTGCCGCAGCGATGTCTCCACTTCAGCCGCCGTGAGATTACGGCTGGCTTCCGTCAGATCGGGGCCTTTGATGCCGCCGTGCCCCTGGACCATATGGCATTCCGAGCAGCCGCCTTTTCCGAAGAAGTACCGCTCGCCCGCGCCGGCGTCGCCGTTCCATGCCGTAAGGCTCAACGGCGTAACTCGCGACCGCACGAACGCGGTGAGCGCGGCGAGTTCCGTATCGGGAATGTCGAAGGCGGGCATGCCGGAATCCGGAATGCCGTGCGAGACGATTCCGCGAACGGCTTCGTCCGTTTGCAGCCGCTTGCGGGAACCTTTCCCGATCCCCGGCGCGCGTTCTCCGCCCAACCCGTCTTCCCCATGACAGCCCGCGCACCGGATGTTGAATTGCCTGCGCCCGGCCTCCACATCGGACTGCGCGTAAGCAGCCATCGCGCAAAACATGAGCGGGAGGATTCTCATTTCGTTAACTTCAGCGTGCCAAAACGTTCGGGTACATGGTACGTTCGCTGCATGGTTGGCTGCCAGGCGATCTCGACGCGCCGCGCCAGCGGCCCCTGCTCGCGATAGAAATTGACGCGCAGAAGACTGCCCGCCGCGGCCGCGCGCGAATCGACGGAGCGGTACGGAATGCGCATCGCGCCGTACCAAATCTTGTTTTTTTTATCGATCGAAGCCTTCACCTCAAAGCCCGAATTCCACGTCCAGCCATCCGCGGGGACCGCGCGCGCCAGATCGATATCGAGATCCAACCATTCGCCCCGCGGCGACATTTCAAATTCGCGATAACGCCGGATGTTCTCGAAATCGGAACCGATAAATACTTCCGCGACGTCCCAATCCCAAAGCTTATTCGTCTCCGCCGTTCGCGATGGATCGGGGTGCGAATAAAGTTCCTCGTAGCGGCACGTGAATTGGAAATAGAGGTTCTCCGTCGTCCATCGGGACCGAATTTCCGTGCGATGCGCCGGCTGTGCCTTGCCGAAGTTATCCGTTGCGATCTCAGTGGCCGGAACATTCCGCCAGAAACTGGAAGCAGGGTTCCATTCGAGAGGTTCATCTTGCGGCGCGAAATGGCTGTCGATGACATTCTGCACCTGCGCTTGCGTGCAACACGCCAGAAGTAAAACGGAAGCGGCGAAGCGGAACATCTCAATTTACCGCGAGTGCGATTTCCTTCGTTTCACCCGTAAAGCCGTCGCGAATGCGAATCTTCCACTCGCCTGCAGCATCGTTTAGCGCCAGTGGCAGCAGCTTGCTCGCATGTCCATGGCTTGCGACGACGTTCCCGGTGTAATACGGCACCCGCATGCCTTGCGGGTTGAGAACGTCAATGTGGTAGATGTGATTTTCAGCCGGAGTGTCGCTCGCCCCGATGCCGATTTCAACTGTCGATCCCAGCTTGGCCGTCGCGGGAGCGAGAATATTCAACTTCGGAAGAGGCCTAGTGGACACGGTAAAGATCAGAGGCTCATACGGGCCGACTATCGCATCGACGGACTGCTTCTGCCCAAGCGCCTTCCCGGTTCTTGAATCGTAGACGAACATGGGCGCTGGCAGTTTGAGCTTCACATGAGCGGGCGTTTCGAAGCGCTTATTCGATCGGAAATCGGGCGGCCCCAGCTCATCCACTCGCAGCAGCGGGTTCGACATCAGGGTCACGATTTGCACCCCGCCATTTCGAAACACATGCGTTTCCACGCCGATAACCGAATTCCCCGCGGAGTCCGTCACCGCAAACTCGGGTGCGATATTGTTGGCGCGAAACAGATCGCTTACCAGCTTGTGGGTCGGGCCTTCCTTGCCCGAGAGCCGGTCCTGCAGGTAGTCGAGCGTTGCGGTCTTCAGGAAAATCGCTTTACCCTTGCCGAAATCGCGAACCGTGACCGGTTGGTCGTGCGCGACTCCAAACAGATCCGCCAAAGGGGAAGCTCCCAACCTGCGGCTGTGCTCATTGAACGTACCGGATTCGCCATCGGCAATCGCAATGCCGCCTTGAGCGACAAAATCGCGAATCGCCGTTACCTCCGCGATCGATAGCGACGAGGATCGCGGAAGAACCAACACGCGATAACCGCCCTTCAGCAACTCACCCCGTTCCATCTGCGTATAGGACACGAAATTGTACTGCAATCCCTGATCCTCAATCAGCTCGCACCAGGATTCCCGCAAGCGCAGGAACTCGTCGTCCGTGCGATCCTTTCCAGCGCCGCGGTCGATCCATTTATCACCCTCGGGCCGCCTCGCCAGCATCCACTCGGTCCGCATGCTGGCCTGCGAGTAGTGAATGGCGATCGGGTCCGTAACGGGCCGGCTATTGATTATGAGCGCCCCCGCGCCGTCGCGAATTTCGTTGTAATACTTTGCGGCCTCCACTCCGCGGGCGCCCGGCTGGCTATCGGCGCCGCCGTACTCGTGCTTCTCGTCCCAGATAATCAAGCCGCGATGGCCATGGAACAGCTCCCGCCAGACGCGCTGCCGCTCCCAAGGACCATTGGCGAACCCGGTCGATACCATCGGCATCTTCGGGTTCAACGAGCGGATGATCTCGACGTTGTTGCCAATGTCGTACGGCTCGATCGAAGTCAACGCCTGCGTGATGCGCGCGTAATCGTAGCCGCCCCATCCCGGCCGTTGTCCGCCTCCGATATTGACGTAAGCGCGAGGGTCGATGGATTCGATCGCCTTCCTGCCCATCAGCAGGGCGTCGGCAAACGTGAAGTCCATCCAATCCTTAAAATCCGCCCAGGCCGCGAAGTTGTCGCCCTTGCGCTGCATGGCTTCGTGCGTGGTGGGCGGCGTCACCAGATCCCACGTGGTGAACGTCGAATCCCACTCCCGATTGAGCGCCGCGAGCGTCGTATATCGATCCTGCAGCCAACGGCGCATGGGAACCAGCGACTCGTCCGAGAAATCGAAATCCCAGAACGCGGCGAGGTCCGCGATGCCGCTCTCGTCGGCGAGACTGTAAAAGAACGGCCGGTACGGCATGTTCCGCTTCACCGTCTCTATCAACCGGTCGTGAATCCGCGCGCGCCACACCGGGTCCCAAAAGCTGGGATGCCTCTTGAACGCTTCTTTGCCGGTGGGATCTTGACGCAACAACTCTTTCGCCTGCAAGAACGACCACTCTTGAGTGCGGTCCGGGCGATAGCGGTGATATTCGGAGTAGTAGTCGGTGCCGATATTCTCCGAATACCAGCGCATGTCGTCATCGATCAAAGCCTCGGGCATCTCGCCCGAGCGTCCGTTGTACTGTCCGCCCGTAATGCCGAGGCTCCGCAGCACCGGATAGGCGTCCTTCGGATACGGCTGCCACATAATGATCTGGTAATCGTGCCAGCCTCGATCGGGCGGCATGGCAACGAAATCGAGCCACGCATCCTCGTCGCGGTTGTCCGCCGCGCCCTTCCAATTCCTTCCCTGAATGGACACATGCACCTGCAGATGATTCTTCATCGCGACGGCGCGGCGGATGTCGAGCGGGAAGTGAATCTCCATCTCATCGGTTAGCTCGAACGGAATCGTGCGGTCTTCGACGACCCGGCCCATCACGTCTGTCCAGTGAAGCGTCAACCGGCCGGGACCCGTGACGGCCGATGTCATGTGATACTTGGCCGCGACAATCGAGTCGCGTTCGAGCGTAGTCGAGGGCAATACAATATTCCCTCCCAGCAGCGCACCGGCGATGCCGAAAAGGACGACTAACCGTTTGCTCATCCGCGAATCGCTAGAAGTCGATCCTGCCCTGGAATTGCACGAGGCGCGAGGGCCCGACGCCGCTGTTGATCACGCCCGCGTTATTCGGCATTCCAAAATTCTTGTGATTGATCAAATTGAAAATCTGCGCTTCGAGGCGTAGCGAAAACCGTTCCGTAATTGGCGTGACTTTATAAAACGAGCTATCGATATTATAGAAGCCCGGGCCGGTCATGTAGTCCCTCGGAATGTTGTTGAGGAAGTCGTTGTCGAGGGGGTTCGCCCGACGGATAAACGTCTGGCCCGTGTACGGTTGGCCGAGATCCGCGCGTTGAACGCTCGCGTCGAACCAGCCGGCCGCTTGCCGCTGGTCGCTCGGGAGTATCCCCGTCTTGCCCGGAGCCAGAATCGTATTCGATCCGCGCGCGCTGTAGTAAGGCGAGAAGAACAGGCCGCTGCGCCAGTAATAGAACGTGCTCGCGTTCCAGCCGGAAACCAAACGGTTGACGAACCCGTTGCTACCGCTAAGAAATGCCTTGCCTTTGCCGAATGGCAACTCGTAGTTGAAGTTGAAGCTGAAGTTATGTCGGGGCAATCCGCTGTCGTTTGCGTAGATGTCGCGCAGCCGTTGCGCCGTGGTTGCATTTCCGGTCAGCGCCGCGGGCAGCAATTCCAACCCGCCGAATGAGTTGTTCGAGCCTTCCGCCGTGGTGAGCGTCTTCTGGAACGTATAGAAAGCCTGTAGTACGACTCCGTTCGAGTAATTCCGCTTCAACTCGGTCTGAAGCTGATTGGAGTTCGAATAGCCGATATATCGCAGCAGGTCCAACGCGCTGGTGCTGGAGCTGGCGTAATCCGGATACAGCCGTCGCTGCGCCGCCGTCGCGCCGGGCGCGCTGAGCGATCGCGGGGCGGGAACGTTGATCGGGTCGTACTGAATCTGATTGCTCGCGTGCGTGCCGACATACGACGCTCGCGCGCCGAGCAGATAAGGCAACCGGCGCTCAATCGTGAGGTTCCACTCCTGCGCCATCTGCGTCTTATAGTTCGTGTCCCACGGCAGAATGTTCCAGCCGGAGCCCTTCGAGATCGACAGCGCGCTCGGCGTGATGAAGTTACCGCCAAACGTGCGCGCATCGGGCGACTGATTGGCATAGGCGCTGCTGCCCGCCGGGAATACCAGTTCCGCCGCAGTCGCGTCGTTGTTGTCCACGTTGCTTTGATAGCCGTAGCTGAAGGGTGGATTTTTGCGGGTGTTCTGGTGATACTGCACTAACGGCATCACCCAGTAGTAAATGCCGTAAGCGCCGCGAACCACCGTCTTATCGTCCAACTGGAAAGCGGCCCCAATGCGCGGCGCGAAGTTGTTCTTCGGCATCTTCCACAGACTGCTCGGGAAGCCCGCCTGCTTGGCCGATTCAAAGCGCAGGCCCGCCTTGGTATAGGCATCCACCACGGCTTGCGGGAAGCCCTGACTCGTGATCGGGCCATCGCCCGCGTACACGACGACGGGTCCGCCGGCGGCATTCAGATCGAGCGTGGAGGCCTGGTTGCGCTTATCCCGGAAAGGGCTCCAGTATTCATATCGCAGTCCGGCATTTACGGTCAGGCGCCGGCTTAATTTCCAATTATCCTGCGCGTATCCGGCGTAGTCGCTCTGCCGCGTGTAGAAGCGCGGGTACTGATTCAGGCCGGCGAAATCGACATAGCCGAGCAGCATATCGGCTAGCCCCGCGCCAGTGTTCGGCACCTGCGAATTGAGCGTGCCCATGGCGGCTGCCACGGGATCCTGCAGCCCGGTGAAGCTGCCCGAGAACGAGTAATCGCCGCCCGGCTGTCCCGTCTCGAACGTATTGACGTTGCTTCGCTGGTAGAAAAAGCCAAACTTAAATTCGTGTTTCCCGTGGTTCCAGGACAGATTGTCCGATGCCGTCATCGTGAGATTGGGAGCGTCCTGCGGGTTGTCGCGATCGATACAGTCGAAATACCCCGAAGAAGTCCAGCTATCGCCGAAGCAGACGCCCGGCCACGCGATCGAGCCCGGGTACGTCGGTAATCCAAGTGTCTGAGTGATCGGCGGGTTGATCGGCTGCGGGCCGCGATACGCATGGAAGCGCTGCACGCCTCCGCGGATTTCGTTAATCAAATTCGGCTTGATGAGCTCCGTAAAAGACAGCGCCGCGTTATGCCCGCCCAGCAGACGGCTATTGGGGTTCAGGAAGTACTTGGGTCCGAAGTTATTTTCGTCCGTATAGGTGTAGCGTCCGGAGAGCCGGTTCGCGCCCAGCACCTGGTCGACCTTCGCCGTGATCAGCGTGCGGTCGTCCTTGCCGGTCGCGTTCGGATTCTGATAGTTCTGGCCATCGTAATAAGGAATATTAAGGTTCGGGTTCGGCACATACCCGGCGACCTTCGAACCCACGGAGTTTAACCGGTTCTGCGGAATGATATTGCCTGGGAACTGCGTGCGGACATAGCTCTTCGTGGCGGGATCGTAGCGGGTGGTCAGCGGATCGTAAATCTTGATCAGGTTGCCTGAATCGTCCGTGTAGTTCGAGAAATCTCCTTTCTTCCAGTTCGCCTGCGGCACAATGTAGCTTTCCGACGCGGCGTTGCGCTGTTTAATGCCCTCGGCGTCGAAAAAGAAAAACGTCTTGTCCTTGCCGTTATAGAGCTTCGGAAACCAGACAGGTCCCGCAAGGTTGCCGCCGTATTCGTTCCGCACCAGATGGCTGACGAACTGCTGATGGAAGCTCTTCGCGGCCAGCGCGTCGTTCTGATTCAGTTCAAAAAGTTGGCCGTGGAACTGGTTGGTGCCGCTCTTCGTGACCACTTCCACCATGCCGGGCCGGCTGTACTCGGCGTTCGCATTGGCGGTGCTGACTTTCAGCTCCTGAATCGTCGGCAAAGCTTGCGGGAGTCGCTGCAGTTCGTTGGTGTAGCGCTCCGATGCCGTCATGCCGTCGACCAGATAATCGATCGAGCCTCCCGGGATTCCATTCACGCGCGTGTAGCTCTGTCCTTGTCCGGCGAAGTTATTCGAAACAACGCCCGGCGTGAAATTGAGGATATTCAGGAAGTTCCTCGATTGCAGGGGAAGCGCCTCAATCCGGGTCGCTTCCTTCACGTCGGACAGCGACGACTGCTCAGTCGTGATCACCGGCGTGACGTCGTTGACGTTGACCGATGTCGAGACCGCCGCGGTAGTCAAATTCGGGTTGACGGCGGCTTCCTGAGAGACGCGGAGCGTCAGCTTGCCCGACCATTCCGAGAAGCCCGAAGCCGTGGCTTTGACTTCGTACTCGCCAGGCGGAAGCGCCGTGAAATCGTAACTGCCCGAGCTCGATGTGGTCGCACGCCGATGTTCGCCAGTGCCGCTATTGATCAATTCGACGGCCGCCCCGGCGACGGCGGCTCCGCTCGGATCGGTCACGGTGCCCTTGATGGTCGCATTGGCATTCTGCGCCTGTAAAGGGATATCGACAAAGGCGGCAGCGTGCATAACGCCAAGGCAAAGATCAAACGCATGGAAAGGACAGGTCTCATTTTTTTCCTCCGAATCCGATGTTCTTAAACCCGCGCCGCTTTCGTCAACACCTCGCGCAAACGCCGCGCCACAATCAAATCCTCGCCGGGTTGAAGCATCCAAACCCCAACCACGATTGTTTTCCCATCGGCGGGTATGCCGGCGGAAGCGCCTTTCGTGCTCCCGGTCGAGGGGTTCAGTTCGATACTCGGCGTGCCGCGGCGCAGCTCGAGCATTACGTCGCGCGGAGAAATCTTCACCCGCTCCTGGTCATAGCTCAAAAGTAAATGCGGGATGTGATTGGCTACCGGCGGAATCGCTATTTCCGATTTCAGCGTAGGGATGTCTTTCAGTTCACCGGCGATCCGATCGGCGCGACGCCGGAACTCCGTTTCGAAACCGGAGTCGGACTGGCTCAGGAACCAATCGATTGCCGCCACCATCCCGACAATCTGCTCCTTGGCAACCTTCATCCCGCGGCCCACGCCGTCATACGGATTATTGTTTGCCGCGGCTGCCGCGATCAGGTCCTTTCTGCCCAACAGCAGGCCGGCGTTCTGAGGTCCGCGCATTCCTTTGCCGCCGGAAAACGTAACCAGGTCGAAGCCCATCCGCGTATAGTTCCAGAGGTTCGCAAT
>JBPCKZ010000251.1:0-52580 GCA_051003795.1 Bryobacteraceae bacterium | reverse complement strand
ACCAGACGGTGTATCAGATCCGGTCGCGGCATCGCAACGAAGAGGTTCGGGAACTGATTCCGGTCGATTACGCAGGCGTACTGGTGACCGACCGGGGGAAGAGTTACGATGCCGAGGAGTTGATCGGAATTCCTCACCCAGCATATCCGCTCGAAGTTCATCTTCGGGACTACTCTGATGGACAACGAGGTGAGTAGGGTCGTTTACGTGGATTTTCTCCCCCGGGCCCCTCGCGGAGGGTCGATATGTCGCCACCCCGGAGCCGTATGTCGTCGGAAATGGGCTCTATTCCATACAAGCCGGGCTCGATCTACAGATGAAAGGCGTGTCCGCCAAGAAGGTGGTCGTCTCTCTCTAATTTCGGTCTTGCGGAACCTCAGCCGAGAGCAGACCCTTTAAGTTAGCGCTTATGGGGGCGCCCCCAAAGCTGTCGCCTCAACAACAGGCCGAGATCCACAAGATGGTTTCCAAGGGTGACAAAACAGCCGCCGATGCCGCTCGCCTATTCAAAATTCACCCTGCCACTGTCTCGCGGCAGCTGGCCCGGTCTCACGCCAAATAGCGTGCAAAGATTTACGCCTGAAAGGCGAAGCCATTCTGGCGGAGCGCGGCGTGCCCGGCGATATCCGGCGGCCTATCCTTTCACATGCGAACCATAGTGGCGTGTCGCGCGATTCCTTGCTCGAAAAGACGCTTTTTGCCTGCGATGAGCTATCGGGCTTTATCGGGGCCGTGGCGCTGGTGAAGCGGAACGGAGCGTGATGGAAGCGGATGTGAAATCCGTACGGAAAAAGATGAAGGACAAAGCCTTCGAGCGGTCGGTAAGCCGGGACGAGATTGTGAATGGCGCGCTCGAACTCGGGTTGGATCGGGACGAGCACATTGCGTTTTGTATTCGAGCGTTGCAGGGCGGGAAGTAGCGAGCGCTATAGCAGCCGCGCCGCCGCCTTCGCGAAATAAGTGAGCACGAAATCGGCCCCGGCGCGGCGGATCGAAATCAAGCTCTCCATCATGGCGCGATCGTAATCGATCCAGCCATTGCGAGCGGCCGCCGCGATCATCGAAAACTCACCGCTCACCTGATAAGCGCCGATGGGAACGTCGAAGCGCTCGCGCGCCCGATAGATCAGGTCGAGATACGGCATCGCGGGCTTGACCAGAATCATGTCCGCACCTTCTTCCAGGTCGAGTGCGATCTCGCGCATGGCTTCGCGCCCGTTCGCCGGGTCCATCTGATAACTGCGCCGGTCTCCAAACTGCGGCGTCGACTCGGCGGCCTCACGGAAGGGCCCGTAGAAGACGGAGGCGAACTTCGCCGCATAGGAAAGAATCGGCGTGCCGGAAAAACCATTGGCGTCGAGTTCCTTGCGAATGGCGGCAACGCGGCCGTCCATCATGTCGGAGGGGGCGACGATGTTCGCGCCCGCGCGCGCGTGCGACAACGCCGAAGCGGCCAGCCAAGCGAGCGTCGCGTCGTTGTCGACATCCCCATTGACCACTTTGCCGCAGTGGCCGTGACTGGTGTACTCGCAGTTGCACACGTCCGTGATGACGAGCAATTGCGGAATCGCGCGCTTCACGGCGCGAACCGCGCGCTGTACGATTCCATCTTCGGCGTACGCGCCGGACGCCATCTCATCCTTCGATTCCGGCAGGCCAAACACGATGATGCCGCCGATTCCGAGCGATCGAACCTCCTCGCACTCTTTCACGAATTCGTCGATCGAGAGTTGAAAATTGCCCGGCATCGAGCTGATTTCACGCCTCACGCCTTCTCCCGGACACACAAAAAGAGGGAGGATAAACTGCTCGGGATGGAGGCGCGTTTCGCGCACCAGCGCGCGAATGGGTTCGCTGGAGCGCAGCCTTCGCGCGCGATGGATCGGAAAAGGCACCGATTCGAATTGTATCGCGCGAAACGGCGATCAAATTGCCTTGCAAAATGCTCCCAGGCGCACTTGACATGGCGCTTGGGACGACTAAAATGAATCCTATCTCGATTTTTTTATGTGTGACCACAACCGAACGCTGATGATTGCCAGGCGAGATGGCATCGATTACGTCGAGTGTCTCGACTGCCGCGAAGTTTTCGAAGCCGAAGATTTAGAGCCGGTCGCTGTAGAGGACGAAGAAGAATAGTCCGCCGCCTTACCCTTTTTTTCCAAACCCAACTTGATCGCTTCGTCTTGCTAACATCTACCAATGCACGACCTCGCGTTCTTCCGCGCCAACCTGGAAGCGGTTACGGCGCGGTTGGCGACGCGCGGCAATGCACTGGCGCTTGACGGTTTCCGCGATCTCGATAAGCGCCGTCGCGCGGCCATCACGGAAGCGGAAGAACTTAAGTCCGAGCGCAATCACGCGAGCGCGGAGATAGCCAAGCTGCGCAAACAGGGCGTCGATACGGCGGAAAGCCAAGCCAAGGTGCGTGAAACCGGCGATCGCATCAAGCTGCTCGACGAACAAGTCAAAACGCTTGACGACGAGTTCCGTGAACTTCTGGCGGGGATCCCAAATCTGCCCCACGAGACAGTACCCGTGGGCCGCACGGCGGCCGACAACGTCGAGATCCGGCGTTTCGGCGCGCCTCGCGACTTCGATTTCGAGCCGAAAGCCCATTGGGATCTCGGCCCCGAACTCGGCATTCTCGACATGGAGCGCGCCGCCAAGATCGCCGGCGCCCGGTTTGCCGTGTATTGGGGCATGGGCGCGAAGCTTGAGCGCGCACTCGCCAATTTCATGCTCGACGTGCACACGCGCGAGCACGGCTACACCGAAGTGCTTCCGCCTTACCTGGTGAACTCGGCAAGCCTGTTCGGCACCGGGAACCTTCCGAAATTCGGGGACGATCTATTCAAGTGCGAGAACCACGACTTGTGGCTGATCCCCACGGCGGAAGTGCCCGTGACGAATCTGTTTCGCGACGAAGTGCTCGACGGCGAACGGCTGCCGATCGATCTGTGCGCGTACACAGCCTGCTTCCGCAGCGAAGCCGGTTCGTACGGACGCGACGTGCGCGGAATCATTCGCCAACATCAGTTTCAAAAGGTGGAACTGGTGAAATTCACGCGCCCCGAACAGAGCTATGCCGAACACGAGAAGCTGACCGCCGATGCGGAAAACATTCTTCAACGTCTGGGACTGCCTTACCGCACCGTCGTGCTCTCGACGGGCGACATGGGATTCTCATCGGCGAAAACCTTCGACATCGAGGTATGGCTGCCGGGCCAAAACGATTACAAAGAGATTTCTTCGTGCTCGAATTTCGAGGCATTTCAGGCGCGGCGCGCGAACATTCGCTTCAAGGGCGCGAAAGGAAAATCGGAGTTCGCGCACACCATCAACGGAAGCGGCCTGGCGATCGGGCGGACGTGGGTGGCAATCGTCGAGAACTATCAACAGAAGGATGGCAGCGTGGTGGTTCCCGAAGCGCTGCGGCCTTATCTCAACGCCGAACGCATCACGAAACAGAGTGCAACGGGCGATCGGGATTGATCAACTCCCGCCAAGCGTCCCCATGAGTGGGGACGCGGCACGCAAAAGTGCGTGCGCCACAAGAAACTCATTTCTTCAATTTCAGCTTCTTCCATTCCTCGCGAATCGTCTGTAGTTCCCGCGCATGGCTCTCGACATGATCGGCATAACCTTCCACCAACTCCCGCAGCGTAACGCGGCCCCGTTCGGTATGTTGTCCCGCGCGCTCGAAAGCCGCTTCCGGCAGATCTTTCAACAGCTCGTGATTATCAATTCGCATGCGGCGGAAATTTTCGAGCGACTGCGCCGGTTTCCTCCGCGCGTAATCGAGATTTCGCGTCCACGCATCCTGGTCGTACGCGATGATGGTTGGATTGTCCTCCGCCACAATCTGCCGGAACCGGTACGCGCCGGCTATTTCGGAATCGGCGAGATGACGCAATATCTGGCGGATGCTCCACTTGCCCGGAGCGCGCGCATAGTCCACCTCTTCGCCCGCCGCGCCGGTCAACATCACCGCCAGAACTTCGGGTCCGCGACGGAATCGTTCCAATAGATCGGCAAGGTCGCTCATGTCTGGCGACATTATCCCCTAGAATGAAAAAGGCCCTCCATGAAAGGCAAACTTCCGCTTCTTCTGTTTTTTCTTACCCTCTTGATTTACGCGCAGCGGAACAGTTACGAACGGCCCCTTCGGCACGCTTCGCGCGGACTTCACGCCGCGTTGGCGGCTGGAAGCGACTACGCCACCGACGCGGGACTGCGCATTTCTTATAAAGGCGGAAACGCAGTGGATGTAGGCGTCGCGACGATGTTCGCGGCCGCCGTGACGGAATATTCACACTTCGGATTCGGAGGCGAAGCGCCGATTTTAGTGCGCACGCCCGATGGCAAAGTGCATTCGATCGCGGGCGTTGGCACCATGCCGAAGCTTGCCACGCCGGAACTTTTCCGCACGCGGCGCCTGATGCCCGGCGAAATTACGTCTCCTCCCGAAAAGGGCGGTTTGAAGGGCATGATACCGGTTGCTGGATTGATGCCCGCGCTGGTGCCGGGCATGGTGGATGCCGGCCTGGTGGCTTTGCGCGAGTACGGCACTAAATCTTTCGGCGAAGCGATCGCCACGGCCATCGATTTGGCGGACGGCGCGCCGATCGATGAAATGCGCGCCGCCGCAATCGACCGCAGCCGCCGCTTCTTCGAGCTCTGGCCGGCGTCGAAACATCATTTCATGCCGGATGGGCGCGTGCCGATGCCCGGTGAAATCTTCCGCCAGCCGGATCTGGCGCGCACGCTGCGAGCCATGGCCGATGCGGAAAAGAAGGCGCTGGCCGGCGGCGCGAGCCGTACCGCCGCCATCGACGCCGTCCGCGATTACTTTTATCGCGGGGACATCGCGCGCAAGATCGACGCTTTCTCGAAGGAGAATCGCGGACTGCTGCGTTACGAAGACATGGCCGCCTTCCGGCTGCAGCCCGAAGACGCGTTAGTGGCGCACTACAAAGGCTACGAAGTTTACAAGCCCGGCTTTTGGAGCCAGGGACCCGCCATGATCGAGACGCTGAACATGCTCGAAGGGTTCGATCTGGCCGCGATGCGATGGAACTCGGCCGATTACATCCATACGCTCGATGAAGCGCTGAAGCTGGCGTACGCGGATCGCGACACATATTACGGGGATCCAAAGTTCGCGCACGTTCCGATGGAGCGTTTGCTCTCGATGCCGTATGCCGAGGAGAGGCGCAAACTGATCGGCCCGCTGGCTTCGCTCGAATTCCGCCCGGGCAAAATCGGCGACCATCCGCCGCCGCATCCCTCGGAATCGGATATCACGCGCTTAAAGATCGACGATGCGTTGATGGCCCACGACACCACCTGCGTCGACGCGATCGACAAGAACGGCATGATGTTCTCGAGCACGCCGTCCGGCGCGTGGATGCCTTCGGTGATCGCGGGCGACACGGGGATTCCGCTTACCGAGCGCGCGCAAAGTTTTCTGCTGGTGCCGGGATCTCCCAACGAGCTGGAGGGCGGAAAACGGCCGCGCGTGACGCTAAGCCCGATGCTCGTGACGCATGGCGGCAAGCCGTTCCTCGCGCTCTCGACGCCGGGCGGAGACAATCAAGAGCAGTCGCTGCTGCAAGTATTGTTGGACGTGATCGAGTTCGGCATGGGAACGGAGTTCGCCATCGAAGCGCCGCGGTTCCAGACGCGGCATCTGGTCTCGAGCTTCGACAATCACGCGATGAACCCCGGCGACCTCCTCCTCGACGAGAGGATCCCGCCCGAAGTGGCTTTGGCGCTCGGCGAGCGTAAACATCGGATCGGAACCCGTTCGCGATGGGCCAGCGGCGCCGCGCCCGTGCTGATACGATTGACGCCGGGCGGAGTGATCGAAGCCGCCGCCGATCCTTACGGCTATCGCTCGGCGCGCGCCTGGTAACAACCGTCTGCGCTCGCCGCAACAGCAGAGCCTTTTCGAGGAACTCGAAGACCGGCAATCGATCGAGCGCCAGGAACTGACGCGCAGACTCCGGGACCTCAGCGGAAACAACATCTTCATCGGCGGCAGTTCGTGGAAGTACGAAGGCTGGATCGACCGGATCTACACGCGCTCGCGCTATTTCTCGAAAGGAAAATTCTCGCGGAAGGTCTTCAATGAAACCTGCCTCGGCGAGTATGCGACCGTCTTCCCAACCGTGTGCGGCGATTTCGCCTTTTACCAGTTCCCCACCGAAGATTTTTGGCGGCGCTTGTTCGGCCAGGCGCCCGAAGGATTTCAATTCGCCTTCAAAGTCCCGGAGCAGATCACGTGCCCGATCTTTCCTTCGCACCCGCGGCATGGTCTGCAAGGCGGCCGTGAAAATCCGGCGTTTCTCGACCCCGTTCTCTTGCGTGAAGGCTTCCAGCGTCCGTTGGAGCGGCATCGAGGCAAAACCGCGCTGCTGATTTTCGAGTTTGGAACGTTCCCCCGGAAAATCTTTGCCGCACCGGGAGAATTCCTTGACCGGCTCGATATCTTTCTGAGAGCGCTGCCGCCCGAATTCCGCTACGCCATCGAGATCCGCAACTGGGATTTTCTGGTTCCGGATTATTTCTCCTGCTTGCGCGGCCGCAACATCGCGCACGTCTACAATGCCTGGACGCGGATGCCCGAACTTCCCGAGCAATTATCGATTCCCGAATCGAAAACGGCGGATTTCCTGGTGTGCCGCGCGCTACTCAAACAGGGACGCCCCTACGAAAATGCGGTCCGGATGTTTTCGCCTTACGCCGAAGTACAGGAGGTGAACGAGCGCGCGCGCGAGGGAATGCGCGAGCTGATCCAAATCGCGCGCGACGAAAGGCGGACGATGTTTCTGTTCGTGAACAACCGTCTCGAAGGGAACGCTCCGGGAACGATTCTCTCCATTACGGACTAAGCCCTTACGCGTTCACGCCTCGGGCAGCAGCCTCCAGCGCCCGTTTGCAAATTCCGCGCGATCCTCGTTCCAGGTCGCGAATTTCGAGCACATCTGTCCGCCATCCACCAGCAGCGCCGCGCCGGTGATGTACGAAGCAAGATCCGACGCGAGGAACGCGATGGCGTTCGCGGCTTCTTCCGCGTCGCCGCCGCGGCCCAACGGAATCGCGCGGAAATAATCCTTCAGGCAATCGGGGTTCGAGAAATAATCCTCCGTGAGGCGGGTTCGAATCAATCCCGGACATACGGCGTTGACCCGAATGCGAAACGGCCCGAGCTCATTCGCGGCCGTATGCAGAATGCCGAGCAGTCCGGCTTTGCTGGCGTTGTAGGCGATCAGGTTCGCTTCGCCATCGAACGAATTCGTGGAGGCGGTGATTACAATCGACCCGGCGCGGCGCGGTTTCATCCGCCATGCGGCGCATTGCACCGTGTTGAAGATGCCGGTAAGGTTCACGGCAATAGTTTTGTTCCAGGTGTCGGCGGAGGTCGCGGCGAGTTCCGCGTTGGCGGCCACGCCCGCGTTCGCAATGACAATGTCGGGCGCGGCGGTCGCGCCGAAGGCCGCCCTCAGCGCGGGCGCGTCGGTGACGTCGACGGCGAAGCCGTGTCCGCCAAAGTCCGCGGCGATCTTGCCCGGATTCTCCCGATCGAGATCGAACAACCAGGTCCGCGCGCCCAAGCCGGCCAGGATGCGAGCCGTCGCGAGGCCCATGCCGTTCGCGCCCCCCGTGACGACGGCAACCTTTCCGCGGAAACCGAATTCCATGGCACTAAGTTTAGCTGGAACGCTTGGTTCCGGCTTGCGTGATATATTGAAAATCGCGCGAGCGGGCCCGTAGCTCAGTTGGTTAGAGCGCTACCTTGACACGGTAGAGGTCACAGATTCGAGTTCTGTCGGGCCCACCATGCGTTGCCTTCAGTGAACCCTCGGTTAGGAGCGGAGGTCCAACCATTACCAAATCGCTTCGCTGTAATTTTTCCGGATCGCCTGGTCGGAACTAAGCAACGCGGCGCGACTGTTCGCCTTGGCGTGCGCCACGATCAGCCGGTCAAAGGGATCCCGGGTCCAGGTTTCGCCGATTGCCGTCGCGACGATGGCGGGGAATGGAAAATCGCAGACCGTGACCCCGATCTGCGCTTCCAATTTAAACAAAAGGTCTTGAGGCCGCAGCAGGATGCGCTTCAACTCGAACAGATACTCCAACTCCAGAACCACCATCGGCGAAACCAGTAATTGCGCTTCCTCCAGCCTCGCGATGGCGGTCGCGGTCAATCTTCCCGTATCGCCTTGAAAGAGCCAAACGGCTACCTGGGTATCCAGGTAAAGACTCAAAGCTCATCCCAGTCGGCGCTCCATTCCTTCTCCATTTCCCGGTACAGATCCCGTGTCGCTTGATCGAAATCCGAAAGATCCGGGTTCACCACGGGCATCGGGGTCAGGCGCGATAGTTTGGAAATTTTCTTTTTTGGGGTCATCCGAAGCACCTGTCCTTTATAAGAGAATTCGACCGGTTCGCCACCCAAAGCTTTTTCAGCCAAATCAAACAAATGGCGGCGTAGCTCTGTAATCGTAGTCGTCATATCTGACGATACCACAAATGTACATCTTGTCAACTATTAATGTACATAACCCGGCAAAGCAACAGGAAATTGTGGTGCGGATAAGAGGACTTGAACCTCCACTCCCTTGCGAGAACGTGGACCTGAACCACGCGCGTCTGCCAATTCCGCCATATCCGCAGGATAGGCTACACTCGCTATCTTACACGATGCTAGCTATTCCCTCCTTGCGGCGCCGTCTGAAAAATAGCGGAGTCGCGATTGGCACATTTTGCGAGCTCCCCTGCGCGGAATCCATCGAAATCACCGCGTTAGCTGGGTGGGATTTCGTCGTCGTCGATTGCGAACACGCGCCGATCGCGACGTCCTCCTTGCCCGGCTTGGTCCGGGCGGCTGCCGCGGCAGGCGTCCCCGCCATCGTTCGCGTCGCATCGAACGATGCCGCCGCCATTCAACACGCTCTCGATTGCGGCGCGGCCGGCGTGCAGGTTCCGCAGATCGCCTCGGTCGATGCGGCGCGCCGCGCGGTTGCGGCGGCGAGATTTCACCCCATCGGCGAACGCGGCTTCAATCCCTTTGTGCGGGCGGCCGGCTACTCCGCAATGCCGGTCGCCGACTTTCTGGCGCATGCGCGGGACGAAGTTCTATTGGCGCTGCAGGTCGAGAGCGCGGCTGGCGTGGAAAGCCTTCCCGGAATTCTCGAATTGGACGGCATCGACGTTATCTTCATCGGCCCATACGACCTGTCGCAGAGCCTCGGAATTCCCGGTGAAGTGTCGCATCCCGACGTGCTCGCGGCCGCCGGGCGCATTGCGGACGCCGTTAACCAACGCGGGCTGGCTTGCGGCGTCTTCACCGGTTCCGAGCAAGACGCGCCGGCTTGGCTCGCGCGCGGAATTCGCTACGTCTGCTGTGGCGTGGATACCGTGACTCTGCTCGAAGCGTCCCGGCAGAAGCTTACAAAAATTCGCGGTGCGATATAATCTAAGGCATTCATGAGTCGTTTGGCCGCCGTCCTCTCGCTTTTATTGAGCGCGGCCCTGGCGCAAGCTGAAACCAAAATTCCACCGATCTGGCCCCGAATTGAAGGCGTGTTTCCGGCGGGCGGCCAGCGGGGCACGGAAGTTCGCATTACGCTCACGGGCAAGAACCTCCAGAACGCCCGCGAGATTCTTTTCAAATCGCCCAAGCTGCGCGCGAAGGTGGTTTCTTCGGGCGCGTACGAAGTCACCGCTCTGGTAAACATCGATAAGGATACGGAGCCCGGGCGTCACGATTTGCGCTTGGTTGCGAGCGACGGGTCGGCTATCGGCTATTTCGACGTCGGCACTTTCGCCGAACGCACCGAAAAAGAGCCGAACAACGATGCCGCGCACGCCGAAGCTCTCCAGTTTCCGGCGCTGGTGAATGGAATCCTCAAGGCCGCGGACTACGATTATTACAAGTTCGACGCGCGCGCCGGAGAGACTCTGACCTTCGACGTTCTCGCCACGCGCAATGGCTCGACCGCGGATGCAGTTCTGAGCCTGCTTGACAAAAATGGCGAGGAATTGGCGTACTCCGACGATTACTACGCCTTCAAGGACCCGCATCTGGCTTACAAATTTCAAGCGCCGGACACTTACTTCCTCCGGGTCTACGGATCGAGCGAAGCCGGCTGCGAAACCTGCACGTATCGCTTGTTCGCGGGTGAAATGCCGTTTGTCGATGTCGCGCTACCGGCGGGCGGGAAGCGCGGCGGCACGGTCGAGCTTACGCTGCGAGGGGTTAACTTGCAGACATTGAAGACGGTCGCGCTGGGTGACGGATTGGCGCGCGGCGAAGTACTCTCCGCAGGCTCAAATGAAGCGCGAGTGCGAATGGCCATACCCGATTCCGTCCCGCTCGGCGAATACCGGTTGCACGCCGAGGGTGCGATGGAATCGGTTCCGTTCGTGGTCTCTAATTATGCGGAGATCACGGTATCCGGGAACCAGGCGCGCAGCCGCCGCGATCCGGTTCCCGTAACCCTGCCGACCGTGGTCAATGGAATTGTCGACAGCCCTAAGGCCGCCGATTACTTCGTTTTCCGCATCGATCAACCCAAAACCGTGGTGCTCGACGCGCATTCCATGCAATTGGGTTTTCTGCTCGATCCGCTGGTTGCGATTTACGACGAGAACGGAAAGCGCCTCGCTTATCAAGACGACCCGACCACCAACACCGGCAAGGAACCGGCGAACATGGACCCGCACCTGGTCTTCACGCTGCCGAAGGCCGGCCGATACACGGCAATGGTTCGGGATGCGGAATTTCGCGGAGATCCCACGTTTCTTTACCGCCTGACTATGAAGGAAGCCGAACCCGATTTCGCTATTCGAATTGTTGGAACGGATGAAACGCTATATCGAGGGCGCACCAATGAAGTGCGCGTGATCGTGCGGCGCCTCGAAGGCTGGAACGCGCCCGTCGAAGTTTGGGCCGAGAATCTGCCGCCTGGCGTGCACGTCAAGCCCATGACCGCCGACACGAAAAATAGCGCCTACACCGGCACATGCGGCGAAACGCATTATCTCGATGGCACGAATCTCGACATGCAGCTAGTGGTGGATCGCGACGCGCCGCTGTCTTTGTCCGAAATCCGGTTTCGCGGGCGCGGCATTTTTCAAGGCAAGACGGTCGAACGAACCGGGCAGGCTCGTTACTTCAAAGCGCGCATTCGCCACATCGGAGACGCCGAGCAAGAGGACCTGCGCGCCGTCGTGGCGGAGGCTCCCGGCGTGGTTCTCGACGTTCCGCGCAATCTATCGCTCAAGAACAATGCGGCTTCTTTCACGGCAATCGTGACGCGCCTCGACGAGGGGAATAAGGAACCGGTCGAACTTTCGCTCGAAGCCGTTACCGACGGCCTCAAAATGGAGCCGCTCACCGTGCCTGTGGCGTCCACGCGCGCTGAAATCAAGCTGCGCGGCGTTGAAAAAGCTCCCGACGAATTCGTGCTCGTGGCACGCGTCGGCGGCTCGGTAATCGGCAAATCCCATCCCATCAAGGTTCGGAATAGTTCATGAAGTCCTTGCTGCTGCTTCTTCCCTTCTTGTCGTTCGCGGCGAAACTCTCCGTGTATCCTCCGAACATCGTGCTGCACGGGCAGGACGCTACGCAGGTGTTCATCGTGACCTACACCGGCGACGATGGCTACGAGCGCGACGTCACGGCCAAGTGCGCGGCGGCGAATGTCGCGCGGACTTCGATGAAGTCCGTTTCGGTTTCGTGCCTCGGACTGCGCGCCAAGGCGCCCGTAATCGTAAAGCCTTCGGTGCGGCCGCCCGGCATCAGCTTCGTCAACGATGTTAGCCCGATCTTCACTATGTCGGGCTGCGCCGGGTCCAACTGCCATGGTTCCATTCGCGGCCAGCGCGGTTTCAAACTTTCTCTGTTCGGCTATGAACCGAAGCTCGATTACGAAGCCATCACTGGCGGCGACGCGCACCGGATCAACCGCAAGGAACCGGAAAAGAGCGAGATCCTGCTCAAGCCCACCGCGCAGATTCCGCACGGCGGCGGCTTTCGGTTCGCGTCGGACTCGCTGCAATACCGGACCTTGATCGATTGGCTCCGGCAAGGCGCCCCTTACGATGCCAACGACACCGTCCGCGTGACTTCGTTGAGCGTTTATCCCGAAGAGCGCGTGCTCACCGCGCCCAATCAGACGCAACAATTAGTCGCAATCGCCCGTTATTCCGACGGGAGCGTCCGCGATATGACCAACCTGGTCCAGTACACATCGAACGCCCCCGATACCGTGCAGGTGGATTCGCATGGAGTCGTGAAAGCGCTCCAGACCGGCGAGACTGCGGTGATGGTTCGGACGATGGGCAAGGCGGTCGCCGCGCGAATTCTGATTGCATCCGGGCCGACCGCGAAAGATTACCCGGAAATTCCGCACACCAACTACATCGACGACCGGATCTTCACGAAACTGCGCGAGATGAATATTCGCCCGTCCGGTGTTGCGACCGATGAACAGTTTTTGCGGCGCGTGTATCTCGACACCATCGGGCTGCTTCCGAACGAAACCGAGACCCGCGAATTTCTCGCGTCAACGGACCCTCAAAAGCGCGCGAAGCTTATCGACCGCCTCCTCGAACGGCGTGAATTCGCCGATGTTTGGGCCCTAAAGTTCACCGAGCTCTTCCGCGCCGGCACGCGCGAGGCGGGCAATAAGGGCGCGAAGATCGTGTACGATTACGTGCGCGATTCCTTCCGCGAGAACAAGCCGTACGATCGATTCGTACGCGAACTGCTGCTCAGCCAGGGCGCGCACAGCTTCGGCACATCGTCCATCGCGGGATTGAAGGAATCCCCCACCAGCTTTTACAACGTCAGCTTCGATTCGAACGCGCCGGACCACGCCACCAACGTGAGCCAGCTCTTCCTCGGAGTGCGCCTCGATTGCGCCAAGTGCCACAACCATCCCTTCGAGAAGTGGACGCAAAACGATTTCTACGGCTTCGCCGCCTTCTTCGCGCGCGTTGGAATAAAAGAGGTTTACGAGAACGACGAGAACGCCACCGTCTATATGGAAGAGGGTTCCGTCGAGCATCCCAAGACCAAACAGCATATGGATGCGAAGTTTCTCGATGGCCCGATCGTCAAAGATCGACAGGATACCGACATCCGCGAAGCCCTTGCCGACTGGATGACGTCACCGAAGAATCCGTTCTTCGCGCGGGCCATTAGCAATCGCGTGTGGAAGCACTTCATGGGGCGCGGCATCGTCGAGGATGTCGACGATTTCCGCGTGACGAATCCGCCGACCCATCCCGCGCTGCTCGATGCGCTAGCGAACGATCTGACGTCGCATCGTTACGATCTGCGGCATCTGATGCGGGCCATCATGAACTCGCGGGCGTATCAGCTTTCGCCCGAACCCAACGAGTCGAACAAGACCGATGCGATTAACTATTCCCATTTCCGAATTCGCCGCCTGAGCGCGGAAACGCTGCTCGACTCCATGAGCGAAGTGACCGGCGTTCCCGAAAAGTTTGCCGGCTATCCACCGGGGACGCGCGCGATGCAGGTTTACGGAGTCGGGGGCGGATACATGCTCGCTTCCTTCGGGAAATTGAGCCGCGACATCATCTGTGAACGCGACAGCCAGCCCGACATGGCGCAAACCATGCATTTGATTTCGGGCTCCACGATCCAGAAAAAGATTAGCGGAATGAAATTCGACGCGGCGTTAGGCGACGACGAGCTGATCGATCGTATTTTCCTGAAGGCGCTGGCGCGCAAGCCGGCGGAGGAAGAGCGAGCGGCGGCACTCGAGCGCATGAAGAAAACCGATCGCGCCGCCGCCTATCAGGATTTAGCGTGGGCGATTTTGAATTCCAAGGAATTTTTGTACCAGCATTAATTTAAGGGGCAAACCATGTACGACCGCCGCGGCTTTCTTCGAATCGGTTCGCTAGCCACCTTCGGGACGCTCACGTGGGGCGATGTACTCCGGCTTCGCGCGGCGGCTGTTGAGCGCGCGCAGCCCGCGCCCAAGGACATTTCGATCATCCATCTCTGGCTTGCCGGTGGCATCAGCCATCTCGACACGTTCGACATGAAGACCGATGCGGACAAGAAATACCGCAGCGCGTTCAGGCCGATTCCGACCTCCGTCCCCGGCCTGCAAATCTCCGAGCATCTTCCGCGCACCGCGAAGCTGATGAACAAAGTCACGCTCATCCGCTCCATGACGCACAAGCAGTCGGCCCACGGCGCGGCGCAAACCCTGATGTTGAGCGGCCACGACGCGCTTCCGACGCTGCTTGCGCCCGCCGTCGGCTCGGTGATCGCCAAAGAATTGGGCGCGCGCAACGAGCTGCCCTCTTACGTGATGATTCCCCAGCCGCGCGGCAATAATGCGCGCGCGGGATTTCTCGGCCCCCGCTACAATCCGTTCTCGGCGGGAGAAGTGAACGTGCCCAAGTACTCGGTGCGCGACATGGACCTGCCAATGGGCATGGATTGGTCGCGCATGGAAGGCCGCCACAGCCTGCTGCAAGTTGTGGACGACAAGTTTCGCAAGTGGGACACCACCGACACATTCCAAACCTTGGACGGCTACTACCAGTCCGCGTTCGATCTGATGCGTAGCCCGCGCGCGAAAAAAGCGTTCGACATCGTGGAAGAGCCGGCGAAACTGCGCGACACTTACGGCAGAACGTCGATGGGGCAGGGATCGCTTCTCGCGCGCCGCTTGGTCGAAGCCGGCGTCCGTTTCGTCAGCGTCGGCAAAGGCGACAACGCCTGGGACCATCACGGAAACATTTTCCCCGCTTACTCGAACGAGTTCATGCCGGAGCTCGATCAGGCTTTTTCCGCCTTGCTTGAAGATCTGGACCAGCGCGGCATGTTGGCCTCGACGATGGTGATTGTGACCGGCGAGTTCGGGCGCACGCCCGAGATCAACGTGAACAATGGCCGCGACCACTGGCCGAATTGTTTCTCGATGGTGCTCGCGGGCGCCGGCGTCCCCGGCGGCCAAGTCGTCGGCAGTTCGGACAAGGACGGCATGTACGTCAAGGATCATCCCGTCGAGGTGCCGGATCTAATGGCGACGGTATTCAAAAAGCTCGGCGTCGACTACACGAAAGAGTACGTTTCGAATATCGGGCGGCCAATCAAGATTGCCGACGGCAAGCCGGTTAGCTTCTTGGGTTGACTAATTCGATTCCGACCACATCCACCGGCGCGGCACTACAGGGTTTCCATCTTCTCCGCTATTTCAAGCAGCTTGGTAACGCTGTTCCAATTTCTGCCCGTTCCGGCTATTTTCAGCGTCTTCTCGATCAACGCCGGCGAGAGTTTTGGGCGCGCCATGCCGTTAGGGAAATAGATGTAGAATTCGCGATTCTCAATTTGCAATTCTTCCGGTTCGGCCTTGATCGCGCGAATCTTCTCGCGAAGCGCCTCGGATGGCTCCTCGGCGAGGAAGATCACCAGAAGTTTGCTTGGCTCGATGCCTTGCCGCCCCGCGAACGGGTTTCTTGCAACCACGTCCCGCAGTTTCGGAACGGTACGAGCGATGACGCGGGGACGAAAGCCGAAGTTCCGCTCAATTCCGTCCTCGATGCGCCCGGTTAGTCGAACAAGATCCCGTTTTTCAGTCCGGAAGATAACGTTCCCGCTCTGGACGTGGGTGCGCGCATCCCGCAGGCCGAGAGATTCAAAGAGGTCCCGGAGCGAATCCATCTTGATTTGGTTGTGTCCTCCGACATTAACGCCTCGCAACAAGGAGATCACAACCATATCGAACGTTCGGCGGTCTAAGCGTTCACCAAGCCAGGCGCTTCAGCCCTAACTCGCGCGCGATCCGCCACCAGAATTGTCAACGCAGCCAGATAGAACACGCCCCCAACCAGCAGCGTCTGCATCAACCCCACGTAAATGGCGCAAATCAACGCTGAAACCGATCCGAGAACGCTCGCCGCCGCGTTCAACGACCAGGCCCACCGGACGGCGGGTGGATTCCATTCTTCCAGACGCTTTAAACCGCTGGGGAAAGGCATGCCCATAACGAATCCGGCGGGAAAAATCAGCGCGACCGTTATCGCCATTTTGAGCGGAAGCGGCAGCCCCACGGCGCTCGTGAGCAACACGGTCATTTCGATGGCCAGCAATGCTACCAGCAGCGCGATCCCGGCCAGTGCGGCGAGCAAGCGACGATCGTCGCCTTGTAGAACTTTGCGGCTCGCGAAGCTTCCGAGACCGCTCGAGAGGAGCATCGCGAAGATCACAACCGTGAGCGCATAAGTGGGGTGGCCCAGGAAAAGCACGAATTTCTGAATGAGCGCTACTTCAATCAGGATGTAGCCCGCTCCGATGAACAAAAAGTACAGCAGGAAAACCAGCACGGAACGGTCTCGCGGCAGCCGCGTTCCCAAAACGAGCGGCGGCAGAATCAAGATCACGCCCACGGCGGCGATGCTGATGGCGAGCGATTCGAACAGCATCGGCACGGCCGTGTTGATTTTGTAATCGGCCGAGTCGGTGGACGCCTGGGTAAGGAACGCGCGGATATCGCGCGGCTGCACGGTGTAAAAAAAGAATGGGCGGTTGTCGCTTACCGGCGAAATGTCGTAGGAATAATCGCGCTGGTATTGCGCCGGATTGGAACTGAGCAGCAGAGCCGAAAACGGATTGCGGACGGGGTCGCCCGGCAGATACACCGCCTCCATTTTTGCGTCGGCGATAGCCTGTCCGGCGCGCGCGGTATCGACGGAGGAGAACGGCTTGCGCGAGATGAGCACGGTGTCCTGCGCGCCCCAGCCGGCCAGATCGGCGCGCGTGCCAGAACGGCCCACCACGATGTGCCGCCATGGTTCGCGCTCGCCCAACTGGGCCAGCGCCTGCATTGCAAGCGAGATCAGGCGCAACGATTCGCGCGGCGGATCGAAGCCCCATCGCGTGAAGGTCAAAATTCCGTCATCGGTCAAGTGCGTAAGGTAATCGCGGAAGGCGTCCGTGGTGTAGAGATTGTTTTCGGAAAGCGCGAATGCACCCGCCGCCGTCGAAGCCCAAGTGTCGACCAGCGTGGCCTGCAGAACTTGATATTTCTCCGGGCTGCGGCGCACGAAACTGCGGCCGTCTTCGACGACGATATGCACGTCGGGGCGCGAGTACAGATAGCGGCTCAACTGCGGAAATTTCTTCCGCATAATGGTGGTCGCGATAATCGGGTTGATCTCGACGCCGGTTACGTCGCGGCTGCCCGAAGCCAGCGCGCGGGAGACATCCCAGCCGCCGCCCGGTCCAATAATCAAGGTCTTGGCGCCCGGTCTGAGGACGTATGGGAGGCCCGGTCCCTGATGCAGAAGATTCTGAAGGTCGCCGGCGCTTAGGCGGGTAAAATCGAAGTTGGCGATACCGGTCGAGGCATCCGCATCGATGAAAATAGTAGGGCTGTTCGAAAGCTTCTCCCTCCCGAGGGCGATGCGCGAGAACGAATTCCATTTCACGAACTGCTCGTGCTCGAGTTTCTGGCCCTTGGCGTAGCGAAGGTCGATCCATCCGGTTTTAATATTTACGATCACCAGCAGCGTGAGCAGCAATCCGAGGCCTACGCCGGCGATGCGTCCCGGCGCCGAACCGGCGAGATTGAACCAGATCGCGGCGGCGGCGGCGAACAGAACGGCCACGGCAATCGTCGTATTGGGGCCGCCAAAACTGTTGAGCAACGGAACCAGCAGCAGGCACCCGCACGCCGCGCCCATTAGATCGAAGAAATAAACGCGCTCCACGCGATCGATGGTTTCCGAGATCACCAGGGAAACGATAATGCCGGAACAGAAGAACGGAAGGCAGCTTGTGGAATAGACGAGCGCCAATTGCCCATTATTCAAATTGGTTTTGAGTGAAAGGACCACCAGGACAGCCAGAAGTACCAGCCCGCAATTCGCCGCGCTCAGGCAGCCCAGCTTCTGGAAAAGCGAACCCTTCCAACCGGCCACCACGTAGGAAAATACTCCCCCCACGCCTAATCCGAAAAGGGCAACCGAAATCGCCAGGAAAGCGAAGTGATAATAGAAGACGACGGAAAATATCCGGGTGAGCGAGAGTTCGAGCAGCAGGGTGGCTAGGGTGGTAAGGGCGATCGCAATGTAGAGAAGAGGCCAACTCGCGGCGGGCGGCCTCGGGAAGCTCGGAGTGCTATGCAATACATTCATTTTAAATCATGGGCGGAAGTCCGCCGGAGGGATTATCCGAAAACGCAAATTCATGGCTCCGTTTCCACTTCTCGTGGTTAAAGATCTGATGGAAGCGACCCGGTGGTATCAAGAGACGCTCGGGTTTCGTCTTGTGCTAGAACTTCCAGGACGCGAAGGGAAGCCGGTGTTGGCGCACCTCAACCGCCCGGGGCATGGCGACCTCTTGCTGGTGGGCGATGGACGGACAATGCCAATCTTTAATCCCAACTGGCCGCGTTTCACGCTCACGTTTTCCGTGCCGGCCGGGAGCGTCGATCGACTCTCTCGAAAAGCGGAAACCGGCGGCGCCGCAATTCGCGTAGGTCCGGTCGATCAGCCTTGGCATAGGCGTGAGGTAATTTTGTGCGATCCGGATGGTCACCAATTGGCATTTGTCCAGGAATGAATCGGCGCGCCGGAAGCGGCTGATGCTTCCAACCGATCCCATCGCATCCGCCGCCGTCGCCGGTCTCCGCTACGTTTCGAAAACCGGAGGCGGCCCGCTCTACCAACCATCCGGGAGCGCGTTCAGCGCGATTTGGCGCTCCCTGGTTGCAGCGCGAGAAGCTGCTGGCGACCGTGGTGCGGCTGCTCGAGACGACTTTCATGCGCATTGGGAACGTGGAATACGCGCGCGAAAACAGATCCTTCGGGCTAACCACTCTGCGCAATCGCCACGTCGAGATCGACGGCAGTTCGATGACCTTCAGCTTTCGCGGAAAGAGCGGGCAGGAGCACGAAATCACCATCGTGGATCGCCGCCTGGCCCGCATCGTGAAGGCGTGCCAGGATCTTCCCGGATACGAGCTTTTTCCAATACAAGAACGATGCCGGCGAGCGCCACGCAGTCGATTCGTCGGATGTGAAAGCTTATCTGCGCCAGATCACGGGCGAGGAGTTTACTGCGAAAGATTTTCGTACCTGGGCAGGAACCGTCCAAACCGCGTTGGCCTTGGCCGATAAGCCGTTCGAATCGGAAACGGAAGGCAAGCGGAACATCGTTGACGCCGTAAAAGTCGACTGCCAAGCTGCTGGGTAATCGCCCAGCCACTTGCCGGAACTATTATGTACACCCTGCTATTCTGGAAGCCTACATGGAGGGTAGCCTCCCGCAGATGGTGAAGCAGCCCGAAGAGGAACCTTCCCCGAACGACCATGGATTACATCCGGAAGAGGTTAGCGTGTTGACGGTAATCCGCAAGAAAGACGCGGCGTTAATTGAAGCATTACCTCTCAACAGCGTTCCCGCGGCGTAGCCCGAAAGATCCCAGCATGGATACAGAAGTTAGCGTGGAACATTCTTTTACGCCAGCGGAAGCCAAACGCCGGAAACGTCGGCGTTGGGTGGCGGCCATTGCCGGCATTTTCTTTGTTTTGGTGGTTCTTCCGTTTACCTACGTGTACGCGAAGTTTTCGCGTATCGTCGACCAGAAGTTGCACTCCGGGCCGTTCGGCGGCGCCTCGAATTTCTATGCGTCGCCGCGAACCCTGGAACCCGGCGAGGAGATCTCCGCGACGGAAATCGCCGCGGCGCTGCGGCGTGCCGGATACAGCGACCGCAAAGGCGATCCCTTTGGCTGGTATCGCGCCGGGAACGAAACCGTGGAAGTGCATCCGGGCGAAAACGCCGTCGTGGAAAGGGAGCCCGCCGATATTCGGTTCGCGTCCGGCAAAATTTCATCCATTTGGCTGGTGAACGGGAAGCAGAACGCTTCCCAATACAAGCTTGAACCGGAGCTACTGACGAATTTCACGGATGGGAGCCGCGAGCGGCGCCGCATGGTCCGCTACGATGAGATCCCCAAGGTCTTGGTGAACGCCCTGGTGTCGGCGGAGGACAAGCGTTTTTTCGATCACTCCGGCCTGGACATGCGCCGCATCCTGAAGGCCGCCTACGTGGATTTCAAGGACCGCCGGAAAGAGCAAGGCGCGTCCACCATCACCATGCAGCTCGCCCGCGGCATCTGGCTCGAGCCCCAGAAAGCCTGGAAGCGCAAGCTGACCGAAATCTTGATCACGATGCAACTGGAGCAGAAACTCTCGAAGCAACAGATTCTGGAGTATTACTGCAATCTGGTCTATCTCGGGCGGCGGGAAACGTTCAGCATTCATGGTTTCGGGGAAGCGGCGCAGACGTTTTTCAGCAAGGATATCGGCGAACTCACGCTGCCCGAAGCGGCGACTCTCGCGGGAATGGTGCAACGGCCCACTTACTTCAATCCGTTCAAGTATCCGGCTCGCGCTTTGGCGCGGCGCAACGTGATTCTTACGATGATGCGGCAAAACGGCTACATCGCCCCAAGCCGGTACGAAAGCGCATCGGCGACTCCGCTCAAGCTTGCGCCACGCGTGCTCGACTCGAGCGGGGCGCCGTATTTTCTCGCGCTTGTAAACGATGAGTTGCAGGAACGCCTGGGTGACGATACCAAGGACAGCGAGGCCTATCAGGTGTTCACGACGCTCGATTGGGATCTGCAGCACGCCGCCCAGAAAGCCGTGGAAATGGGCATGGAGGGCGTCGATAAGCTCATCAACGGCAAACGGAAAAAGAACGATCCGGATAAGACGCTGCCGCAAGTTGCGCTGATCGCGCTCGATCCGCACACCGGCTACATCAAAGCCGTCGTGGGCGGCCGCAATTATGCGCAGAGCCAGTTGAATCACGCTCTTTCGATGAGGCAGCCGGGATCCGTTTTCAAGCCGTTCGTTTATGCCGCCGCTCTCAACACCGCCGTCGAAGGCGGGAAAAAGATCATCACCGCCGCGAATACTCTGGAGGATGAGCCGACCACTTTCAAGTTCGGCAATCAGATCTACGAGCCGGGCAATTACATGCAGAATTACCACGGAACGGTCACTTTGCGGCGCGCTCTGGCTTCCTCGATGAATATCGCGACCGTGCATTTAGCGGAGCAAGTCGGCTACGGCAAAGTGGTGCAGCTGGCGCGAAAGTGCGGACTGAACGAAAGCATCCAGGCTACTCCGGCCGTCGCTCTCGGCGCGTATGAGGCGACGCCGCTCGAAATGGCCGGGGCTTACACGGTTTTTGCGAATGATGGGACGTACGTGGAGCCGACTTTTCTAGCCTCCGTCTTGTCTCGCGATGGCAACCTGGCCGCCGCCGGTTCGCCTGAGCGGCATCGGGCGCTCGATTCCCGCGTGAATTATCTCATGGTGAATCTGCTTGAAGAAGTGATGCGGAGCGGGACCGGGGCGGGAGTCCGCGGCAAAGGTTTCAGAGTTCCCGCGGCCGGTAAAACGGGAACTTCCCGCGATGGATGGTTCGCCGGCTTCACTTCCGATCTGTTGTGCGTGGTGTGGGTCGGGTTCGACGATAATCGCGAATTAAACTTGGAAGGTTCGAAATCCGCGCTGCCGATTTGGGCCGAATTCATGAAGCGCGCGGTTGCCCTGGGCGTCGGCGCGAAACCTTTCGAAAAGGTGAAAGGCATTGTGGGAGTAAACATCGATCCGGACACTGGCCAATTGGCGAGCGACCTATGCGGCCCGGGGCGTGTCGAGTATTTCCTCGCGGGGACGCAACCGAAATCGCCATGCGAATTTAAGGCCTTGCCGCTCGATGGAAACGAACCGACGGACTGGCAGCGGCCCGCGATATATCAACCGAATTAGGGTAATCGGCCACAATTTTGCGGCTGGCCTCGGTAAACGCCGCGCGACTTTTCGCGTTCGATACGTGCCGCTAGGCGGCACGTCAACGCTTTGCCGACTATACGTCAAAGTGAATTCTGTGAGCGGCGTTTCACAGGAGCGAGAGTGACAGATTTACTCTACGCTGCGCGATAAGGCAGGAGTTTGGATGATCGCAGATCGGCGAATTCGGAGGGTATAGACGCCTCGGTTAAAATGGCACAGAACGTTGACGCCGGGACGAGAATGATGTCCGCTGAAGCAGTTAGAACTGCAATCGATGAAGCCGAGAAAGACTTTCTAAAATGCTGGGAAACCCTCGCGCTGATGAAGCACGGGCCCATCTCGCCAGACTTTGGCGAACACTTTCTGGCCTTTCAGCCCAGACTCGCGAGTGCCCTCTTCGGGTTAGACGAGGTATATCGCAGGTTGCGAAAAGAGGAGAAGGCCACGATTGCCAACAAGTCCCAGCTTGGGTCGGATGTGGTTGCGAGCCTGTTGCGCGAGTCCGATGAACTCCGAACTGCCCTAAAGTCAGCGATGGATGTGGGTAGGGCCATCGGTGATGCTTTCGCTTGGTTCTTTTACCGTAAGAGCCAGAACAAGGTCGGACAGCAACGCCGGCACTCCGCGATTCCGCACACGCCACCTGGCGTCGGGGGTCTAGCGGAAATCGAGTTCCTGAAGCACATCCGCTATGCTGACTGCGTTGTAATTTACCACGGGATCACATCGTTTCTGCGCGTCGGAGATTTCAGCTTTTTGGACCTCCGGAGTGGCGAAGTCATAGCGCTGGGAGAACTGAAGGCCCGGAAGGTGGGGTCCGGACGAGCCGAAGTCACTTTACACATGATTGGCACTGACCCCAAGAGGATTCCGTTCAACAGAATCCCCGCTACACCAGGCACATCTGAAATGCACCATGGGGAAGCCAAAAAGGATTTTGCGGAACGATTGGAGCGACAAATCACTGAGATGCAAGAGTCTCTGGCGCCGAATAAGGAAAATTCGCCCCCGAACGTTCCAGAAAGCTTCACCAAACGAAATAGCTTCCATGAGGGTTATGAAATTAGCGCTCTTCAAAGCCTCAGCGACTCACTTGAGGTCGCGGATGTCGCGTACGAACAAGTGGGTTCCGGCCTCCTCCTCATAGGGCTGAATGTATTGCCGGAAGCCAGTCTATTTGACCGTCTCTTCGGAGCCAAGGCGATCGATTTCAATGCGCGCCTGGAGACAGTCGTCGGGCGCTCAGTCAAGTTGGTTCACTTCGGATCGCACGATAACAGCATTCGCATGGGAGAGATATCGACCGGATTCTTGCCTGGCTGCGCACCACCATTTTGGCTACCCGTAGATCTTCACTTCCTTCGCAGGTTGTACTTTCAGGGAGCAATTGTCCAGACCATCTACAATCCGGCGCACGTTTTGGAGCGATTCAGAAAGGCGGGCTTTAACGTGATCCGATCTGAAGATGGGTTGAGCTATCAGATTGAGAAGGCTGTGCAGGCCGATCGCTAAATCGTGTTGGAGAATTCGAGCTGGTTTCTGGCTGCGATCCAGCACCATCTGATGAAAGAAGAAACGGTCGTTGAGTGCGTTCTGGCGATCATGGACAAAATAGACCACGGAGATCTTCCGCCAAACACGAAAGTCCAGCTTGAAGTGACCACGCATCTCTTCCCGGAGCGCAACGAGCCACACACGCGTGACCACAAGTAAGGGTGGGGAACGAATTCGGGAAACCGGGACGTACTGAGGATCCGGAAATTATCTGGCTGCGTTCCGCTGAGGCCGACGTCATAGTTTCACCTCCGTCGCCTGGCTAAGAATGATCAACGGCACAGCGTTTAGCGATTACTCCTGTGAAGTCGGCTTCACGTCAAGAACGCCACTTGGTCGAATAACGCCCGTTTCGTCTGGTGAGGTGTAGGCTCGTTTCCAACCGCAAGGAGGCGGCAGAGATGAGCAGAAACACCAAACGCAGATCCCGAGGCGTGAGACGACCGAAGACCAAGCTGGGCCTGCCGGACCTGGATCACAGCAAGAGAGCGGTTTTGGATAGTCTGCGTTCGCCGGAGTCGAAGCGGGGATACCGACACGCGATTGACGATTTCATCCTATGGTACTGTTCCGAGCCGCGGTTGTCCTTCAATAAGGTTGTGGTCACACGATACCGCATTTTTCTGGAGGGCCAGGGACTCGCACCAGGCACGATCAATGGGCGACTCGCTGCCGTTCGGCGGCTTGCATACGAGGCCGCCGATGCTGGGTTGCTCAGCCCTGAGCTCGCCGCCGGAATACGACGTGTAAAGGGAGTGAAGAAGCTGGGCGTAAGGCTCGGAAATTGGCTCACGGCTGACGAGGCCCGGCGATTGTTGCAGTCGCCTTCATTCGCGACGCTGAAGGGGAAACGAGATCGCGCAATCTTCGCCATCCTGCTTTGTTGTGGCTTGAGGCGGCGGGAACTCGCTGATTTGGACTTCTCGCATCTGCAGCGACGCGAGGATAATTGGGCGATCGTCGATCTTGTCGGCAAAGGCGGTCACGTCAGAACCGTGCCGGTTCCTGACTGGGTTAAGGCGGAAATAGACATGTGGGTAAAGGCCGCTGGCATCGCAAACGGGCGGCTGTTTCGCTGCGTCTGTCGGGCTGGAACATGTTGGGGTGAGCAGGTGACCGAGCGGGTGGTTTGGCATGTGGTTAAAGAGCACGCCAGGAAGATTGGGCTCAGCCAGCTTGCGCCACACGATCTACGCCGATCCTGAGCGAAGCTCTGTCACGCAGCGGGTGGAGAACTTGACCAGATCCAGTTTCTCTTGGGCCACGTATCGATCCAAACGACGCAGTGCTACCTCGGTTGCAAACAGCGGATTCGTGGCGCTGTTAACGATAGCATCGGCATAGAACCGTAGCCAGAAAAACTTTCGCCAGCGGGCGGGTCGCCGACTTTCCGCTCGTGTGGTTTCCTTGAGCGGTGTTTACCAGGACTAAACTCCGACGCGCGCATGCAGGAGATGCGTGTTTCGCGTCCAAGTGGATACTTGGCCAGCGCTAATAATGCATCCGGGGGGTCTGTTTTGAGAATCAGTGCCGAGACGCCGTGGTTGTACGCTTGTCGGCACTGCGACAGTTATGTGAGGTATCGGTGAGCAGTATGGCAAACCCAGATCACCTCGCCGCCCTTAATCGAGGCGTCGAGTTCTGGAATGACTGGAAGGGTGAATCGGTGGAACGCGAATCACCAGACCTGAGCGGAGCAGATTTGTCGGGAAGGAAACTTGATTGGTTCGACCTTGGTTGGGTGGACTTGAAGAGTGCCAATCTACGGGGCGCTGACCTGTCTTACGCTGAACTTGGCATGACAGACTTTAGCGGGGCTCAGCTCTCGGGATGTCACTTCACAGCTGCACGGATAGTCAATGCAAGGTTCAACGGCACCGATCTAAAGGGGGTAAGATTTGACTATGTCCACTTCTATGGAGAGCTTCACGGGATGGACCTCCGTGGCGTGATTATTGAGGAGGCGACGTTCGCAAACGTTGACCTAAGTCTCATCAAAGGCCTAGAAGAAGTACAACACGACGGTCCGTCTTCAATTGGCATCGACACCATCTTTCGGTCAAACGGAAAAATCCCTGACGTTTTCTTGCGTGGTGCGGGCGTGCCTGAGAACTTTATTGTGTACGCCCACTCGCTAATCGGTAGTCCGATCGAATTCTATTCTTGTTTCATCAGCTACAGCCATGAGGACAAGCCGTTTGCACGACGCCTCCACGACACGCTTCAAGGCCGTGGAATCCGCTGTTGGCTCGACGAAAAACAGATTTTGCCAGGCGATCATATCCACGAACATGTCGATCGCGGAATTCGGCTGTGGGACAAGGTGCTCTTTTGTGGCTCGAAGGCGTCACTGACCAGTTGGTGGGTGGACAACGAAATCGTCGCTGCCTTTGCTAAGGAACAACGCCTTATGAAGGAGCGTAAGAAAAAGGTTCTGGTGCTCATCCCTTTGAACCTCGACGGTCACTTGTTCAAGTGGAAAGCAGGAAAGGCCGCGCAGATCCGGTCTCGTCTCGCCGCGGACTTTACCGGCTGGCAGCGGGATTCGGCGAAGTTTGACGCACAGGTAGAGAACGTCATCAGAGCGTTGCGGACTGATGAAGTTGCGCGGGAACGCCCACCCCGGCCGAGCCTTTAGTGAGCGCCGCTTGATTCTGTAGATATCGGCGGCGGCTTGGCTGCCAAGGAGCGGAATTGCGCGGGCACAAGGTGGCCGTACTCGAAAGCGGCTAAGGACGGCTTTCCAGAGATTGGTCTCGGTAAGTCGGCGTCACGTCAACTTGACGGAAAACGCCGGTTGCCGACAAGTGCCGCAACAGCATAGATCATGCCTTAAGGCGCAACGTTTACGAATGGCTTACGCACGGTCGGCGATCGCGAAAGCTGGAGCTTGGTTTGCGACACTTCAGGCCGTGCGGCCGACCGACTGGATCAGCGCCCGGATATACCCGTACGCGAATGCAAATGCCTGATCGCCGCCCTTATCGTCCGGGTGGAACGGAACGTGATCGGGCATCATGAGATACGGATAGCCCACTTCCTTGTAGACCATCATCGCTTTAACGAAATCCACGTCTCCATCGTCGGGATAGGTTTCCTCAAAAGCGTTGCGGCGCCCCCGGATGTTGCGGAAGTGAACATTGAAAATTTTCTTGCGCGAGCCGAAGTAGCGGATGATGTCGTAGAGCTCCGTGCCGGGATCTTGCAGCATTTCGGAAACCGTGCCTTGGCAAAAGTTTAGGCCATGATACGGGCTTTCCCGGATCGAAATGAACTTCTTCAGCCCGTCCGGAGTCCCAAGCACCGCGTCCACCTTCTGGAATCCTTCGACCGGGGGCACGCCGGGATCGTGCGGGTGGCACGCCATCCTCACCTTGTATTCGTTCGCTACCGGAATTACGCGGTCGAGGAAATACGTGATGCGCTCCCAATACATGTCGGCCGTGACCCGGCCCGCGCGCGTCTCGGGCGGGAACTTCCCCGAACTCTTGGCGTCCGCTAAATTCCAGGTGCTGTAGGTACTGCCCCCGCGCGCCGGAGTTCGCCCGGTGCGCAGCACGCCGAGAATGCTCATGTTGTACTTGATCGAGGGAACACCCGCTTTCGCGCAGTTCCGGATCATGATATTGAGCTGCTCGATGTCGCGGTCGCGCTCGGGGCTTTGGCCGAGCATGATCGCCGGCCGCGGCGTCTTATCGATGTGGCTCGAGGCGAGATAAGGCGGCGCGATGCATTCGAGCTCGATCTTGTACTTGTCGCAAATGTCTTTAGCGCGCGAGATATCTTCGACCGAATAGAATCCCTGGTTTTGCGAGTCCCGCGGATAACCGCAGATTCCTTGCACGCCGTGGCGCGCGAAGAATTGCAGGCGCTTGTCGTCCGTCGGGGCGCTCTGGCATCCGAGTTTCATCGGACCGCCTTGGGGGGCGGCTGCCTGGAGTTGTTGCGAACGGGAGGGAAGCATTTGGGCCGCGGCGGTGGCAGCGGCGGCGGTAAGAAGATGTCGGCGTTTCATGGGTCGAGTAGGTTCCGATTCGATACTCTATCATTTTTCAGGACACGCGCCATGCGGAGCGGACTAATTGATTACCTTCGATAGGTTCGTTACCGCATCGAGCTGGCGGGCGCTCACTTGTTTGTCCTTCATCAGAATCGCCAAGTGTCCTTTCGCTACCTGGGGGCTTTTCTTCGATAGCGCCGCCGCCAGCATGAGGCGCGCGTCGGAATCGTTGGGATTCAGCGCCACGGCTTTGTCGAGGGCCGCGGCCGCTTCATCGTCCTTGTGGTTTTGCAGCAGCACGGAACCGAGCGCATACCAGGCATTTGCCCGCGCCGGGTCCAGTTCGGCGGCTTTGCGTAATGCAGCTTCCGCCTGCGGCAGTTTCCCGGCCTGTTGCAGCGCGATGCCTTCGACCACGTAACTCTCCGCGGATTTCGGATCGAGCGCGATCGCATTTCGAGCCGCCTCGGTCGATTGCGTCAGGGCCAGCTCCTTCTCGCCGCCGGATAACTGCCCAGCCCTCGCCAGGCTTGCTGCCGCGAGTGCTGCGGCGGGCTTACTCTGCCGCGGATCGGCAGCTTGTGCCAGCTTGAACTGCTCCTCGGCTTCGGCGGTCCGGCCCGATTGCATTGCCGTGACGCCCTGGTTGTACGCCGTTTCCCACGTCGATGCAGTTGGCGCGGGAGACGCGCCGCCTCTTAAAACGGTTAAGTGCGGCGAAGGCGGAGCTGCCGTGGCGGCTACGTTGTCGATTGCGGTGTTAATTGGCGTGTTTACCGCGTTCCGGCGCGGATTCAATCCAACGGCATAATAAAGACTCGCTCCCGAGATCGCCAGAACCGCCGCGGCCGATGCGAGCGGTTGCGCGAAAGAGCGTTTTTTCCAGGCAAGGGCGGTTGGCGTTACAGGGCGAGGCGGAGGAAAGGAACCGGTTGCGTCCGGCGCAGGAGCGTTCAAAGTGGGAGGAGTGGGTGGTGCTTGCGCGGCGGGGGATGAACCGAACATTTGCGTAAACTCGCCCACGCGGGGCTGCCAAACCCTATCCAACTTCTTCGAAACCGCATTGTCCGGCTTCGAAGCCAGCGTTGAAATCGGCACCGATACCAGCACTCTCCCGCGTACTACCCGGTCCGACTGCTCGGCGACAATCTTGAACACTCTCGAGGTCTGCCGGCCCTCGCCTGCGTAAACTTCAAGATTCAACATCAGTTCGCCCGAAAAAAGGGGCGTAACCAGGAAAGTGCATACTTCGGAATCGCGATCCGGTGGAACGGTCAGCTTCTTGCTTTGGGATTTCGGCTCGAAATCGGGCGCATCCAATTTCAGGGTAAGCGTGGCTGCCGCGGGCTTCCCAAATTGGTCCACCGGGAACTCCATTCGAAACGGTTTCGCGCGAACGTCTTCGGGTCGGCTAGTGTATTCGTCTTCCACTTCCAAAACCGCCCTCAGGCCAGGTGAGTTGACCAGCCTCACCATAACGTCGAAGTCGGACGGTTTGCCCATTGGGACTTTTCGCGCCATGGCCGCATCGAGTACCCGGTCCCGCTCCGCCGGCTCGGCCTCGTCGTTGATTTGAGAGCTGCTCCCGGATTCCGGCTGTAGACGTTTTCCCTGAAGCGCCTCGATCGCCCGTCGAATCCCGTGCGCGATATCCACAAACGCCTCGTCGCGATTTCGCCATTCGACAACAGGCTTGCCTTTGGCTGGAAGGAACTGGAGATGGGCAAAAGGGGCGTTGGTCAAATCGGCGGCTCGCAGAAGAATCGGGATCACAATGGCGTCGCCGCACTTCTGCCGGTCGAGCGCCCGCCTCATTTCCTTGCCGGTGCAGTAAGGGGACGAGAGGAAGTGGACGCTGATCAGAAGCAGAATTACGCCAGCTTGCTCAAGATGCTCGCCGATGGCGTCATCCCACGCAGCGCCGGGCAAAATATCGTGGTCGTTCCAGCTTTCGATCAGGCCGTCGCGCTGCAAGGCGGCCAAGTGGCGTTCGAGAAGATCGCGCAGATCCGAATCTTCGTGCGCGTACGAATAGAAGAGGCGTACTTTTTGATTCACGGCGTGTGCTGCACGCCATAATACACCTCCTCAGAAAGCCTGTAACGCCGTAGAGCACTGCGTCACTAGTAATCGAAAGCACACGGCGGCCGCCGGCCGCCTAAAAGAAAACAAAAAGGAAAACTTCGATGAAAAACACTCTTGTTCGTATCACTCTCTCTCTGTTCACACTGTTCGGGCTCTCCGGGCCCGGCTTATTGCGGGCGGACTGTGTTCCGACTGCGCCGGTTGGCTACACGGTACCCTTCAGCATGGTCACGCTGAAGAACTTCAGTAGCGGCGGGAGCCAATATGCGAGTTACACAACCGGTAGCTTGACCTACACTTCGCACAGCCGTTTCTTCGTGGGCACGACGCTGTCCAGCACGGGAAGTCAGCAGTTGTTTAGCGACCGTACCTTTTCCAATCGATTGCGGCCCGCTGTTCTGTTCCAATCAGCCGTTCAACCTTAACAATGCCGATCAGTTCGGTGTCGCCATTTCGGACGGCAGCTTTCTGACCTTTCCGTTCAAGCCCGCCAGCATTAGCGTGACTTTTACTTTGGAATCCTGGGGCAACACGCAATCCACCAGTGCGGCGACGTGCGACGCAACGTCAGGTGAACTTTACATCGCCGGCCCTACCGGAATGGACGTGATCACCTTCGGTACGCCACAACCTCCCGTCATTATTCAATAAGGGGGGAAGCTCACCACGTTCTCCACAAGCACTTTGAATAACCGGGGCGTGCATGCCGACTCCGGTTATTCTAAAGAAGAATCCCCCCGATAACAAGCCCGACCGGGGCAGCTACGGTGCCAGTCGGCGGCACGGGAGTTTTCCGGTTCTGTGCTAGGATCACTCTTATTGCACTACCCTTCTTTTACTCCTTTGATTTGAACCGCATACATGAATTTCCGCTCCCTTTTCAGTCTTTTCTCGTCGGATCTCGCCATTGATTTAGGCACTGCCAATACATTGGTTTACGCGAAGGGGCAGGGCATCGTCGTGAACGAGCCTTCAATCGTCGCTCTGAACAAGATTACGGGGGAAGTGGAAGCGGTCGGCAAAGAAGCCAAAGAGATGCTGGGGCGCACGCCCGGCAATATCGTCGCCATCAAGCCAATGAAAGACGGCGTGATCGCGGACTTCAAAGTCACCGAAAAGATGCTGAATTACTTTATTCAGAAGGCGCACAACCGCAAAATGCTGGTGCATCCGCGGATCGTCATCGGCGTGCCGAGCGAAATCACGCAGGTCGAAAAACGCGCGGTCATGGATTCCGCTTATCGCGCCAAGGCGAGCGAAGTGCACCTTGTCGAGCAGGCCATGGTGGCGGCTATCGGCGCCGGCCTGCCGATCACGGAGCCATCCGGAAACATGATCGTCGATATCGGGGGCGGCACCACGGACGTTGCGGTGATCTCGCTTTCGGGCATCGTGTACTCGCGCTCCGTGCGGGTCGCCGGCAACGAGATGGACGACGCGATCATGCAGTATCTGAAACGGAAATACAATCTACTGATCGGCGAACGCACGGCCGAAGCCATTAAAATCGAATTAGGATCGGCTTATCCACTCGATAAGCCGTTGAAAATGGAAATCAAGGGCCGCAATCTAATAGAAGGCGTGCCGAAAACGCTTACGATTGAAGATGGCGAGATTCGCGAATCCCTGTCCGAGTGCGTGGCTACCATCATGAATGCGATCCGGGTTGCTCTCGAGCGCACGCCGCCCGAATTGAGCGCCGACATTAGCGACCGCGGCATCGTCCTCACCGGCGGTTGCGCGCTGATCAAAAACCTCGATAAGCGTATTCGCGAGGAGACCGGGCTGCCTGTCTCGATCGCCGACGATCCGCTCGCGTCGGTGGTTCTAGGAACCGGCAAAATGTTGAGCGATTTCAAACTGCTGCGGAAGATCTCGATCGACTAGAAGAAAAGATCTTGACCGCGGCAAGGGGCAGATGAACGCAGATGGAATCCCTGCTCAATCGATACCGCAACATCACGGTGCTGCTGCTCGTTATTTTTGCGCAGATCGTGCTGCTCGCCTATCAGGTTAAGAACGATAGCGACGTGCGCATTATCCGCGTGTGGGCGGTCACCGCGGTGACTCCCATCGCGCAGATTATCGAAGACGTCCGCAGCGGGGCAGCCGGCTTCTTGAATATCTATTTTTCGTTGCGCGACGTTCGCGAAGATAACCGGAAAATGCGTGTCGAGCTCGACCGCCTCAAGCTCAACAATCAGTTCCTGACCAACGAACTGGCCACCGCCGAGCGGGCCCAGGCCCTTAGCGCGTTCGAGGCTCGCACGCCGTCGAAGATGACCGCGGCGCGAATTATCGGCACGGCGGCCGGCGGCGCAAGCGTTGTGGTTTTTGTCGACCGGGGCTCCACCGCCGGAGTACAAAAGGGCATGGCCGTGGTCACGCCGGATGGCATTGTCGGCAAAGTGCTGGCATCGTATCCCACCGCCTCGCAAGTGTTGATGGTGACCGATCCGGGTTTCGCGGCCGGCGCGATCTCGCAGAAGAATCGGGTCCGAGGCATCGTCCGGGGACAGGGCCACGGAACCTGCAAAGTGGACTACATTCAAAATGAAGAGAAAATAGACGTGGGGGAGATGTTTTTCACTTCGGGCGACGATCGCGTCTTCCCGAAAGGCCTGCCTGTCGGGCGCGTTCGGGCGGTCCGTCCGGGCGCTATTTTTAAAGACGTGTATCTCGATCCCAGCGGTTTGCAGAACGCGCCTGAAGAGGTCTTGATCATCCTCGAAGGCGTGCACCAGGCCATCCCCGAGTTGCCGCCGGTCGAGACGAATATTTATATGGGCCCGGATCTCAAGACCGATCTGAAGACAGATCCCGCCGGCAAACCCGTTCCGGTTCCGGCGGCGGCGCAGTCGGGGAAGACCACGCCGCTTACCGACGCGGACCGAACGATCGAGCACTACCGCGAAATCGGCGCGGCCCAGGGACATAAGTTTGGAAGCGCCACGAAGCCGCCCGATTTCAACATGCAACCCGCACCCGCTAACGCGGCTCCAGGGCCTCCAGTTCCGCAACGCATTCCCCAACCCTGATGGCCTACTCGGGCGATCGACTGTTGCTGGGCAACCAGCGCGAGAGCCGCATCTCGCGCTTTCGCGGATGGATACTTTTCGGTGTCCCGCTCCTCGCGATCTTTTTCCAGGTCTACATTCCGCTGTTCTTTTCGTTTCTGCGGAATCTGGAGGTGCCGCTGCTGGTCACGATTTATTTCGCGCTCATGCGGCGTTCGCAGATTGGCGGATTAACCATCGGCGCGCTGGTGGGCTTGACGCAGGATTCGCTATCCAAAGATCCGCTCGGGATGTTCGGGATCTGCAAGACGCTCGTGGGGTATTTCGCCGCGTCGATCGGGCTTCGCATCGATGTGGAGCATCCGTTGATCCGGCTGATTCTCTGCTTTTTATTTTTCGTATTCCACCAATTTCTCTACTGGGTGCTATCGCGCGCACTGCTCGAACAACAGGTGATTTTCGATGTCCGTCAAACGCTGGTGCTGGCGTTTCTGAATGGCGTGGTTGGGGTTGCGCTGTTTCACTTTCTGGATAAATTGAAAGATCCGGCGCGCTAGAATATTCCTTTTTACTTCAATAACTTACAAAAAACTCTTGTCACTCTCCCCCTCTGTGTGCTAATAATGGAAATCGGAACCGGCGTCATGAACACCAAGTTCCGTAAACCCCAAAAAATTGGAGAAGCGCTAATGAAAATCCGTCCATTGTACGACCGTATCGTCGTTAAACGGCTTGAGAATCAGGAGACCATGCAAGGCGGCCTCTATATTCCCGATTCCGCCAAAGAAAAGCCCCAAGAGGGTGAAGTAGCCGCCGTTGGCAAAGGCAAGCGCCTTGAAGACGGCAAATTAGTCCCGCTCGACGTGCAAGTCGGCGACCGCATTCTGTTTGGAAAATACTCCGGCAGCGATATCAAGCTCGATGGCGAAGAGTATATGATCATGCGCGAAGACGAAGTCTTCGGAATTCTGGACGCGCAGCCCGTGGCGGCCAAGAAGGCCAGCTAAGCACCGTCTTAAAGGAGAGAACATCAATGGCAAAACAGATTATATATGCGGAAAATTCCCGGCAGGCGATCCTGCGGGGCGTGAATCAGTTGGCCGATGCCGTAAAGGTAACGCTTGGCCCGAAAGGCCGCAACGTGGTTCTGGAGAAAAAGTTTGGCGGCCCCAATATCACCAAAGACGGCGTGACGGTGGCCAAGGAAATCGAGCTGAAGGACCCGCTCGAAAACATGGGCGCGCAGATGGTCCGCGAAGTCGCTTCGAAGACCTCCGACGTGGCTGGCGACGGCACCACGACCGCGACCATTCTGGCGCAGGCGATCTTCCGCGAAGGCGTGAAGGCGGTTGCCGCGGGCGCGAACCCGATGGCCCTCAAGCGCGGCATTGACAAAGCCGTTGCCGTGGCTGTCGAAGAAGTCAAAAAGATGTCGAAGCCCGTTACGGGCGAGATGATCGCACAGGTCGGAACGATATCGGCCAACAGCGATCACACCATCGGCGACACGATTGCCGAAGCGATGAAGAAGGTCGGCAAGGACGGAGTCATCACGGTCGAGGAATCGAAGACCATGGCGACCGAACTGGCGACGGTCGAAGGCATGCAGTTCGACCGCGGGTACCTCTCCCCCTACTTTGTAAGCGATGCCGAGCGGATGGAAGTGGTGCTCGAAGATCCTTACATCCTGATCCACGAAAAAAAGATCAGCAACATGAAAGATCTGCTGCCCGTTCTTGAGCAGATTGCCCGCGCGGGTAAGCCGCTGCTGATCATTGCGGAAGAAGTGGAAGGCGAAGCTCTGGCGACCCTGGTGGTGAACAAGCTGCGCGGCACATTGAACGCGTGCGCGGTCAAGGCGCCGGGCTTCGGCGACCGCCGTAAAGCGATGCTTGAAGACATCGGAATCCTGACCGGCGGCAAGCCGCTGATGGAAGAGACCGGCATCAAGCTCGAAGGCGTGCGTCTCGAAGATCTGGGCCGGGCGAAGCGCGTGACCGTGGACAAGGACAATACCACGATCATCGACGGAGCCGGCACGCAGAAGACTATTGAAGGGCGCATTAAGCAGTTGCGCGCGCAAATCGATGAGACCACTTCGGATTACGATCGCGAGAAGCTGCAGGAACGGTTGGCGAAACTGGCCGGCGGAGTCGCGGTGATCAAGGTCGGCGCGGCTACCGAGACCGAGATGAAGGAAAAGAAGGCTCGTGTCGAAGATGCGCTTCACGCGACGCGCGCGGCGGTCGAGGAAGGAATCGTTCCCGGCGGCGGCGTGGCTTTGCTGCGCGCTTCGAAAGCTTTGAAGGATATGAAGCTAGAGGGCGATGAGCAGATCGGCGTCGACATTATCCGTCGCGCCTGCGAAGAGCCGGTCCGGCAGATCGTTCACAATTCGGGCACGGAAGGCGCCGTGGTTCTTGGCAAGATTCGCGAGAACGACAGCCCCAATTACGGCTTCAACGCCGCGACCGACAAGTACGAAGACTTGGTGGCCGCGGGCGTAATCGATCCGACCAAGGTCACCCGCACGGCTCTGCAGAATGCGGCTTCGATCAGCGGTTTGATGCTGACGACCGAAGCCATGATCTGCGACATTCCGGAGAAGAAGCAGACCGCGGGCGGCGGCGGCGGGCCGCACGGACCCGAAGGCATGGACTACTAACTAGGCGGCCCATTCCGACATTAGCACGGTCACCGAAAAATGTTGCGGGGGCGCGGGAAGCAAGGGACGCCAGGGGGTTACCAGCGGGAAGACGGCTCGAGCGTACACGTTTGCGGTAGCCTTGTTTCTAATTTAGATTCGTGGAACGGGTACTGGATCGGCCCGACCGCCATGTAGGCAATCGCGCAAGATGGAGAACAACTCGCCCCCATGTTTGAGCTCGCAGGCTCAGCAGGCGTGTTTGCCGTGCGGAATGCGACGAGGGCAGGGCAGTTCCCAAACACCGGGTAAAGATAAAAACTAGCTCTGAAAATTTTCCTTGAAACGGCAAGAGCCGATCCGCTCACGTTCGCACGCTTACGGACCGGCTCGTCAGTGGCAGCTTAATCAACCACCCTGGAGGGCTGCCACCAAATCTGGTGCTGTCAGGCGAGAGGAGCTTACGCCAGTTCGGTGCTTCGCGAACGCCGACCGAACATAACTTTCGCCCGGCTCTCTAGGTATTGAAGAGACGGAACAGCGCTTCTTTTATGTAGCATCGCTATTGGGCGACTGCTCAATGCAGTAAAACCTTGTTGCCGCGGAAAACTGGAAGGCGGGTTATTATTCGCCGCTGATTCGCAGATGATACGTGATATTCTGCGAGAAGCCCGCGCCAGGGCCCGAAACCACAGCCGCTTCGAAGTGGATTACGTGCATGCCCGACGATAACTGCATCATGACCCAGAATCCGTCCGAGACGGAGAAGAGGGAGGTTCCGGGCGGCACTCCGAGTTGATTTCCATTGGGGCAAAAGTTGGGGTCATAATTGCATGTTCCGCCGACCGTAACGGCATATAAGGGTGACTGAGTCCGGAGCGATCCGAGATGTCCGATCGGTACCCCATCGATCGTAAGCCGGAGCGTCGAGAGATTTACTCCGTCCATAGCTGCTTTCGCGCAGGCTCGCAATTGCGCCTCGTTATTGCCGTGGAATGGAGGCGGTTCAACATTTGAGCATTCCGAATTTATCAGCGGAAAGAACAGAATCTTGTTCGCCGGCACGGTACAGGAACGATTCACGGCGGTGGTTACCGGCGCGCCGGCGAGAAAGAAAACCTGGCCGGATTGGCCAACTCCGCAGTTAGCGCCCGTAAGGTCTACATTGTCGTTTGTGGTAAACGCCCATTGCCACCAGCGCGCGCTCCATTCCGCCTGCGTCGGCGCGAGGGAAGCCGGCCGCGAGTCTGGCGGGAAAATCCTCGTGTCGTCATCCGCCCATATTGGACCTGTTGTTGTCATAGCAAGCGCGGCCAGCCAAAAACCCGTAACGGCGCGGGTTGCGCGTGGAAATCTGATAGTGCAAAGACTCGAATAGTACATCGTTTTCTCCTTTCGTTTGAGTGGTCTCCCAGCCGCAATTGAAGAGTCAACGCGGTTGAAATTATTTTACGCCACTTTCCGCCAGTCGTGATTAATTTTTTCTCTTCCGAGACAATAACGGGATAACCACGAGGGCCCCCGCCGACCCATCCGTCCGATCCCGTTCTGGCACCCCTCATGCTCTGCCCCCATCCTCATCTTCAACACCGTCCCAAGCCCCTAAAAAGTGCTGTACACGGTGCGCAGCTAACGACTGTTGATGGAGCTGTTGGAATTCAACCTGTTGTTAGTTAGAGTTCCGGGGGAAATCGTAGCGGCTTTCGAGTTACTCTTCCGAGAACAACTCCGACCGGTCCACCCGCTCTCCCTTCAGCAGCACAAATGAGATTGCCTCGGTCGCTTTGATGTCCTGCAGCGGATTTCCGGAAACGACCAGCAGATTCGCTTCCATGCCCTTTCGCACCGTTCCGAATCGCCTGTCCGCGCGCAGCAGTTTGGCTGCTTGCGAGGTCGCGGACTGAAGAGCGATTTCGGGCGGGATGCCCGCTTCCACCCACAACTCCATTTCGCGCTGAACGGTGGGGCCGTGGATGACGAGCGGATTTCCCGCGTCGCTGCCGGTCACCAGCATTACGCCGGAATGCCATGCCTGAAGAAGATTCGCCTTCGCCAGGCTCATGTCCACCGGAAGGTCTTTCAACCGCTCCCGGTATGCCGCGATCTGGGGCGAGTTCAGCATTTTGCGCGTCCCGCTCAGCAGCGAAGGCGGTCCCACCTGTTGGACCAGCGACCGGCTCAACTCATCCGCTTCCCCAGCGGCCAAGTTCTGGAATCCTTCGACCACGCTCAGCGTCGGATCATAGGTTACGCGATTGGCCGCCATTTGTTGGAACTGAGCGTCGGGGATTTTGTCCCGGAAAGATCCGTGCTCGATTCCATTCACGCCAGCGCGCAGCGCGTCGGCGACATCGGCGCTATCGCCGGTATGCACCACGATCGGCAAATGTTGCGCACGCGCTTCGGCTGCAATGGCATTCAGAATCGCGGGGTCCATGCGATTAAACAAAGCACCGGCGGTTCCCCCCTCCAGGATGGCTTTGATGCCATCCACGCCCGCTTTCTTCAACTCTTCGACTTGCCTGCGAGCTTCCTGGGGGGTAGTTGGCAGACGTGTAAACTGCGCGTCCATCAGGCGACGGATCTTTTCCGGAAACTGCCTGAAGTACTCCGTGCCGTGGCCGCCGGCGGTCGTGAACAGCGGGCCGCAGAGAAAAAGTTCCGCTCCAAGTTTCTCGCCGCTGTTGGTCTGAGCACGGATTTTCAGGACGCCGTCGAGCATGTCACCGGCGCTCTTGACCGCCGTGACGCCGCTGTAAAGATAGGCCGAAAGCGCGCGCTGCATGTTCCCGCCTACCTTCTCGTAATCCTTGCTCGATTCGTAGAAGCCGCCGGGCGCGCCGAGGTGAACATGCACGTCGATCAGCCCGGGCAACACGGTCTTCCCCGCGCCTTCCACCGGCTCCGCTTTTAATTGCTTCGGATCGGCGGCCGTGCCGCCGTACACTTCTTCGATTTTTCCGTTCTTTACCAGAATGGAGCCGGACTCGATCACTTTCCCATCGCCAACAAAAATGCGCGCGTTCCGAATCAGCAGTGTGCGGCTGCGGCGCAAATCGCGCGCCAGAATTTTGGTTTTATTGACATTCTCCTTGCTATGCGCCTGATACGCGCCGAGCAGGATGAAAGGCAGCAGCACCGCGACCAGCCAGAGTTTCGCGGATGCGCGGATTTTCTCCTCCTTCTCCCAGCGAAACAGCTTGATCGAAACAAAAATCGCCACCAGCATTGTCAAGATCAGCGCCGCTACCGCCTGCCAGTTTTGCAGAAACGTTTCGTTGCGCAGCATGATGCCTTGCAGCCCGGAAACCAGATACGTCGCCGGGATGAACTGTGTAATCGTGAGCAGCCAAGCAGGGAACATCGTGACCGGAAACGACGCGCCGCTCAGGAATAACATCGAGATGTAGAGGAGCTGGACGAGGATGACGCTCTCCTGCATCGAGTTAACGACGGACGCGACGATCAGCCCGATCGCTCGAAACGCGATCACGCCCAGCGAGACGAATAGCAGCACCGACGTCAGGTGTTCCGGCATCGCCATCCCATACATCGCCTTTGCCAGAATCAGCATGAGGACGATATAGGGAAGGTAGAGCAGTAGGCCCGTTACCATTGACGCGACTAACAACGGCGCGGGGGAAATCGGCGTGACCTTGTACCGGCGCAGCACGTTGGTCTCGCGTTCCTGCACTGCCCGCATGCCCGCGCCGAAAAGTCCATTGCCGAGAGTGCCGATCACCGCGACCATGGTGACCACTTGCGTGATGTAGCCGCCCTGCTCCGCATGAAAGGATTGCGCGAAGACAAAAAAGAAGACGAGCGGGAACAAATAATTGAAGAAGATTACCGAGCGCGCGCGAAGGGCGAGCTTGAGATCGATTTTGATGAGGGCGATATAGCTCTTCATGTCATTCGCGCAACTTCTTCCCGGTCATTTCAATGAACACATCTTCCAGTGTCGGCCTCTTCAGATGCACATCCTGGAGTTCGATCCCCTGCTGGTCGATCCACTTCACCAGCTCGACCAGCGTGCGCGCCGGCCGTGCCGACGTCACGGTCAACCCGTGCCCGTCGTTCACGAGAGTGGTCTTCACCGCGTCGGGCAACACGGGAAGAGAGATCTCCGTGAGCGCGCGATCGCAGACGATCTCGATGCTCGATTGCCCCAAGCTCTTCTCCTGCAACTCGCGCGGCGACCCGAGCGCGATGATCTTTCCGGCATCGATAATCGCCACGCGATCGCAAAGCTTTTCGGCCTCTTCAATGTAGTGCGTCGTCATTAAAATCGTGCGCTTCTCTTTCCGCAGCTCTTCGATCAAATCCCGGATTTCGAGTCGAACTTGCGGATCGAGGCCCGTCGTCGGCTCGTCCAAAAAAAGCAATTGCGGGTCGTTGATCAACCCAAGCGCAAGGGCCACGCGCTGCTTTTGTCCACCCGACAGCGTACCGTAGCCGGCATTTCGCTTATCCCAGAGCTGCAACCGTTTCAAGAGTTGAGCGCCATCGACTGTTTTTGTATAGAACGCGGCAAAGAGATCGAGCGACTCCTGGACGGTGATCTTCTCGGGCAAATTGGTGGCTTGGAGGCACACGCCGATGCGATCCTTGAGTTGCCGCTTCTGGCGATCCGGATCGTAACCGAGAACGGCAACATCGCCCGACGTCCGTCCGCGCAGGCCTTCGAGGATCTCGACCGTGGTTGTCTTGCCCGCGCCATTCGGTCCTAGCAAACCGAAAACCTCGCCCGAGCGGACATCGAAATCGATGCCTTTCACGGCTTCGAAATCGCCGTATTTCTTCTGCAGCCCATGTACGGAAATGTCGTTGGATTCGCTCATGTGGCGCTCTCAGTTTACGGTAAAGAGAGGGCTGGACACGGAATCCGGAGCGAACGGTCGGAATAGCGTTCTGAATGGTTGCATAAGGATCGCCGCGCTATCATGAACACTTCGATGAGGCAGATTGCCATACGGCCCTGTCATTGACACTTCCTAAGGTCTATCCGATTCTCGATACCGGCACGCTCGCTCACAAAGGCTGTTCCGCGTTGCACGCAGCGGTCGGCCTGCTGGCCGGGGGAGCACAGATCCTGCAATTCCGCCACAAAGGCCAATGGACGCGCGAAACCTTTGCCGAAGCCGAAGAGATCGCTCGCATGTGCCGCGAAGCGAGGGTCCCGCTGATCGTGAACGATCGCGCCGATTTCGCCCTGCTTCTCGATTGCGGCTTGCACATCGGCCAGGACGACCTCTATCCAACCGATGCCCGGCGCCTGCTCGGCCCGGATCGAACGATCGGATTTTCGACTCATAACGCCGGGCAATTAACTGCCGCCGCCCTCGAACCAATCGATTACATTGCGCTCGGGCCAATCTACCGGACGATCTCCAAAGAGAATCCCGATCCTGAGGTCGGCACCGGCAATTTGCGCATGTGGCTTAACATGTGGCGTACTCTGGTACTGCGGCCGCTGGTGGCGATCGGCGGAATTACTCGCGAGAATGCGCGCGCGGTCTTGGACGCGGGCGCGGATTCGGTCGCTGTCATCGGAGACTTGCTTCCCGATGCCCGCACGGGTCTCTCGATGCGCGCGATACGCGCGCGAATGGAAGAATGGCGACAGCTAACAGCGAACTAAAGCCCGCTCTCATCAAAGGTCTCGGTTTGCTGGACGCGACCACGCTCGTCATGGGATCGATGATCGGCTCGGGGATCTTTATCGTGGCCGCGGACATCGGACGGCAGGTAAACTCGCCGGGGCTTTTGATCCTGACATGGCTAATCGCCGCGGCCCTCACCATCACCGCCGCGCTTAGTTATGGGGAACTTGCCGCCGCCATGCCGCGGGCGGGCGGCCAATATGTTTATCTTCGCGAATCGTTCGGACCGTTGAGCGGATTTCTCTACGGATGGACGCTGTTTCTGGTAATCCAGACCGGAACCATCGCCGCGGTGGCGGTGGCGTTCGCGAAATTCACGGGCGTTTTCTTTCCCGGCCTCTCGGCGGACAACTATCTGATTGGCGCCGGCAAAGCAGGCATCACCACTCAGCAACTGCTCGCGATCGCGGTGCTCGCGTTCTTGACCTGGGTGAACACGCGCGGCATTCGCACGGGAGCGCTGGTGCAAAATGTTTTCACCTTCGCGAAAGTCGCGTCGCTGCTCGCGCTGGCGGGTTTCGGTTTTTTGCTCGGACGAAACCCTGCGGCCGCGGCGGTGAATTTCCACGATTTCTGGCGCAATGCCGGATGGAATCTTCACGCGGTCCGGCTGGTCGGCGTGGCGATGGTGGGCGCGCTGTTTTCCTCGGACGCGTGGAACAACGTCACTTTCACCGCGGGCGAGGTGCGCAATCCGCAACGCAATCTGCCGCTTTCCTTGGGCATGGGCTCCGGCGTGGTTTCGGCCTTATACATCGCGTGCAATTTCGTTTATTTGAACGTGCTGCCGCTCGAAGCCATCCAGAAAGCGCCGCAGGACCGCGTCGCAACGGCGGCCGCGGCCGTGATCTTCGGACCGCTCGCGGTGAAGTTGATGGCCGCCGCGATCATGGTTTCGACATTCGGCTGCCTCAACGGCATGATCCTGTCGGGCGCCCGAGTCTACTACACGATGGCGCTCGATAACCTGTTTTTCCGGCGCGCCGGCGTGCTCGATCCGGTGCGCCGCACGCCCGTTTTTTCGCTCGCGATCCAGTGCGCCTGGGCCATCCTGCTTACCCTGAGCGGCCAGTATAACGATCTGTTGGACTATGTTATCTTTGCCGTGCTGTTGTTCTATATCCTGACAATCGCCGGCATCTTCGTGCTGCGCCGCACCCGGCCCGAAATGGAGCGGCCCTACCGCGCGGTGGGCTACCCGGTTTTGCCCGCCGCTTACATTCTGGCTGCGGGGCTGATTGAAATTCTGCTGCTCTTGTATAAACCGAATTACACTTTCCCGGGCCTCGTAATCGTGCTGCTGGGCGTTCCGGTATATTATCTTTGGCGGAAGAAAGAGGAAATCGCCCCGTGAATCTCTTCGCAACCAAACCATTAGCCCGCATCCTCGCGGAATCGGAGGGTGGCGGGCACCAGTTGAAGCGTACGCTCGGTCCGGGCAACCTCGTGGCCCTGGGAATCGGCGCGATTATCGGATCGGGGCTCTTTTCGCTGACGGGAATCGCCGCGGCGAACAACGCCGGTCCGGCGGTCGTGCTCTCGATGTGCGTGGCGGCTATTGGCTGCGCCTTCGCCGGCATGTGTTACAGCGAGTTCGCGACGATGATTCCCATCGCCGGTAGCGCTTACACCTACGCCTACGCGACCATGGGCGAACTGCTCGCGTGGATTATCGGCTGGGATCTCGTGCTCGAATACGCCGTGGGCGCGGCGACGGTCTCGGTGAGCTGGTCGAGTTACGTGGTGAGGTTCCTGCGCGATTTCGGCATCACGCTCCCGGCGCGGTTCATAAACTGCCCATTTGACCCCACGCCCGGTTGGATCAACCTGCCGGCCGTTTTCATCATCTGCGCCATTTCGATCCTTCTGATAGCCGGCATTCAGGAATCGGCGCGAGCCAACGCGGTTGTCGTCATCATAAAGGTGGCGATCGTCATTGTTGTGATCGGGGTCGGGTTCTTCTATATCAAGCCGGCCAATTACCATCCCTTCATCCCGGCCAACACCGGGAAGTTCGGCGAGTACGGATTCAGCGGGATTATGCGCGCCGCCGGAATTATCTTTTTTGCCTACATCGGGTTCGACGCGGTTTCCACCGCGGCGCAGGAGGCCCGGCGCCCGCAACGCGATATGCCGGTTGGCATCATCGGATCGCTGGTAGTATGCACGATTCTGTACGTGCTGTTCGCATTGGTGCTGACCGGGATGGTGAAATACACCGTTTTCAAAGGCGACGCCGCGCCCGTGGCCACGACCATCGCGCTGGTGCCTTACGCGTGGCTCCGCGTTGGCGTGATCCTGGGAATCATATGCGGCTTCACGTCGGTGATTCTGGTCATGCTTCTGGGCCAGTCGCGCGTATTTTATTCCATGTCGCGCGACGGCTTACTGCCCGGCACGTTTTCGAGTATCCATCCGAAGTTCCGAACCCCGTGGCGCTGCAACGTGATCTTCATGGTTTTCGTTTCGCTCTTTTCGGGGTTCCTTCCGATTTCGAAGCTCGGCGAGATGACCAGTATTGGGACCCTGCTCGCGTTCGTGATCGTGTGCGCGGGGATAATGGTCATGCGCCGCACGCAACCCGATCTGCCGCGGCCTTTTCGCACGCCTATGGTTCCACTGGTGCCGATCCTGGGGATCGTGGTATGCCTCGCAATGATGGCTTCGCTCGATTACCTCACCTGGGTCCGGTTATTCATCTGGCTCGGGATTGGGCTTGCGATCTACTTCGGATATAGTCGGTCTCACAGTCATTTGAACCGGCCTGGAACCATCGAGGAACGGCTGCAGGTGAAGTAAGCGGGTGAAGATGGGACAAATGACTAATTTGCTAGCTCGCAAGCCGCTTAACCGGCTCATCGAAGAAGCTCGGGAAACCGGCGAACATAGCCTCAAGCGGACCCTGGGAGTGGTTCAATTGACCGCGCTCGGTGTCGGCGCGGTGATCGGCGCCGGAATTTTCGTAATGGCGGGGTTGGGCGCGCACTACGCCGGACCCGGGCTGATGTTGTCCTTTGTCCTATCGGGCCTGGGGTGCGCTTTCGCGGCGCTTTGCTACGCGGAGTTCGCGGCGATGATTCCTCTTGCCGGGAGCGCCTACACGTACGCTTACGCCACGCTTGGCGAGATATTTGCCTGGATCATCGGCTGGGACTTGGCGCTTGAGTATGCCATGGGCGCGAGCACGGTCTCTTCCGGCTGGTCCAACCACTTTATTGAGCTTTTGAATATCCTTCACCTGAAAATCCCGCTATGGCTGGCCTACGATCATTGGACGGCGCTGCGCACGGCGGAAACTACCATCGCCCGGCAAATGGCGCAGGCGGCGGATTCCTCGCTCGTCCCGGGTACGCAGGCGTTCATGGATAAGGTCGGGGCGATCGCCGCCGTCCATTCTCCCGAACTCATCCGCCGAGCGCACGAATTGCTGAATGCGCCGCATCTTTTTGGTTTCGAGATCGGCTTCAACCTGCCAGCTTTCTTAATTGCCCTGATCATCACCGCCATATTGACCGTCGGAATAAAAGAGAGCGCTCAGTTCAACGCGATCATTGTCGTCATCAAGGTGGCAGTCGTTCTGTTCGTGATTGGACTCGGTATCACGTACATCGATCGGTCCAACTGGGGAGCGGGTTGGTCTACCTTCGCCCCGTTCGGCTTCTCCGGAATCGGCGCCGGGGCGGCCTACATATTTTTTGCCTACATCGGATTCGATGCCGTCTCGACGACAGCCCAGGAAGCCAAGAACCCGCAGCGGGATTTGCCGATCGGCATTATCGCGTCGCTACTGATTTGCACCGTGTTGTATATTGCGGTCGCGGCCGTGCTGACGGGAATGGTGCCCTGGCGCGAAGTGAATACCGAGGCGCCCGTTGCGCGAGCATTTCTCGATCGCGGCCTGATTATCCCCTCGCACATCATTACACTGGGGGCGCTTGCCGGGCTCACCAGCGTCATGCTGGTGATGCTTCTCGGCCAAACGCGTGTCTTGTACTCGATGGCGAACGACGGATTGCTGCCGAAGAAATTTTTCGCGGATATTCACCCCAGATTTCGAACGCCATACAAGAACACTATTCTCGTTGGCCTCCTGGCGGCGATTGTCGGCAGCCTGACTCCCATCGACGACATTGGAAAGATGGTGAATATCGGCACCCTGCTGGCGTTCGTCATCGTTTGTATCGCCGTGCTGGTTCTACGCCGCACCAATCCGGCCCAGCCCAGGCCTTTTCGCACGCCGTGGGTGCCGCTGGTTCCTATTCTGGGCGTGATATTCAACGGATACATGATGTACAAGCTTGGATGGGTCAATTGGGCGCGTCTGATTATTTGGCTGGCGATAGGCATGGTGGTCTATTTCGGCTACAGCCGCAAGCACAGCCAGGTTCAGGCGGCGATTGCAGCGGCAGGCGATCGCGCCGTCGTAGGGGATTAATCTCGTTAGACTGGGTAGGAGGAAATTATGAATATCAGCGAAATGTTATTGCCCGAATTCGACGAAGAGATGAAGAACACCCGGAAGATGCTGGAGCGCGTTCCGGAAGACAAGTTCGATTACAAGCCCCACGAAAAATCCATGACGATGGACCGGCTCGCCAGCCACGTCGCGGAGTTGCCGGTTTGGGCCAAGCATACCTTTGAGATGGACGTGCTCGACATGCAGCCCGGCCAGCAGCCCTATTTGGCTAAATCTAAAAAGGAACTACTCGAACATTTCGATAAGCAGGTCGCCGAAGCGCGCCGGCTAATTGCGGATGCAACGGACCAGAAACTAAACGAGATCTGGACCTTCAAGTACGCCGGCAAGACGGTTATTGAGATGCCACGGGCGGCGGTGCTGCGAAGCATGGTGATGAACCATATGATCCACCATCGCGCCCAGATGAGCGTTTACCTGCGCCTCGTCGATGTGGAAGTTCCGGGCATGTACGGACCTTCCGCGGACGAGATGAAGTTCTGGACCGCTCAGAACGCCTGATTTACTTTGGCGCGCGAGCGTTCCCCACTATTCCTAGTCGCAAATATCCAGCGGCCGCGCGCAACCGCACCGCCTCTTTTTTATCGTCGAGCAGCGGGACGAACTCCGGCCGCATCCTTGGATCGTTTCGTAGCGCGAGCGCGTGAACGGCGGCCGCCCGCACGGACCAATCCTTGTCGGACAGCGCCTCGCGAAGGGCTTTAAGCGTTTCGTCGTCGGATTCGTTCCCGAGCAGCAGCACCGCCGCGGCACGTCCCGAAACGTTGGCGTCCGAGAGTAAATCCTGCATGGAGGCGATGCCCGCGCCCAGTCCCGGCACCGGAGCGAAGGCCGCTCCCTGGCGCACGGCGAACATGAACATGGTCTTGGGCGTGTGCATCATCCGCAACGCGTCCCTCTTCTGTTTGCTGAAGAAATTGGAAGACGTTTTGGTTTCTCCGCCAACCACCGAAAGCAACACCTGCTTGCCTGCGGGGTCGTGTAATGCGAACAGCGCCTTGGCCGCCGCGAAGCTGACTTCCGGAACATCGTCGTTCAGGGCCTTGCGCAAGGCCGCGTTACTCCGGGCGCTCTTCAGGTCCACCAGGCTCGCGATGGTGGCGAGGCGCACCTGCGCGTCTTTATCGCTCAACATGGATTCCAGTTGGCCGAGGTAAGGTTCGCGCGCGCCAACCAGGCTAAGCGCCGTCACCGCTTGAACTCGTGTATTGGGGTTGCCATCGTGTAAAGCCTGGTTCAGGATGTCGCGAACCCGTTGTCCGCTCGGCGTCGCCGCGGCGCACTGCGACGCAATCAAGACAATAGAAAAAAGCGGTCTTTCGATCACTAAGTTAAGATATCGTGAATCACGTTTCCGGCGACATCGGTCAATCGGAAATCGCGCCCGCTATACCGGTAAGTCAATCGCTTGTGATCCATGCCCAGCAGATGCAGCGCGGTCGCGTGTAGATCGTGCACATGGCACGGTTTTTCAACGGCTTTGTATCCGAAGTCGTCCGTTGCCCCGTAGGTCGTCCCGCCCTTCACGCCGCCTCCCGCCAGCAGCGTGCAATATCCGTGCACGTTGTGATCGCGCCCGTTTCCGACCTTCTCCAGGCCGCTGTTTTGGATCATAGGCGTCCGTCCGAACTCGCTGCCAATGATTAACAGCGTGTCGTCGAATAGTCCTCGCGATTTCAGATCTTCAATGAGCGAGGCGATCGGCGCATCGGACGCCTGGGCGAGCTTCGCGTGAATTCGAATATCGTCGTGACTATCCCACGGCTGAAAGTTTCCGAAGTAGACTTGCACCATGCGCACGCCTTTCTCGGCCAAACGAAGCGCCATCAGGCAACCCCTTCCAAAATCGCCGTCGCCGTAGCGGACGCGAGTGGCTTCGCTTTCCTTCGAGATATCGAACACGCCCGGCGCTTCCGTCTGCATCCGGAACGCGACTTCCATCGCCTGAATTCCCGCTTCCAGCTCGGGCTGGCGGCCCACCTGCTCCAAGTAGGAATGGTTCACCCGTTCGAGCAGCGACAACTGTTCTTTCTGCTGCGCCGTGCTGTAAGTCCGGCTGCGAATGTTCCGCAGCAGCTTGTCGGGTTCCCGCTCGCCGTTCGGAATATAAGTGCCTTGGTAAATCGAGGGAAGGAAGGTCGAATCCCAAAGCTGCGCGCCAAGCACCGGGTAGCCGGGGCAAAGCACCACGAAGCCGGGCAAATTTCGGTTTTCCGTACCAAGGCCGTATGTGACCCACGACCCCATCGCGGGGCGGCCCGTAAGCCCGTGGCCCGAGTTCATCATCAGCAGCGAAGGGCCGTGATTGCCGTTGTCCGAATACATGGATCGGATAACGCAGATGTCGTCGATGTGAGAGCCGACACGCGGGAAGATGTCGCTGACCTCAACCCCGCTCTGGCCTCGCTTGCGGAATTGAAACGGCGAGCGCATCAGGTTGCCCGAGGCACGATCGGTCTGAATCTTCGGCCCGGGCATGGGTTCGCCATCATGCTTGGTCAGCATGGGTTTCGGATCGAACGTATCGATGTGCGACATGCCGCCGTTCAGAAACAGGAAAATCACCCGCTTGGCCTGGGGAGGGAAGTGCGGCGTTTTGACGGCGAGCGAGGCGCGGGTAGAGTCGGCATTCAGGAGATCCGCCAGCGCGAGCGCGCCGAACCCCGCGCCCATTTTCTTCAGGACGTCGCGTCGATTCATCAAAATCTCCTAATTCACGGAACTGAACTCGGCCGAACTCAACAATACTAAAGTATATTGCGGCCAAGCTTCGGCGTTGTTAGCCATGAAATCCAGGCCCATCCGGGTTTCGACACTGGTTGGAGAACGGCCGAACAGCAGCCAGTATGCACGCGCGATTCGCGCGCGATCCTCCGTGTCCTTGGCCTCCAACCGGTCCGCCAGCGCTTTGGCTTGCAGCCCGACGAAGCTGTTATTCATGAAATACAAACGCTGCATGGGTCCCAACGTGATCATGCGCTGTTCGCTGGTGGCGTTCGGATTCGGAAAATCGAACAGGGCTAGCGTGGGGTCTAGCTTGGTGCGGCCGACGAGACCGTAAAGCGTGCGCCGGCAATTCTTGTCGTCGAGCGGCGCGGGCGCGCCCCCGATCTTCGGATCGAGCTTCCCCGATACGGCCAGCAGAGAATCGCGGAGCGCTTCGATATCGAGGCGGGGACGCAAATTTGCGCGCCACAAAAGACGATTCGCGGGATCTTGCGCGGCGGCGATCCGATCCCTGTCCGTGCTGAGTTGGTAAGTCGCCGAAAGCAGGATTTCGCGATGGATCGCCTTGATGGACCAGCCGCGCGAGACAAATCCCGATGCCAGATAATCCAGCAGTTCCGGATGCGTGGGCCGCTCGCCCAATTGCCCGAAGTTCGATGGCGTGCGCACGATGCCTTGGCCGAAATGATACTGCCAAATGCGGTTCACCATCACGCGCGCAAACAGCGGATTCGAAGGATTGGCGATCGCTTCCGCCAACTCCAATCGCCCGCTTCCCGTTTTGAACGGCGCCGGATCGCCTTTGGAGAGTATCGCCAGAAACCGCCTGGGCGCGATTTCTCCGAGGTTCTGCTCGTCTCCGCGAATGTGCACCTTGATGTCGGCGGGGTGCGCCGAATCGCGAATGGTGTGCAGGAACGGATACTCGGGCGGAAGATCTTTCTTCAATTGCGCCAGGCGCGCGTTCATTGCGTCCAGATGCTCGCGCCATTGCGGGGCGAGAAACCGTTCGATATCCTTCGGGCCGTAATAGTAAACGCCGCCCTTGAAATCGAGAAAATCTTTCTTGTACGGCTCGGACGCGAGGTCGCGCCAAAGATAATACTTCTCGATCGGGAGAGATTCGAGGTTGGTGTACTGGCGTGTCTTCTCGTCGCGAACGCCGGCCGCGCCGCCGAGTTTGACGTAATTGCGATCGTCCATGGCGTGTTTTTCGGCGAACATCGCGAGCGCCAATACCTGGAATTCGTTCGCGAAAGCCTGCACTTGCTCGCGCGGAGCTTTAGAGGCGAACAGTTCATCCCAGCGGTTCAGAAAAGGGTGATCGCGCGCGGGTGTTTTTAAGTAAGCGACCCAGCGGTCGAGCGACACGGGTTCCAGCTTCTCTTCGCGGGCGACTCCTGCGGCACCCGTAATGGTGTCCCACGCGGCCACCAAATAGCGCGAAGTCTTAGTCGCAAGGATTTCTCCGAGTTCGGTCGAGTGCTTCTGCACGAAATCGTCGATTGCGTTTTTTTGATCGTCCACTTCCTTTTTGAGGCGGTCGTAGCGGGCAACCTCAGCGTCCGCCACCAGCGGCGTCTTGTGGATTTCCGTGCTCTTGAAAACGCCGAGCAGCGAATAGAAATCGCGCGTGGGGATCGGGTCGAATTTATGATCGTGACAGCGGGCGCACCCTGTCGTAAGGCCAAGAAAAACCTGGCCGGTGGCGTCGACGCGATCGTCGTCGCACGGCCCAAGCGCGTAGAAGCCGAGTGCGGGCAGGAGCTTTTCGGGATGCGCACTCTTGAGGAGATCGCCCGCGATCTGAGCCTTCACGAAAAGATCGTACGGCATGTCTTCGTTGAAAGCCTGCACGACCCAGTCGCGATAACGGTATGCATTGGGAAAGGGCGTGTCGTTGCTCGCCCCGAGTTGCCCATCGGCATAGCGCGCGAGATCGAGCCAGTAGCGCCCCCACCGTTCGCCGTAGTGGGGCGACGCAAGCAGCCGATCGACAACTTTCGCGAAGGCCGTCGGGGCGGTGTCGCTGAGGAACGCATCGACATCTTCGGGAGTGGGAGGAAGCCCGATCAGATCGAAAGTGGCACGGCGGATGAGCGCGCGTTTATCAGCGGGGCGAACCGGGTGAAGCGACTTCTCCTCCAACCGGGCCAGCACGAAACGGTCGATATCGCTCTTCGGCCATTTCGTATCGCGAATAGGCGGAACAGGCGGCTTGCGGACCGGTTGGAACGCCCAGAACTGTGAGGAACCCGGCGCTGGATTGTCCGGCCAGACCGCGCCGTCTTTCACCCATCGCGCAAGATCGTCGATTTCGCGATCCGCGAGTCTACCCTGAGGCGGCATCTTGAAGCGCGCGTGCGTTTGCCGGACTGCCTGAATCAGGAGGCTCTTATCGGGATCGCCGGGTAATACGGCGGGCCCGTCGTCTCCACCCTTGACGAGGCGCTCGCGCGAATCGAGTTGTAGACCGCCCATGTGGGCACCGGTGTGGCAGGCGTAGCAATTCTTGGCGAGGACGGGGCGGACGCGCGATTCGAAAAAATCGGCCGGTTGATCGGCGAGGACGGGAGAACAGATTGCAAGTGCGCCGATCCAGATAGCGCCAGAGCGCGCCGTACGCGAGGGGATCACCTGATTCGAACTCTACCAAACCGCGTTTGGGCGTGCAATCCGGGCATCCGCTACGCTGTCTAAATGCCCGTTGTATCACGCGTCGTCCCTCACATCGAAAAACATTTCACCTCGACCGAACTCATCCGCGACATCGTAATTGGCATGTCCGACGGCCTGACAGTGCCGTTCGCGCTGGCGGCCGGCTTGTCGGGCGCGGTCAGTCAGGGCAAGATTGTGGTCGTAGCGGGACTTGCCGAAATCGCGGCCGGCTCGATCGCGATGGGGCTGGGCGGGTATCTGGCGGCGCGCACCGACGCGGATCATTACAATTCCGAACGGCAGCGCGAGATCGATGAAACACGAGCCATCCCCGATGAGGAGGCCGCCGAAGTGTCGCGCCTTTTCCAGGGTTGGGGACTGAACGACCAGCAGATCCAGCCGATCGTGACGGCGATCAGCGCGGACGAGACGCGCTGGGTCGATTTCATGATGCGCTTCGAATTGGGGCTGGATGAGCCGGACCCGCGCCGCGCGCTTCGGAGCGCGGCGACCATCGCCGCGTCATACGTCGTTGGCGGCCTCATCCCACTGTCCCCGTACATGCTGATTTCGGATCTTTCCCGCGCCCTGCTCTTATCGGTGTGCGTGACGCTTATCGCGCTATTTGTATTCGGTTTCATCAAGGGCCGGTTCACCGGACTCCCGCCGCTGCGGGGCGGCGTGCAAACGGTGCTCATTGGCGGGATGGCCGCCGCGGCTGCCTTCGGGATTGCCAAGTTATTCCGGTAAGACACTTCTTAGTGGGTGAGTTCGGCTCCCTTGCCCTCGACCGTAACGTAAATACATAATGTAAATATGAGCCGATGAACTACGCTTGGGACCGGCGAAAGAGCCGGCGGAATCTTGCGCGTCATGGAATCGCGTTCGAGGATGCGGTCAGGATTTTCGACGGCCCCACATTGGAGAAGGTGGATGACCGGTTTGACTATGGAGAGATTCGAATCTACGCGATAGGCGTCGTAAACGTCTTGAGATCAAGTTGATCTACACGGATGAATCGGAAACGGAGCGCCGGATCATATCGGCCTGGAGGGCAGAACGCCATGAAAGAGCAGCCTACTGGCAAATCCTCGGCTAAGGGTGGCGCAACGCAATGGAAACGTCTGCGCGCCTTGAGCGACCAAGATATCAGAAGTGCCGTCAAGGCCGATCCGGAGGCTCGTCCAACGGACGTAGAATTTTGGAAGCAAGCGAAAGTCATAATACCGCGAACTAAGCAGTCGGTCACAATCCGGCTAGATGCAGACCTGCTCGGCTGGCTGCGGCGACAAAAAGGTTATCAAACGCGGATCAACGCCCTGCTGCGAACCTACATGGAAGCACAGAAGCCCTGAACGGCCGTCCGGCCGGGCAGTGGATCGCGGTGGCACACTACGCCGTTAAGCAGGAACGTTGCGCGAAACTCCCGCGACAACTACCCGTTGATCTCACGCCCCGGTCTCGGAATCCCGATCAACTTCTAGTCCCATCACGAGCCTCCCGGTAAAACGATACTGCTTTTTGGGTGGCAACGGATGGAACTGGCCGGCATAGGCGTCCCGCAATAATCGTTCGACACCTTGGGAACGGAAGTAACCTCCGCCGCCCGTAATCTCCAGCGCCTTACTGGCGCTGCGGATCACCGCCTGAGTAAGGATCGTCTTGCGGACGAGAACCTCGCTGCTTTTCTGCGGCGAGGGTTGGAACTCAAAATTATTCGTAATCGCCACCATGCTATCGAAAGCAAGACGCGCGATCGTGACCTCGTTCTCCAACTCGCCGAGCAGCTCGGACGATATGCCATCATCCCCCCGGCGAATGGCGCACTCGCGCGCTATCCGGGCGCTGGATTCGGCGACTCCCAGGTAAGCGGCGCCAA
>JBPCKZ010000250.1:0-21810 GCA_051003795.1 Bryobacteraceae bacterium | reverse complement strand
GTGACGGAGAACTATCCCGACGAGCCGCCTAAATTCGAAGAGCGATTCCGGGGCACTCACGTCTTGCAGCGCGACGAAAACGGGATGGAGAAATGCGTGGCGTGTTTTCTATGCGCCGCGGCATGCCCGTCGAACTGCATCTACATCGAAGCCGCCGAGAATACGGAAGCGGTCCGGATCAGCGGCGGCGAACGCTACGCCAAGGTTTATAACATCGATTACAACCGCTGTATTTTTTGCGGATTCTGCGTCGAAGCCTGTCCCACGGACGCCATCACTCACGGACACGGCTTTGAGCAGGCGAGTTTCAATACTTCCACATTGATCTATCGGAAGGAAGATATGCTGGCGCCGATTCCGCCGGGCGCCAAGCCGCCGGATATGACTCCCGCCGCCCCCGCAAACGCGCACTGAGAAGGGCGCAAGGGCGGCAGGTCAGGCTCGGAAATGGCGTCCGGATCCGCTAATCCGAGATCGAAATCGTGGGTCCCGCGGGCTGTCCCGTTTGCTCGATCCGGGCAACCGTGCGGCGCGCGATTTCGAGAAAGCCTTGAGCGTGCTCGTCGCCCTCGCCGCGCAGCGCCACTGGCTGTCCCGAATCGCCCCCGACCCGCACTTGCGGATCGAGCGGCAATTCACCCAGGAAGTCGATCTTCATCTCATTCGCCGTCCGCCGGCCTCCGCCGGTGCTGAAAACATCAATCCGCTCCGTGCAGTGGGGGCACACCAGATAGCTCATGTTCTCGACGATCCCCAGAATCGGCACCTTCACCTGGTTGAACATGTACACGGCCTTCCGGGCGTCTTCGAGCGACACCGCCGACGGCGTCGTCACAACGATCGCCCCGGTCACGGGCGCGGATTGGATCAGCGTCAACTGCACGTCTCCGGTGCCGGGCGGCAAATCGATGATCAGATAATCGAGATTCCCCCAATCGACCCCGCGCAAGAACTGCTGGATCACGCTGTGCAGCATCGGTCCCCGCCACACCAGGGGCTTGTCGCCAGGGCTGAGAAAGCCCATGGACATCAGCTTGATCCCGAAATTTTCAAGCGGCTGTATTCGTTCCCCGAAGGCTTGCGGCGTCCGATTGATGCCCATCATCAGCGGCACGTTGGGGCCGTAAACGTCGGCATCCATCAAACCGGTCTTGTGACCCATCCCGCCGAGCGCGATGGCGAGATTCACGGCAACCGTGGTCTTCCCCACCCCGCCTTTCCCGGATCCGACGGCAATCAGATTCTTGACGCCGGGGATCGGCAGCTTCGGCTGTTGGCCGGGCGGGTTCGGACTCATCGAGTTTCATCTTACCGCGCGACGTTTTTACGCCGTCGCGGGCAACCGCACGATCTTCTTCTCGAACGCGTACTGCACCAGATGCGCGCGATTGTGAATATCCAGCTTTCGCATCAGATTGAATTTGTGGGCCTCCACGGTTTTCACGCTCAATCGCAGGATCCAGGCGATCTGCTTGGTGGAATTGCCTTCGGCCACCAACTTGATCACCTCCTTCTCGCGCGGCGTCACCGTGGCGGACCGCAAAACGCTGCCCCGCGCCGGTCCGCGGCCCCGGAAATCGTCCACCAGCCGCGTCACCATTCGGGGACTCATATACGTCCCCCCGCCGTGGATCTCGCGTATCGCCGCAATCAACTCGGCCAGAGGCGTGTCTTTCAAGATATAACCGGCCGCTCCCAGTTCCATGGCTTCGACGAGGTAATCCTCCTCTTCGTACATCGTCAGGAAACAAATCCGCGCGGGAAACGGCAATTTCCGGATTTGCCGGACCGCTTCGAAACTGCTAAGCCCCGGCATCCCGATCTCCATCAAAATCAGGTCCGGCCGGACCTCGCCGCATTGAAAGACGGCCTCCGAACCAGTTGCCGCCTCTCCGGCGACCTCCAATCCGTCTTCCATTCCGAAAACGGCTTTAAGGCCCTCCCGGAACAGAGTGTGTCCATCGACCAGTAGAATCCGAATCTGCGGCATCTCGCCAGAAACCTCGCTATTCCATCGGAAGGCGGAACAGAAAGCTTTACGGCAAGGCGGCGGCCCGGCCGATATCCCGGCTAATATCTTTGGCCCCGCGGGCCCGCAGCAAATCGCCAACGGCGGCGAATCCATTGCTCAACGCGGCGTGCAGGGGACTAGATCCGCTCTTGGCGCAAAGGTTCACGTCCGCGCCTTTCTCGATCAGGAGCCGCACCACGGCTTCGCGCCCCATTGCAGCCGCCGTATACAGGGGCGTCGAGCCGGATTCCGCTTCAGCGGCGTCGACCTCCGCGCCGCTCGCCAATAGCAGAACGGCAACGTCGCGGTTGCCGCTAAGCGCCGCGTCGTGGAGCGGCGTTGCCCCGAAACTGTTCCGGCCGTTCACTTGAGCGCCGCGAGCCAGAAGCAATCCCGCAATTTCGGCGCGGCCTTTCAATGCCGCATCGTGCAGCGGCGTTGCCCCCGATTTGCCTTTGGCGTTCACGTCCGCCCCGCGTTCCAGCAGCATCTCGACCACGTCGGTTTGCCCTTTCAGCACGGCTTCATCGAGCAAATTCGATTCGGCTTCGGTGCGCGGTCCGCGGCGCTGAGTCCTTGCCAACAGAAGTTGAACGACATCGGCATGCCGGAAACGCGCGGCATTTTCGAGCGGTGTCGCGCCGGATCGGTCGGCCTTGCCGGGATCGGCCCCTTTCGATAGCAGCAACTCGACCATATCGCGATGGCCCCGGATGGCGGCTTCGTTCAGCGGCGTCGCCCCGGTTTCTCTATTCGCGCCGTCGATTTCCGCGCCATTTTCGATCAGAAGCCCGGCGGTGTCGGTGAATCCTTTCCCCGCGGCTTCTTCGAGCGGCGTCGAACCGGAACGATCGCGTCCATTGACCTTTGCGCCGCGCGAGAGCAGTAACCCGGTTAACTCGGTGTAACCACGAGATGCCGCCAAGTGCAGCGCCGTGGCTCCCGTCCGGCCGGTCGCCCCCAGGTTCGCGCCGCGATCGAGCAGCAACTCCGCAATTTCTAGATTGTTCTTGATGGCCGCGTAATCGAGCGGCGTGGAACCGGCTTCCAGATGCTTGGCATTTACGTCCGCGTGGCGGTCGAGCAGCAGCTTGACAATATCGAGGCGGCCGCTCCAGACGGCATCGTGCAACGGGGTTGCGCCGAGAGCGTCGCGCGCATTGGGATCGGCCCCCGCGCGCAAGAGCTTGCCGACAGCATCGATATCTCCGGCGCGCGCGGACTCATGCAAATCGGCCGCCGGCGAGCAAAGCGCGAAGAGCAAGAGCAGGAGAACGGCCATCGTTACAGCACGTTACAGGACCGGGCTATCGTTGCCCAGCATCGCGCGGCGGACAATCTTGATCGGCGGAAAACCTTGCTTCATAAAGTTGTTATGGAAATCCTCCAGCGTGTATCGATCGCCGAGCGACTTCCTGTAATCCTCTCGCAATTTCAAAATTTCAAGCTTGCCGAGCGTGTAATAAAGATACGTCGGATCGGAAGTTCCGCGTTTAGTCTCGCGCTCGCCATTAGCCCGCGTCTGCATGCCCTCTTTCACGAAGAAATCGATCCCTTGCTCGTAAGACATCTTGCCCGTGTGCATCCGGATGCCCACGATGTAGCGGGCATTGCGCAGCAGCGCGTCTTGTAATTGGCCGAGCCGCAATTTGGGATCGTGATTCCCGTAGCCCTCGTCGAGCATCATCTGCTCGCAATAGTGCGCCCAACCCTCCGCGTTGGTGTTCGCGCCCAGAAGCTTGCGCACTTTCGATGGCGCGTTCTGAACCCATAGGAACTGCACGTAGTGGCCGGGGTAGGCTTCGTGAATCGCGGTGCTGATAATCACGCCGCGATTAAACGCGGCCATGTGCTCTTCCACCTGCTTGGGGGACCAGCTTTTTTCCGGAAGCGTCACGTTGAAAAACGCTTCCTTCGCGACCTTCTCAAACGGTCCCGGAGTATCCATGGAAGCGAAGGTCAGCGCGCGCATGAACGGCGGCGTCTCTTCCAAAATCGGCTTCACCGGCGAAGGGATCGTAATGATTTTGTGCTGCACGATGAAGTCTTGAAGGCCGCCGAGCACGTCGCGAAACGCCTGCAACAGCTTGGCCGGCGCGGGATGATCCTTCTCCGCGTCTTCGAGAATCCGCTGGGGAGCGCGCTTCGGATCGATCTTCGCGGCGGTGCGCCGGAGAGCCTCCTGGTTATCGCGCAAATTGCGATAACCGATCTGGAGAAGCTGGTCGAGCGGAGTGTCCACCATTTCCTCGAACATCAGTTTTTTGCGATAGTTCTCCGCGCCCAAGCGAAAATCGCCTTGGGAGCGCGGCAGCAGATCGTTTTTCAGAAAGGTTTGATATTGGTTGAGTAAATCGATAACGGCTTGGTTCGAGGCGCGGAAATCCGCCAGCAATTTGGCGTCGGTCACTTTCTGAAAGGCCAGCGGAACGTCTTTTTCGAAGAAGGCGACGATGCCGGGCAACTGTTCGATCGCGACCTCGGTATAGATGCGCGGCGGATTTTTCAGATTCGCGCGCGCGGCCGCGAAGACTTGGGACATCTGCCGCTCGCGCGCGATTACCGACTTCAACCGCTCTGCCGGCGGCGCAAAGCTACGGCTCATGATCGTGAAAATACTGCTGCTGACGCCGCTCGAATAGTGATCGGGATTCTTCTCCCACGAGCGGATATTCTCAAGCTCCAGCAGCGTCGATTGAATATTCGCAAGCACAAGCTCGCGATCCGCGACAGTTTCGGGCGGAAGGTTGCGGGGATCGAAATCCTGAACCTCTTTCAGGAATCGATGGAGCGCCGCGACTAGGGAATCGATGGAAGATCGGGAATAATCTTCCAGGCGGTCGTCGTATCGATGAAAGCCCGCGGCCGTTCCTGCCGTGGGTTGAAAGCGGAAGTAGACCTCGTCGAAGTAGCGATCGGCAAGCTGGGGAAAGGACTCGGCTTGTACGACAGTCAGGGACATGGCGAGAATCAGCGGCAGACGCAACCTCATCGCTTCATTCTAAGTTGGAGCGCAATTGCAATAGAATGACTGTTCGTTCTGTTTGGGAGGTGAGTCGATGAAAAGGATTCAAATGCAAGCCGCGCTCCTGTCGCTCGTGGGCCTTTCCGCGATTTTCGCGCAGGAAACGCGTAGCGTTATTTTCGGCCGGATCACCGATCCGCAGAACGCCGCCGTCGCCGGGACGGCTGTTTCTATCACGAACGTGGACACGAACAATGTGACGACATTGACCACCAACGACACCGGTTACTACGAAGCCAACTTCTTGTTGTCCGGCAACTACAGCGTAACCGCCGCGATGCCGGGATTCAAGAAATCCGTACATGCCGGTATCGACCTTCCCATCAGCACGCGTACGGAAATCGATTTCAAGCTGGAAGTGGGGGAAAGCGCGGAGACGCTGTCCGTCACGGCGGAGGCGCCCTTAATCGACGCGAGCAGCGTGAGTTCCGGGCGTGTGATGGAGAATCGCGAGGTGATGGACCTGCCGACTTTCAACAATAGCCCGTTGATGTTGATCAAGCTTGCTCCGGGCGTGGAGTCGAGCAACAATCGGCGCTATAACGGCGTGAATGCGCTGGGCGGCACGGCGGAGGCGCACAACGTCGGCGCGGTTGGCGGAAACGACTGGTCCATCGACGGCGTGCCGGACATAGGAAACGGTTACGCGGCGGCCTATCTGCCCTACTCGACCACCATTCAGGAATACAAGGTGGAGACCCAGAATTTCGACGCCGGCATCGGGCACACCAGCGGCACCGCCATCTCCGTCATGACGAAATCCGGAACCAACGCCTACCACGGCGATGCTACCTGGGAGTTCTGGCAACAGCGATGGAACGGCACGCGGTTTTTCGTGAAGCAGGCCTATTTCCGGTCGATCGCGGCGGCTGACGGAGCCGGCAATCACGCACTGGCCCAGCAACTGCGAAACTCGCCCGAACAACCGTCCGGGCATGATAACGATTATGGCGCGGCTATTGGCGGCCCGATCGTCATTCCGAAAATAGTGGATGGTAGAAACAAGCTGTTCTTCTTTTTCAGCTTCGACGGATTTACGGATCGCAAGACGACCGAGAGCACGTTCAACCATACCCTTCCCACTCTTCTGAACCGGCAAGGCGATTTTTCGGACTTACTGGCGATCAATGCCACCAAGTATCAAATCTACGATCCTTTAACGACGCGCCCCGATCCAACCCGACCGGGACATTATGTGCGCGATCCGATTCCCGGCGATATTCTTCCGAAATCCCGAATCGTGAACCCCGTGTACCCAACATATTTGAAATTCCTGCCGCAGCCGAACAATCCGCCGGCCAGCCGCGCTCTTGAGCCGTTGAACAATTATCTCGATCCGGCCGAACCCTACAACTGGTTCTATGAAGCCTTTGCCAATCGCTACGACTACGCGCTCTCGGAAAAACATCGCTTTTTCAGCCGCTGGTCGTGGCTGAAATATCGCGAAAATCGCCAGGATTGGACTTACGCAACTGATCCTGGACTGATGACCAATGGCGTCAATCGGAACAATCTCGGGCTGATGGCGGATTATGTCTACACGCCGGGCGCGAGCACCGTTTTCGACATCGAGGCTGGAACTAATTTCAATCAGGAAGGCAATATTCTTACCCAAACGGCATTGCAATTCACGCCGAGTTCGGTTGGGCTTCCTTCTTATTTGGATGCCAAAGCCGGCGCCAACCATGCGCTGCCGGTGATGGCGTTCGCGGGTTACGACACGCTGGGGCAATCGGTGCCGGCGTGGACGCATTACGAGATACTTTCGATCAAGGGGAACGCTCTGCACATTCGTGGAGCGCACACCTTTCGCGCGGGCATCGATGTCCGCGATCATAGGCGCCTAGGCGGCGACCCCGGCCTGACTTCGGGTTCGTTCAGCTTTACCAACGCCTTCACCAGCCGCGAAGACGACGCTCTGACGCCCGCCGGCAGCCTGGGCCACAGTTGGGCGGCATTCATGATGGGACTTCCCACCACGTCGATGGTGGATACGAATGCGACCTACGCGCTGTCGAATCCATACATAGGGTGGTACGCGCAAGATAACTGGCGCTTATCCACCAAGCTGACGCTAAATCTCGGAATGCGGATCGAATACGAGTTTGGCTTGAAGGAGCGGTACAATCGCTTTATCGCAGGTTTCGATCCCTCGGCCACGCTCCCCATCAGTGCTCCGGCGCAGTCGGCTTACGCCAGGAATCCGGTGCCGGAACTGGCCGCATCCTCGTTTTCGGTGGTGGGCGGCTCCTTGTATACCGGGCCGAACGGGGCGGGCGCCCGGTTTCCGGCGGGGCAGTTGATGTGGCTGCCGCGAATCGGCGTCGCGTATCAACTCACTTCGCGGACCGTTGTCCGGGCTGGCTATGGAGTCTATTACGACACGCTGAACGCGCAGAACCAGTCGCCCGATCTGTCCGGTTTCAGCCGGACCACCACGAATCTGACCTCGAACGATTTCGGGCAAACATTTCTTTCGGGCGATCCCCGCAACGGGATTTCACCGTTGACCGATCCGTTTCCCATTCGGAGCGATGGAACCCGCTTCGACACGCCGGTCGGAAGCGCACTTGGGTTGCTGGCGAAGGATGGAAGCGGCTGGACATTTATCGATCCTCACTTCCGGCGTGCCAGGGAACAACGGTGGCGCCTCGACGTGCAACACCAATTCGGCGGCAACATGATGGTGTCGGCGGCCTATGCGGGCATGTACGCAAGCGACCTTCGGATTAGCAAGAAGCTGGATGCTTTGCCGGCGCAATACTGGGCGATGGGAAATACCCGCAACGATGCGATCGCCTCGAACTTGAATCAAAACGTGCCCAACCCGTTCTACCTCGCCAACTTCTCTTCGCTGCAGACTTCGGATCCGGTAGGCTACCAGGCACTGGCTTCGCGCGGATTCTTCACGAGTCCAACTATCCGGAAAAGCCAGTTGTTGCGGCCTTTTCCGCAGATGAACGGCCTAACCGAGAGCGGACCATATGGCGCCGTCAAGGCCCATTCCGTGGAGGGCGTATTCCAGCGGCGCTTTGCGCAAGGCTTCACGGTGAACGCGAATTTCACGGGGCTTTACGAGCGCGATCGCGACTATTATAAAAACGAATTCGATGCGCTGCCCAGCTGGGAAGAGACCAACAACGGCACGCCATGGCGTTTTGCCGCTACCGGCATTTACGAACTGCCTTTCGGAAAAGGCAGATCCTTCGCCCGCACGGGTTTGTTGAATGCGGTGCTGGGCGGATGGCAGATAGCCGCGGCCTTTGAGGCGCAGCCGGGACCGCTCCTGAACTGGGGAAACGTTTTCTACAACGGCAATCCGAGCGGCATTTGCGGCGGAACGCAGACGCTCGACCGCTGGTTCAACACCGCCGGATTCGTAACCAATCCGTCGCTGCAGCCCGCCGCGTTCCAAGCCCGGGTGTTTCCCACGCGGGTGGGCGGGTGCCGCGCGGACGGGCTGAACCGTTTGGATGCCAATATACAGCGGACGTTCAAGATCCGGGAGAACCTGAGCTTTCAACTCCGCATGGACGCGTTGAATACGTTGAACGAATCGCAATTCGATGTGCCGAACTTGGACCCGACATCAACGAATTTCGGGAAGATCACGAATAATACTTCGAGCACCATGCGATTTATTCTGATTCAAGGCAGGATTCGATTTTAGGATTGCCACCGGACGGGATTTCCGCCGGAGAGGCTTTGATCGACAGCGCGAGGATCCCGCATTTTCCGCGTTTTAGAAGGTAGTAGCATGATCGGAATGGACTCGCTGACGCCTGCCGCGAGAAGTGAACGGATGAGCAGAGTCCGATCGAAGGACACGAAGCCGGAAATGATCGTGAGGAGGCTCGTGCATCGGATGGGTTACCGTTACCGCCTCCATGCGCGGGACTTGCCCGGAAACCCCGACCTTGTATTCCCAGGCCGGGGTAAAATCATTTTTGTGCATGGATGTTTTTGGCACCGCCATTCCGCGTGCAAGAATACGAGATGGCCGAAGTCAAGGCTGGGCTTCTGGAAACCGAAGCTGGAACAGAACCGCCGGCGTGACGGGATAAACCAGAGGGCGCTTCGAAGGCTTGGCTGGAAATTGTTGATCGTATGGGAATGCCAATTAAAGAATCCCGCCCAAACCGCCGAACGATTGGAGAGGTTTCTCGAACGGGAGCGTTGAAGGCGGTCGAGTTGTTCACCGGCGCGGGCGGCCTCGCCCTCGGCATCGAGGAGGCGGGTTTCCGCCACGACGTCGTTGTGGAACGAGACAGGTATTGCTGTGACACGATCCGCCGGAACCAGGACCGCGGCTTCGCTCCCCTTGCGGACTTGCGGGTCTTCTCCGGCGACGTGCGGCACTTCGACTACGGCAGTGTTCGCGGGCAAATCGATTTGGTGGCGGGTGGTCCGCCCTGCCAACCTTTTTCGATCGGCGGAAAGCACAAGGCCAATCGGGACTCGCGGGATATGTTCCCGGAGATGGTTCGGGCCGTGCGCGAACTGAAGCCGCGCGCAATCCTGGTGGAGAATGTTAAAGGCCTAACCCGAAGAGCTTTCGCGAACTATTTCAGCTATATCGTGCTTCAGTTAAGCCATCCCGAAATCACGCGGCATCCAGGAGAGAACTGGACTGAACACGGAACCCGGCTGGAATGCCACCATACCAAGGGAAAATGGCAGGGGCTCGAATACAACGTTGTCGCCAGGCTTGTTAACGCGGCTAATTACGGAGTGCCCCAAAAGCGCGAGCGGGTCTTCTTCGTGGGTTTTCGATCGGATCTTGGCATCGAATGGGCGTTTCCGGAGGAGACGCACTCGCTCGATGCCCTGCTCATCGACCAATGGGTGTCCGAAGAATATTGGGACAGGCACGAAATCTCAAGAAAGAATCGCCCCGCCGTTGCCGGGCGGTTAGCCTTCCGTATCGAGCGATTGAAGGAGGAAGCCGCGATGCCTTTGTTTCCGGTGCGTCCTTGGAGAACAGTCCGGGATGCGATCTCCGGCCTCCCCGATCCCGAATGTGGCAACAGTCGGGGCATCCCCAACCATATACACAACCCGGGCGCGCGAAGTTACGCCGGCCACACCGGAAGCGCGATAGACGAAGCCGCGAAAACGCTCAAGGCGGGCGATCACGGAGTACCGGGCGGAGAGAATACGGTCATCCTGCCGGATGGCAGACTTCGGTATTTCACTGTTCGCGAATCCGCGCGAGTCCAGACGTTCCCGGACGACTTCGTCTTCCAAGGGTCGTGGACCGAAAGTATGAGACAGCTAGGCAACGCGGTCCCGGTCCTGCTTGGCAAGACGATAGCTCAAGGAATTAGACAGCGGCTCGCCTCCTTGCGATAATCGCGCTTTGGAATCGCCTTATAACCCGCTCGACAAAATCCACATTGGCGAGAACATCCGCGATGCTCTGCTCAACCAGGCTGTTCATTTGCTAAACCCCCGCAACCGATTCTCAGGAGCGGGAATCTACGCCATCTACTACACGGGAACTTTTCCGGCATACGAACCGATCGCGAACCGGAACAAAGATGGCAGATTCGAACTTCCGATTTACGTGGGTGAAGCGGTGCCGGAAGGTTCCCGCAAGGGTGGACTGATCGGCAATGCGAAGCCGACCTACAAGCTCTATCGCCGGTTGCGAGAACATGCCCGTTCTGTCGAACAGGCGGCCAATCTCCAATTAGAAGATTTCCATTTTCGATACCTCGTTGTGGACGACATCTGGATACCGCTCGGAGAGGCATTGATGATTCACACGTTTGCGCCCGTGTGGAATAAGAAGATAGACGGATTTGGAATTCATACTCCGGGCGGGAACCGTCCGCAAATGACTTCTGCTTGGGATACGTTGCATCCCGGCCGGCCATTCGTGGCACAGGTTAATTTGCTCCCGAATCCAAGGTCACGGGAACAATTGACGATCGACGTGCAAGAATACCTGGCATTGCCGAAACAGGCTCAAATACAGGCGCCCACGATCGAGACGGGCGCGGAAGATTAGGAAAGGATTCGCTTTTAGCATTGCCTGCGGCAATCCGGAAGCGACCCACAAAGCCGAATACTCAAAAAAAGGAAACGAGCGGTTGCTTTACTTTCGTCCAACTGATTAGGAGCACAAAAAACACATGAACAAATCGTTGTTTTCCCTTGCGTTGATATCCACTTTTGCCGCCGGAATGTTGGGCGCGGCCGAGCACAAGATCGCAAAGAAAGACGTTCCCGCGGCGGTTGTATCCGGAGTTGCCAGGGATTATCCGAACACGCCAGTCAAGACATGGGAGCAAGACATGCGCGACGGCGCGCCAATTTATGAGGTGGGAATTCCCAAGGCCGGGGCTATTGAAACACTGGTGTATTCGGCGGACGGAAAGCTTATCGAAACCGAGGACGATTTCCCGGTGAAGAACTTGCCTGAGCCGGTGGTGGCCGCGATTCACAAGAAGTATCCCCAAGCCACGATCCGTTCAGCCGACAAAGTGACGCGCGGTTCCGAGATTCGGTACGAGGTTGGTTTGAGAGGGGCAAATAAAAAAGAAGTCGTGGTTAGCGCGGCGGGCGAAATTCTCTAAAAATAGCAGGCGTTAACTTGCAACCCACAGGCCCGTGGTGGGGGTACGATGGAATTAGATCATGCCGCTTGTTCCGCCTTACATCGAATCTCTGCGACCATACGAGGCGGGACGCAGCGCCGACGACATTCGCCGCGAGTACGGCCTTGCGCGCGTTGTAAAGTTGGCGTCGAACGAAAATCCGCTGGGCCCGTCTCCGCTTGCCATCGATGCTATTCGAAGGAACACCGAAGGTCTGAACGTCTATCCGAACGCCGGCCTCGAGCTGCGCCGCGTTCTCGCGCGCGAGTACGACGTAAAGATCGAAAACGTGATCGCGGGCAGCGGGTCGGAAGGCATCATGTCCAATATCATTCGCGCGTTTTTGTGCGATGAGGACGAGGTGCTCACCACCGAGGCGGCATTCATCGGATTTCAAACACTCGCGAAATCGCGCGGCGTTACCTATCGAACCGTTCCGTACCGCCACTGGCACTATGATCTCCCCGCCTTGGCGGCCGCTGTAAACGAGCACACCAAGATCGTCTACCTTGCGAATCCGAATAACCCGACCGGTACGGTTTTTACGCGGCATGAGTTCGATGCGTTTTACCGCCACGTGCCCGAGCGCGTGCTGATCATTCTCGACGAAGCCTATTTCGAATACGCGAAAGACAATCCGCGCTATCCGGATTCCATGCATTACCGCTACGACAACGTGATCACCTTGCGTACCTTTTCGAAGGTGTATGGGCTTGCGGGCGTCCGTATCGGCTATGGCTTCGCGCACGAAGAGTTGATCGCCAATCTCCTGAAGGTGAAGCTGCCGTTCGAGCCCGGAACGCTGGCGCAGGCGGCGGGGATCGGAGCTCTTGCCGACAAAGCTTTCTTGCATCGTTCACTCGAAACAAACGCTCGCGGCATGCGGTTGCTGAGCGGCGCTCTGGGCGAAATGGGCGTGACCGTGGTGCCATCGGACGCGAACTTCCTCATGACCGTCTGGCCATCCGAATCGCAGGCAAGCGAGATCGTGCGTGACTTATTGACGCAGGGCATTATCGTGCGGCCCCTCAAAGCCTGGGGCTTGCCGGCGTGCGTACGGATTTCGATCGGCACGGAAGAGGAAAATCGGGAGTGCATCGCGGCGCTTGAAAAGGCGCTCGAAAAGGTATTGAAGGAGTCGTTGTGCCTCAAATCCTAGAACAAACAGAGCAGTCCGCCACGGCGGATTTCCTTCCGCTGAACGGAACGGACTACGTGGAATTCTACGTCGGCAACGCCAGGCAAGCGGCGCATTTCTATCGCTCGGCGTTCGGAATGCGGTTGCGCGGGTATCGCGGACCCGAGACCGGCACCCGCGACCGCGCCTCCTACCTGCTGGAGCAAGAAAAGATCCGCTTCGTGCTCACCACCCCGTTGCAGCCCGATGGCCCCATCGCCGGCCACATAAGCAGGCACGGCGACGGGGTTCACGATATCGCGCTTTGGGTGAACGACGCCGAATCCGCCTATCGCGAAACCACCAAGCGCGGCGCTAAAGGCGTGCGTGCGCCCGAGACGGTTAGCGATGAGCATGGCGATATTCGCATTTCGGCGATCGCGGCGTATGGAGACACGATCCATTCTTTCGTCGAACGGCGCAACTATCGCGGCGCGTTTTTTCCGGGGTTCGTGGCGGTCGAAACGGAAGACCGCGTGGCGCGTCCCGTCGGGCTGAAATATGTCGACCATATGGTTGGCAACGTCGGCTGGGGCGAGATGAATCGCTGGGTGGCGTTTTACCGCGACGTGATGGGCTTCCGCGAGTACCAGCATTTCGACGACAAGGACATCAGCACTGAATATTCCGCCCTCATGTCGAAGGTGATGGCGAATGGGAACGATCGGATCAAGTTCCCCATCAACGAGCCGGCGGAAGGCCAGCGCAAATCGCAGATTGAGGAATACCTGGAATTTTACAAGGGCCCCGGCGTTCAACACATCGCGATGGCGACGGACAACATCATCGACACGGTGAGCCGGCTGCGCGCGCAGGGGATCGAATTCCTGCGCGTGCCCGCGACCTACTATCGCGACCTGAACTCGCGGACCGGGCACATCGACGAACCGATCGAAGAACTGGAGCGATTGGGAATTCTGGTCGATCGCGACGACGAAGGCTACATGCTACAGATCTTCACGAAACCGGTGGAAGACCGTCCGACCCTGTTCTTCGAGATCATCCAGCGCAAGGGCAGCCGGAGCTTCGGGAAAGGCAATTTCAAAGCGCTGTTCGAAGCGATCGAACGCGAGCAGGCGCTCCGCGGCAACCTGTGAAGCTCTGCACTTTCGAAGTGCATACGCAGTTGGGCCGGCACCGGCGGCTCGGAGCGGTAACCGCCGGTGGAATCGTGGATCTGAACTTTGCCTACGCCGCCTATCTCGCCGGGCAAGGCGAGAGGCGGCCGCAGAAGGTTGCGGACGTATTGTTGCCCGCCAACATGCTTGAATTTCTCCAGGCGGGAGCCATGGCGCGCGCCGTGCAAGCGATCGAGGCGGCGGTTGCGGCCGAGGGGCCCGGGCTGAATGGCGAAACTTTGCTTTATGCGCCCGGTTGCGGTCGTGGTGAAGCTCGGCTGCTCGCCCCTTTGCCGAATCCCGCTTCGGTTCGCGATTTCTACGCATTCGAATCGCACGTAAAGGCGGCCTTCGAAAAACGTGGCGAACCGATGCCCCAGGAATGGTACGAGATGCCCGTCTATTACAAGAGCGGGCATCACCATATACTCGGAACCGATCAAGACGTTCGCTGGCCGTCGTTCACCGAGAAATTCGATTACGAGCTGGAATTGGCCGCCGTGATCGGAGAAGCCGGACGCAACATCCCCGCCGGTGAAGCGCACAAGCATATCGCCGGCTACACCGTGATGAACGACTTCAGCGCCCGCGATATTCAGCGCCGGGAGATGAAGGTGCGGCTAGGACCGGCAAAGGGAAAGGATTGGGCGACTGCCATCGGCCCCTATCTAATCACGCCGGACGAGGTTGGCGATCCCTATAACCTCGCCATGACGGCCCGCGTCAATGGCGAGATCTGGTCGGAAGGAAACTCCCGAAGCATTCACTGGACTTTTGCCCAGATGATCGAATTTCTCACCCGCGACGATGAGATCGTGCCGGGAGATTTGATTGGCTCCGGCACGGTGGGCGCCGGATGCGGCCTGGAGCTCGACCGCTGGGTAAAGCGGGGCGATGTCATGGAGCTGGAGATCGAAAAGATCGGCAAGCTCCGTAATCGCGCTGTGTAGTGATGTGTGTAGTGATTGTGTGTCGCTCACTTTGCGAGCATCGGGAAATATCCCGGAGCGCCGAAGTAGACGCCTAGATCCGCCGTTCCAATGGCGTCCATCTGGAAATTTCCGTTGTAGTCGAGAATCCAAAGTCCGCCGCGAAACACTCCCGGTCTTTGCGATCCGGAACCGTCCCAATCCCCCACAACCGGAACGTCTCCCGCCTGCCCGTAAGTGAACGTATGGGCGCGGTAGTCGAGGATCATGGCTCCGGTAGTGTCCAGGAACCAGAGGCCGTTGCGGAACACGCCGACTTTTGTCGTCCCCGAATTATTCCAATCCCCGACCACCGGTTGATCGCCCGGATTCCCGAAGCTGAAGGTGAGATCGCTCTTGCCGGTCGGCTTTCCTTGCAGATGTCCGCTGAGATCGAGCGTAAATACGCCATTGCGGTAGTACCCCGCTTTCACTGTCCCGGTGCCGTCCCAATCGCCGACGACCGGGATGTCTCCGGCCTGTCCAAACGTGAATGTCTTATCGCCTCCAGCGACGTCGTCCCACTTGCCATTCCCATTCCAGTCCAGATACCACACGCCGTTGCGAAAGACGCCGGCTTTGGAAGATCCCGTTCCGCTCCAATCGCCGCCCACGGGGATGTCGCCCGCGGCGCCGAAGCTCAGCCAGCCCGAGGTATAGTTCTGGCCGTCGAAGCCGGAGTTGTGGAGGTAATCGACGGCCCAATATCCGTTATGGACCACGACCGGCAGCCACCCGGAGACAACTTTGGCTATGAAGGCGTTGGACATGCCGCGCTCGGCGGCCAACGCTGGAAAGTCCGATGAGGAAGCCACGCCGCACAGTAGAGCGTTGCCTAGATAATCGACCGCGATGCCATTCGCGGAGTCCGAATTCGTGCCGCCCAGATAACTGCTGTAGATCAATCCCGATCCCGAAGAATTCATCTTCGCGATGAACGCGTTGTAAGATCCGCGATTCCCGCTCTGATACGCCCGCGCGGTGGGGAAATCGAGAGAGGCCGTGCTCCCCGCCAGATAGGCGTTTCCGGCCACGTCCAGCGCAATGGCATTGATGGCATCGACACTACTTCCGCCAAAATACGTACTGTACGCCAACGTGTTGCCGGCGGGGCTCAGTTTCGAGACAAATCCGTCCGTGTTGCCGCCCCCGCTCCCGGTTTTAAAAGCGCCCCTCGTGGTGGGGAAGTTGGGCGAACTGGTCACGCCGGCGACATAGGCGCTTCCGATGGAATCGACGGCAATGCCGTTCCCGGACTCGGGAAGCCCTGGCGTTCCGCCGCTGCCCCCAAGATACGTGCTGTAAACTAACGATTTTCCGCTCGGGCCCAATTTCGTGACAAATGCATCCTGATTGCCGCCGGTCGCGCCCTGAACCGGATTAGCGACCGGAAAATTTTTCGAAAACGTTCCGCCGGTGATATAGGCGTTCCCAAGGGAATCGACCGCTATTCCGGCGCCATGATCGTCGCTGGTCCGGCCGAGGTAAGTGCCGTAGCTGAGTGCATTGCCCGCCGGATTCAGTTTGGCGACAAAAGCGTCCTGCTGACCGCCTTTCGCCGCTTGAAAAGCTCCCAGCACGGGGAAGTTGAGGGACGAAGTGTCGCCGGTGACGTACGCGCTGCCCGCGGCATCCACCGCGATCGCGTTGCCCGAATCGTAATCCGAGCCGCCCAGATAGGTGCTATAGAGCAGGGTATTACCCGTGGGATTCAACTTGGCGACAAATGCGTCGCGGCCCCCGGCCAGTTTGGCTTGGAAAGGGCCGGTTACCGGGAAGTTCGTCGATGCCGTCCACCCCGTGACGTATGCGTTGCCGGCGCGGTCGACCGCAACGCCGAAGGCGCGATCGTCCCCGCTACCGCCGAGATAGGTGCAGTAAACCACCTGATTGCCATACGCCGACATCTTCGCTACAAAGGCATCCACGCCGCCCGCGTTTCGCGATTTAGCGGCATTGAGGACCGGAAAGTCCGTAGAGGTCGTAAATCCGGCAATCACCGGGTTACCGGATAAATCCGAAGCAACGGCTGTCGCGCTGTCCTGGCCCGTGCCCCCCACGAAGGTACTGTAGGTGATCACAGGATCGATCGTCAGGGGCAGAGCGCGATCGTAAGAACCCAACTCGAAGCCAACGTCGCCATTGGCGAATATGCGAAACGCTCCGTCAACCGGCGCGCGCTTTCCGGCCCTATCCTGAAAGACCTCGGGCGCGTCTTCGCGGAGTTCGTCGCCATTCACTTGAATCGCGAGCGAACCATCGGGACGAACGCGGGCCGTCGCCGCAGGTCCATAATTCCAGCGGATCGGCGAGGGATCGGCGCCCGCCGACACCAGGAACTCGGACTTCAGTTTCCGCCCCGTCGAAGAATAGACCACGTCGATTCCGGGCCAACTGCCGCGATACACGATCGAACCGTGGAGCGGCAGATCCGTGCGCCATTTCTCAGGCGAGTTCCCCACAAAAAAATTGGCCTTGCCGGAAACCAGTTCGCCGCCTTCGATGGGAGCTTGGGCATTCGCGCCAACCAGGCGAATGGGCAAGGATCTGTCCGAAATGGATAGCAGAATCTCGCCGTCCAGGAAAAAAGCCGTAAGTCCGGACCGCTTCATGAGAAAGCGGACGCGAGCGTCCATCTGTCCGCGGTTCTCGACGAAGAACATCGGCAACTGCAAGTCTTGCCCGGCTGGGGCGGATGCCGTCATCACGAAAGGGCACGCGAGCAGGGCGATCGCGAATAGCGAAGTGCAGGGCAGCAGGCGCTGCGGATGGAAGCTGGCTTTTTGGGGCATGGGCTAACTAAGCGCACTTATCCTTCGGCGGCGAGTCGGGAAATCTTTAGGCCGTGCTACCTTCGAAAATTAAGGAGCATCACCGCGTGGCCAAATTCTTGATTGGAGTGCTTACCGGCGGCATCCTCGCCATTGTCGTTATCGTGATCGCCGTTTTCGCCATCGCCCGCATGAAAGAAAGGCCGGCGGCCATCGCGGATGGCTCAACCCTGATACTGCGCCTCGAAGGCGATCTTCCGGAGCGCCCCCCCATCGAGTTTCCTATACCCTTCCTCCAAGGCAAGACTCCGCTGACCGTCGAAAATGTCTGGAGCATGCTTCGCAAGGCGGCGGTGGATTCGCGCATCAAAGCCATTGTCCTGGAGCCTCGCGGACTCAGCATCGGCTGGGGCAAGCTGCAGGAATTCCGCGCCGATCTGGAGCAATTCAAAAAATCCGGTAAGCCGCTCTATGCGTACCTGAAAAGTCCCGGGACCCGCGAGTACTATCTGGCCACGGCCGCAAGTCGCATCTACATGCCGCCCGAAGACCTGCTCGACCTGAAAGGCATGCGGCTCGAGTTGATGTACTTCAAGCACACGCTGGACAAGCTTGGCGTCTCGGTGGACGTGGAGCACGCCGGCAAATACAAGGATTTTGGCGACATGTTCACGCGCACGTCGATGAGCCCGGAGACGGCGGAAGTTTACAACAGCGTCCTGGACGATCTCTATGGCAACGTCGTTCAGCGAATCGCGGAAGGCCGGAAGAAGACGCCCGATGAGGTTCGCGCCATTATCGACGACGGTCCGTTTATTTCTCCCCAGGCGCTGGCTAAAGGTTTGGTGGACGAACTCCGATTTGAAGACGAGATGTTCGGCGAGCTCACGAAGGCGCTGAAGGATACCGCGATTCGCAAAGTGTCGGTTCGGGACTACCTGCGCGTGCCGCTCTCGGCGGTAGGTCTCGGCGGAAAGCAGCGGATCGCGTTCGTAATCGGCGATGGCGCGATCACGCGGGGCGATCCGGAGAGCGATTCCGATACCAGCGGCATCCAATCGGAGCAGTTCGACAAGCTGCTGAAGCGGGTCGGCAACGACTCGTCCATCAAGGGGGTGATTGTGCGCATCGATTCGCCGGGCGGGGAGGTTTCCGCTTCGGACGACATCTGGCGCGAAATGAACCAGCTCAGCAAGAAAAAACCGCTGGTAATTTCCATGTCGGACGCCGCCGCCTCGGGCGGCTATTACATGGCAATGACGGGGGACCCCATAGTGGCCTATCCCGGCACTCTGACGGGATCGATTGGAGTGGTTTTCGGCAAGCCGAATCTGCACGGGTTATACGACAAGCTCGGAATCGACAAGGATACGTTGTCGCGAGGGCGTTTCGCGAGGATCGATTCGGATTATCAGCCACTGAGCGACGAGGGCCGCCGTAAGCTTCGCGAGGGCATCGACGAGGATTACCGCGCGTTCGTGACCAAGGTGGCGGATGCGCGCAAACGCCGCTTTCAGGACATCGAACCCCTGGCGCAAGGGCGCGTTTGGATGGGGGATCAAGCCAAGGCCCGCGGGCTGGTTGATGAATTGGGCGGTCTCGATCGCGCCGTTGAGCTAGTCAAGCAAAAGGCCAGGGTGCCGCCGGGCGAGCGGGTGAATCTGATCACATATCCGCCCCGACGCAGCCTTTTTGACCTGATGTTTAATACGCAAAGCCCGGAAGCGGAATTTGACGCCCGCATTGCCGGATTTTTCGGCCCAAGCGCGAGGCCTTTGCTGGACTCGCCCGAACTGAAGCTCTGGATGAGGGGCGGCATGCTGCGGCTCGCGCCTTACTCGCTGAAAATTCGATAATTTCGTATCTTGCCGCCCTCAAGAAAGGTCCCGCTACCGCCGATGTATAGAGTGTGTGGCATAAACGAACTCTACTGTTGACGATTCTCGCGGTCGCGCCGGAGTATGCCGCGGCCCCGCCCATCGGGCTGGCAATCGCGAACGGAACGTTCACTCTGGACCGGCAAGCCGTCCCAGGGAATGCGACAGTGTTCGACGGGAATACGATTGAGACTTCCGGCAACCCATCGCGGATTACGCTTACGGACGGGACGCGGTTGCGGTTGGGCGCATCCTCGCGAGGGGTCTTTCATAGGGATTATCTGGAGCTTGAGAATGGCATCGGCCAGGTTGAAACGGGGCGTGGTTACTGGATCGAGGCGCTCTCTTTAAAAATCGGGCCCGCGAAGGGGTCTGCTTCCGCGCGTGTTTCCATCGATGTTGGAGAGCGGGTGCGAGTTGCCGCGATCGGCGGAATTATCCAAGTGGCCACTCGCGACGGCGTAATCGTGGCCAGCCTTACGCCAGGCAAATCACTCGAATTCACAAACGAAGCGGAGGCGGGAGCGGCCGCTCCGTCCCACCTGAAAGGCTGCCTTATGAAGTCGGGGGGTCGCTATAGTCTGAAAGACGAAACCTCGAACGTGACCGCGGAACTACGGGGCGGAGGCTTGGACGGAGCGGTCGGCTCAAAGGTAGAGGTGCTCGGAAACTTTGTGCCCAATTCCAGTCCAACCGAAGGCGCGTCGCAGGTGGTTCAAGTCTTGAAATTCGACCAGTCGTCTCAACGGTGCGGAGCGATCGGTGGCTCCGAAATGCCGCCTGCAAAAGCCAGGATTCTGGGAATGAGCAAGAGCACGGCGGTGATTGCCGGCGTGGGTATCGCGGCCGGGGCGGCAATTCCGGCGATTGTTCTGAATCGCGACAGCAGATCGAAACAGATTAGTCCGAGCGCGCGCTAGGATTGGTTCCCGCGAGCTTCAGTCCGGCGTATCTCGCGAAGTGAGTGAAATCGCGATCCCGAGTGACAAGCGAGACCCTATGGTCGATGCAAAGCTGGGCGATCAACGTGTCGGCTAGTTTTGCCTTTAAGCGCCGCTTGATCAGGCTGGCGCGTAAAATTCCGGACCGTTCCCAGAATCCCTCATGGATTTCGAGTAATTGAAGCGACGTGAGCCTTGATCGGTACGAGGCGGGGAAGTTTGGGTCGCTGAACAATTCAGAAAGGACGATTGGCGACATAACCGTCGCTGAATTGATCAAGTTTTCGCGAAGGGCGTCGACATCGGCTCCGGGTATGTTTGCAAAGAAAGCAATCCAAGTGTTCGAATCGGCGCAGATCAGCTCTTAATCCTCCCGAAGCTCGTCGATATCGAGAGAGAACTTGTAGGTCCCACGCAGTTTAAGAAGCTCCTCGCAAGCGTGAGCAATTACGATTTTCTCCAATCCTTTCCGTATCGTCGGAGTAATCCCTTCGCCGGAAGCTTCGGTCGCGCGCGCGACTAGTTCTTCCGGAAGCATCACCGTTATTTTTCGCAGCTTTTTAGCAAGGGGCATGAAACCAATATACCGTATAGGGATGCCGTATAAAACTCAAATATCCCAATTCGGTACAAACCGGCTTCCCTTCTCCGCCCAATCCCGGATCAAAACCGCGAATGTCGTTGAATCGATTACTTCAGAGACGGCCCGGTCCACGCGTTCCCAGATTTCAGTGAATGGCGAAGTGGTTTCGCGGCGATGCCGCCATCTTTCATCCTGCCGTCCTTCTATGTAGCGCAAGATATCGCCAACGGAAATCGCATCCGGGGATTTGGCCAACAAATACCCGCCTTCAGACCCGCGGCGCGATTCAACAAAGCCGCCCTGCTTCAGGCTGGCTAGAATCAGTTCCAAAAATTTTTGAGGAATATTCCGACGCCGGGCGATTTCGGAAATTTTGACGGGAACGCCGGGAGGATGGGAAGCCAAATCGAAGATGGCATGAAGCGCGTATTCGCCTTTGACGGAGATATTCACCCTTCGAAGTTATCGCAAGCCTGAGAAGGAAAGCGGAAGCGAGGAAAGGAAGGATAAAGAGGCCGCCGCGCGGGTATCAAAGGACGATCGCCGCGCGGCGAACCGGAACGGCAAAATTACATCTTTTTGTCGGTGGTCGTGGTCGTGTCGGCCTTTTTCTTTTTTTTGTTTTTTTTCTTTGCCATCTTGGTGTCGTCGGTAGTCGTAGTCATATCCTGAGGTGTAGCGACCGAAGAGGAAACGGCCGAAAGGCCAAGGCCGAGGGACAACATCATGAGCTTTTT
>JBPCKZ010000249.1:0-30799 GCA_051003795.1 Bryobacteraceae bacterium | reverse complement strand
TACCAGGCGTTGCTCTACGATCTCTCGGGACGCCGTTTCAACCGGTCCGATCCGGGGCGCAGCTTGATGCTGGCCAAGCCAGCCCAGCAAATCCCGCATGGCGGCGGACTGCGTATCGAGACCGGCTCGAAATATTACAAGACCATTTACGACTGGATCGCGCAAGGCGTGCCTTTCGGCGATCCGGCGAAAGACAAAGTCGATAAAGTTGAAATGCAGCCGGCCGACGTGGAACTTGCGAAGCCGGGCACCACGCAGGCGCTGAAAGTCATCGCCCATTACCTGGATGGAGGGGTTCGCGACGTTACCAGGGAAGCTGTGATCGCGAGTAACATCCCGGACACGGCGGATGTAAGTGCGGACGCGGTGGTGAAGGGCGAGCGCATCGGCGAAGCGACCATGCTGGTCCGCTACGAGGGCAAATTTGCCACGGTACCGGTAACCGTGCTCAATCCCAAGCCGGGATTTGCATGGAAGCCGCTTCCAGAAGTTAACTATATCGATCGACTAATCGACGCCAAGCTGCAGCGGCTGCGAATTCAGCCTTCGCCGGCGGTGGATGACGCGACCTTCCTGCGGCGTGTTTCCGAAGACTTGACCGGGCAGCTTCCGACGCCTGACGAAGTTCGCGCATTTCTCGTCGATGCCTCGCGCAATAAGCGCGCGAAGGTAATCGACAATCTGATGGCTCGCCCGTCGTTTGTCGATCACTGGACCCTGAAGTGGGGCGACCTGCTGCAAAATAACCGCAAGTACATCGGCGACAAAGGCGCTTGGGAGTTCCGCGAATGGATTCGCGATTCCGTCGCGAGCAATAAGCACTACGACCAGTTTGTCCGCGAACTGCTGACCAGCAGCGGCAGCTCCTACGATAACCCGGCCGCGAACTATTTCCGAGTTACGCGCGAACCCAAGCCGACCATGGAGAAGACAACGCAAGTTTTCCTTGGCGTGCGAATGGTTTGCACCCAATGCCACGATCATCCGTTCGAGCGCTGGACGCAGAACCAGTATTACGAGATGACTTCCTTCTTCTCGACTGTTGGGCTGCGCGCCGGCTTTGAGAGCGGCGAAGAAATCGTCTACGATAAGCGCGACGATTTCGACGTGAAACATCCGAAAGACGAACGCGTGATGAAACCGAAGTTTCTGGTGGCCGCGACGACCGCCAGCATCGCGCCGGTTGCTCTGCCGGACGGCGCGAACCGCCGCCAGGCGCTCGCGGAATGGATTACCTCGAAGGACAATCCGTTCTTCGCCAAAGCGATGGCGAACCGCATGTGGAGCTACTTTCTGGGGAAGGGAATCATCGATCCCGTGGACGATATCCGCGCGTCGAACCCTCCCAGCAACGAAGCTCTGCTGAACGCTCTGACCAAGGACTTCAAAGATCGCGACTACGATCTGAAGTACCTCATCCGTACGATCGCGAACTCGCGAACTTATCAGGCAAGCATCGCGACGAATGAATGGAATGCGACCGACAAGATCAACTTTTCCCACGCCGTGCCGCGGCGGTTGAACGCGGAGCAATTAATGGATGCATTGACGCTCGCGACAGGTAGCCGGCCGGATTTCCCGGAGATCCCGCCGGACACATCGGCCGAAGCGCTGCCCGATCCGCACGCCGGCAAGGACGGATTCCTCGACCTGTTTGGACGGCCTCAACGCGAATCGGCTTGCGAATGCGAGCGCAAGACCGATTTGAGCCTGCCGCAAGCGCTCAACTTAGTAAATGGAACGACTATTTCGGATGCCATTGGCGATCCCAAAGGACGGCTCGCAAAGGCTCTTGAGAACGGCGCGGCGGATAAGCCGCGGATCGAGGAGATGTATCTTTCGACGTTGAGCCGCCTGCCAACACCCGTGGAACTCGACAAGGGCATCACTTATTTGCGCGGCGGCGAGGGCCGGGCGGCGCGCGCTCAGGACTTACTCTGGGCGTTAGTCAACAGCAAGTCATTTTTGTACAACCGGTAGGAGCAAAATCGATGTTATCCATTCCAGGACGAAGCTGCATGACATGCGAAGGGCCGACGCGCCGCGAACTGCTGCGCGTGGGTTCGGTCGGAATGCTGGGTCTGAACCTCGCCAACTTTTTCGGATGGCAGAAGGCGCAGGCCGCCAGCATCAACAAGCTCGCGGGCAGCCGCGGCTTTGACACCGCGAAGTCGGTCATCATGGTGTTCCTGCAAGGGGGGCCGAGCCACATCGATATCTGGGACCCCAAACCCGACGCGCCCGCGAATATTCGCGGCGAATTCAAGCCCATCAAAACCAAAATTCCCGGCACGCAGATCAGCGAAACCATGCCGATGATGGCCCAGCAATTGGATAAATGCACGCTCATCCGTTCCATGAGCTACACGCCGAACGGCCTGTTCAATCACACGGCGGCCATTTATCAGATGCTGACGGGCTACCCTCCGGATAAAGTGTCGCCCTCGGGACAACTCGAGCCGCCTTCGCCCGCGGATTTTCCGACAGCCGGCAGTCACATCTCGAAGATGCGTCCGCCGACCGAGCCGGTGCTGCCCTTCGTTGAACTCCCGCGCCCCTTGCAAGAATCGAGCGTTATCGGCAAGGGCGGCGCGGCAGGATTTCTCGGCAAGGCTTACGACCCGTACCGCCTCTATCAAGATCCGAACAAGCCGATCAAATTGGACGACCTCACGCTACGCAAGGAAGTCACGCCCGAACGCTTGAAAGAGCGTTTCGCGCTGCTCAAAGGAATCAATGGCTCGATGCCGGACCTCGAAAAAGCGCTCAACGATTACGCCATCGACGAATACTACGGCAAGGCGTTCGACCTGGTGCTCTCCGGCAAGGCCCGCAACGCGTTCGACCTGAGCAAAGAGCCGGACACAGTGCGCGAGCGCTATGGGCGAACTACTTTCGGGCAAGGCATGCTGCTCTCGCGGCGGCTGATTGAAGCGGGCACGCGCTTCGTCCAGATGAACTGGCCCGCGGTGGCAAACGGAAATCCGGAAGTGGATTCCTGGGATACGCACGCGGCCAATTTCGGGCCGCTCAAAAATCTTCACTGCCCGATTCTGGATCGAGGGCTTTCCGCGCTGCTCGAAGACATGTCGCAGCGCGGCATGTTGAAAGATACGCTTGTCGTGGCGATCGGCGAGTTCGGCCGTTCTCCCCGCGTCGGCGTGAGCACGTCGGGCAATTCAAACGCTCCCGACGGCCGCGATCACTGGCCCTATTGCTACAGCGGCATTGTGGCCGGATGCGGCATTGGGGCTGGCGCGCAGTACGGCGAATCCGATCAGACCGCGTCGTCTCCGAAGGATAAGCCGGTACATCCGAACGATCTGCTCGCGACGGTATATTACGCGCTGGGTATCGATCCCGATATGGAAGTTCTCAATAGCCTGAATCAGCCGCGCGAGTTGGTGAAGGGGAAACCGGTGGTGGGTCTCTGGGCCTAACAGCCGCCTACTTCTTTATCTGCGCGCTTTTTCTAAGCGGACAGGATCGGAAAACGGTCTGGAGCGGTGTGTTTTCGGAAGCTCAGGCCTCGCGCGGCGAGGCCGCTTACCGGAGTGAGTGCGGCGGATGCCATAAGGAGGATCTCAGCGGCTTCGGGAGCGTGCTTCGGGGCGCGCGGTTCATGGAACAGTGGCGCGAGGACAACTTGAGTAGTCTGTTTACTCGCCTGAAGACGATGCCGCCCAAGGCTCCCGGGAGCCTGGATCGAAGCGTATATGTCGAAATCCTCGCTTACATTCTGCGAGTCAACGGCTTTCCTCCGGGCAAGGAAGAGCTAACGCCCGATTCGCTCGCCCGCATAGCGATTGAGCGGCAAGGGGGGCCTGAGCCGGTGCCGGATTTCTCGCTGGTGCAGGTGGTCGGCTGTCTCGTAAGAGATTCGAGCGGCGAGTGGGTGGTGAGCCGCGCGAGCGAACCGGTCAGAACCCGGAATCCTACTAAGTCGACAGCCGAAGAATTGAAGGCCGCGGGACTTGAGCCGCTTGGCCGGCATAGCTTCCGCATATTGGACGCCTCCAACTTCCAGCCTGATCGCTTCAGCGCTCATAAGGTGAAGGCAAAAGGCTTTCTGATTCGAAAGCCGGGTGACGATAGGCTCAATCTTACGTCGCTGGAGATGGCCGGTTCCAGTTGTTCGCCGTAATGGCTGACGACGAAAGCCGGCGCCGTTTGTGACGCACGTTCTTGAGCATAAGCTCCTTTCATTCTTGAGGAAAGCCGCCTTTCCGCATTGATATACTATCTCCCGGTAAAGGAATTCCATAAGCTATGTCCGAAGACACTTCCCGAAGATTTTTCCTTGGCGCCGCCACGGCGGCAGCCGCCGCGCGCGTCTGGGGCGCCAATGACAGAATCAACATCGCGGTCGTGGGCCTCGGCGGCCGCGGGTCGAACCACCTGAGCGTTTACTCGAAGCTGCCCGAGGTTCGGGTCGCGGGCATCTGCGACATAGATCAGGCCGCTCGCGAACGGGCCGAAGGCACTCTTCAGAAAAATACCGGTGAAAAAGCCAAGGAATTCGAGGACATGCGCGAAGCGTTCGCCGACCCCGGCATCGAAGCTGTCTCGATCGCCACGCCCAACCACTGGCATGCGCTCGCGGCCATCTGGGCGATGAAGGCCGGCAAAGACGTGTACGGCGAGAAGCCCGCCTGTTACAACATCTACGAAGGTCAAAAAATGCTGCAGACCGCTCGCGAGACCAACCGGATGCTACAGATCGGGTCGCAACACCGCAGCACGCCGTTCAAGATGACAGCCATGGATGCGCTGCACGGCGGCCTTATCGGCAACATCTATCTCGCGAAAGGACTCTGCTTCAAGCGGCGCGCGTCCATCGGACACAAGCCGGACAGCCCGACGCCGCCGGGCGTGAACTGGGACCTGTTCCGCGGGCCCGCGCCGATGCGGCCCTTCAATGCGCTGCGGTTCAAATACAACTGGCACTGGTTTTGGGACACCGGCAACGGCGATATCGGCAACCAGGGCGTTCATGAGATGGGCGTCTGCCGCTGGGGATTGGGCGACCCTCAATGGCCCAACACGGCATTCGCGCAAGGCGGCAAGTACGCGTACGACGACGATCAGGAGACTCCCAACACTCTACTGGCCAGCTACGATTACGGCGGACGGGAAATCGTGTTTGAAGTTCGCGGCTTGTTGACCGGCGGCGAAGGCGTTCCCGTGCAACGGCGTCCAGGACCGCCGGCCGCCGGAGCAGCGGCGCCGCCATCTTCTCCAGCCCCCCTGGCAACCGCTCCCCATGTCGGGCCGCCTCTGAACATCATGATCGGCAATTTTTTTTACGGTACCGAGGGTTGGGCCGCCATGAGCGATCAGGGATTCCAGGCTTTCAAGGGCGAGAGCAACGAAGTGGTAATGGACAGAAGGCCCGAAAAGGGTCCCGGAAGCGACACGACCAAGCTGCACATGCAGAACTTCCTCGCGGCATGCAGGTCGCGGAATTACAAAGACCTGCACGATGACATTGCAAACGCTTACCCCAGCGCGTCGCTCTGCCACTTGGCCAATATCAGTTATCGCACCGGCCGCAAGCTGACCTTGACACCCGGACCGAAGTTCGCCAACGATCCGGAGGCGAACAAGCTCATTACGCGCGATTACCGCAAGCCCTACGTGGTGTGAGGGTGCGCAAAATGAGCCGATTCCGCGCGCGGCCAAGCGACCCGTGCTGATTTGAAGCCGATTGCGGCGAACTTGCCCGTGGCGGTTAAGGCCACCAGCCAACCGGCCGCCCGGCTCTGGACGATTATCGCCATCCTCAGTCTTGGCTCGGTGATCGCCTACGTGGCTCGCGTCAATCTCTCCGTCGCGGTCGTCATGCCGGAGTTTAAGAGCCTGTTTCACCTCAGCGACGCGAATCGCGGCCTGTTGAACTCCGCCTTCTTCTGGTCGTACGCGTTCCTCCAAATCCCCGCAGGCTTGCTCGTGGACCGCTACGGCGTGAAGAATCCGTACGCGCTCGGTTTCATCGCATGGAGCCTGATTTCCGCCGTCACGGGGTTCGCCGGGACGTTCTCGCAGTTGTTCATTTTGCGCGTGTTGCTTGGCGTTTTCGAATCGGTGGGGCAGCCCGCAAGCCTGCGCTGGATTCGCTTTCATTTTCCGGAAAGGCAACGCGGCCTGGCGGTGGGTCTGTTCATGACCGGCAGCAAGATCGGACCCGCCATCGGCATACCCATCGCCGCGGTTCTCATAAGCGCGTACGGCTGGCACGTCATGTTCTTCGTGCTGGGCCTCGGGTCTCTGCTTTGGCTGGCGCCCTGGCTTGGCCTTGTTCGTAACGACGACCGACAACTGGAGCTCGCCTCCGCTCACGCCTCCGCGGCCCGTCTTTCCTTTGGTCGGATCATGAGCAACCCGATTATCTGGGGAACCATCATTGGCACTTTCTGTTACATGTATTTTGTGTATTTCTGCATGACGTGGATGCCCGCTTATTTCGTCGAGAGGCGTCACTTGGCGCTAAGCTCGATGAGCCTCTATACATTTTTCAGTTTCGGAGGAATTGCGATTGTGGCGCCTCTGGCGGGATGGGCGGCGGACCGGCTCATTGAGCGCGGTAACGACGCCGTTCGCGTCCGGCGCGGGTTCGTGATCGCCGGCTTTTTGATTGCATCGACCGAAGTATTCGGAGCGCTTTCCGATTCCACTTCGGTCGCGCTATTCTTCGCCGTTTTTTCGCTGACTGGCCTTGGATTGGCGACGGCCAACTATTGGGCGCTTACCCAAACGTTGATGCCCGGCGGGGCGATTGGCAGCATTGCCGGCATCCAGAACTGCGCGGCCAACATCCCCGGCATCGTTGCGCCGCTTATTACCGGATGGCTCGTTCAGCGAACCGGCGATTACCGCGCTCCGATGCAGGCGATTTGGTGTTTTTTGATCTGGGAATCGCGGCCTATTGTTTTCTAGTGCGGGCGAAGTACTCGCCGGAAACGGAAAATGTTTCGCGGAGAGGGTGAACTAGGCGGCGTTCTCCTCCAGTTCGAGCATCGTCCGCCAGACCGCGAGCCACGCTTCACCCGGTTTCTGAAACACCCATAGATCGCGGCCCGTTGCACGGTAACGTTTCCCGGATCGGTCGTAGATCATCTCATACTTGAAATTGACCACGGCCGTGTCACCCACGACGTCGATCTGGCGATCCTGCTCCCGGAATTCATGAATCGTGGCGTTGCGGCGGAAATCGCGGAACGCGGCAAGAAAATCTTCGCGTCCCGCGGTCCGCGCCGTGAACCCGGGAAAAACCATGACTATTCCTGGGTGAACCATGAGTGCCATGTCTTCCACGCAACCCTGAAGCCATGCCCGATTAATTTGCTGCATGGCTGCGGCCACACCCTCGTTTTTCGATTCGTCCACCATGCGCCGCCCTCATTAATTTAACCCGCTTCCGGCAACTGGAGTCCCCGGTACCGGATCGCCAAAATTGCCCCAAGCCCTTAGCCCCACCAAGTCTCCCCCGCCGCCAAATGAGCCTTTGCAACATCCGGATTTAATTCCACGCCTAACCCCGGCCGATCCGTCACGCTCACGAACCCGTCCCGGATATATGGCCCGTCGAGCAGTAACAGCTCATCCATCCACCCGCCCTGACCCGTGATCGTCTCGCACGTCATGTAATCGCGAACGGACGACGCCCACTGGCATGTCGCCCAAGTGTTCAACTGGCTGCCGGTGTTGTGGTTTGCCATCGGAATGCCGAACACGTCGGCCATGTCGGCGGTCTTCTTGGTCTCAAGAAATCCTCCACTATTGCGCAGGTCGGGGTGCAGGATATCGCACCCGTGCTCGACGATAAAATCCTTGAAGCCTTGCCGCCGCGCGAGATTTTCGCCCGTGCACACCGGTACGTGCACGCTTTGGCATAGCCGCTTCCACGCGTTCGAGTATTCCACCTGAAGAGGGTCTTCGAACCATAACGGCTTAATCGGCTCGACCGCTTCGGCGATTTGGATTGCGGTCCGCAGATCGTACTCCCAGTGGCAGTGGACCATGATGTCGTGATCCCACCCAAGCGCCTCGCGGCAGTTCTCAAAACCTTGCCGGATCTGGATCAGCTCCCTCGTGGTGAGCACGCGATTGGAGGCATCGCGCGCCTTGTCGATATTTGGATTGGTATGAGGGAATCCAAACTTATGCGCCGTGAAACCAGCCGGATCGGCCTTGATCTTCCGCGCCCATTCGCGGCACGACGCCTTGTCCAGCATGTTGCCCGGCGCGGCGTGATCGTAAACGCGAACCTTCTGGCGGAACCGGCCTCCGAGCAGCGTGGACGCGGGCACGCCGAGCGCTTTGCCCGCCAGATCCCAAAGGGCCATCTCAACGCCGCTCGCGGCTCGCATGAAGTTGTGCGCCGAACCATCCGTGCGCGTGCCGCTGAGGTCCTTCACGCGCTCGTCGAGGAATGTATAAATCGTGTCGATTTCGAGCGGATCTTTCCCGATCAATCCCGGCTTCATCGAGAGGATCTGCTCTTTGACCCCGACGCCCGGCGTCCCGTACGCTTCCGCGATCCCGTAAGTGCCATCGCCGGCAATAACCTTTACCAGCAGATAAGTGCGGGAAGGACCCTGTATGGTCATCGTGCGGACGTCGCCGATCTTGAGCTGCTTTTGCGCGGCGGCGGCAAGGCGGCGAAAGGATGTCAACAAAGGCGCGACGGCGCCGGCGCCCAAAAACGCCCGCCGCGATAGGTGTTGTGGAGTCAACTCAAGTCCTCGCGATGGTGATTGTATCCCATCAATTACAGCCTGGGCCGAACTCCGCCCGCGATGATTAGTTCCACTGTCCCGTCTTCCTTTTGCAATCGCAGAAAACCGGAATCGTCGAGACCCGCGGTTACGCCCTCCACCACGCGGTTACCCATCCGAACCGTCACCCGCTTCCCGTTGGCATAGCTGGATGCCTGCGAAAACTGCCGCAGAATCGACGCTTTCCCGCCGTCCCGCAACATGCCACAGAAGCTATCGACCGATCGCAGTAGTTCCGCGAGAAGCGATTCCGGATCGTGCCGCCGCCGCGTCTCAATGCTCAACGACGTGGCTTCGCGCGAAAGCTTCGGCGGCAAGACCTGGTGATTCACATTGATTCCGATTCCGGCGATTGCCGTCGCGCCCGCGAGCTGCACCAGAATCCCGGCCACTTTCTTGTCGCCGATCATCACGTCGTTCGGCCATCGAAGATCGCAGCGGATGTCGGTTTCGCGCGCAATGGCCTCGCCCGCCGCCAACCCCAAGGCGAGAGTCAGAACGGGATCGAGAGGCGCGTCCAGAACGATTGAAACGTAAAGGCCGGAGCCCGGCTCGGAGTGCCACGAATGCCCATGTCTTCCTTGCCCGGCGGTCTGCTCGTCGGCGACCACCACGGTGCCGGGCGGACAACCCTCGGCGGCAAGCCGCGCGGCTTCCACCATTGTCGAGCCCACGCGGTCGAATCGAACGATCCGCCTGGCGAGAGGCATCAGGCCAGTTCGAGGCGGAAGCTGATATCCATGGCCCGCGCGGAATGCGTGATGGCGCCGGCGGAGACAAAATCCGCTCCCGTTTCCGCGTACGCGCGCACGGATTCGAGCGTGATGCCGCCGGACAATTCCACCGTGGCGCGTCCCGCGATAAAGCGGATCCGCGCGGCGGCTTCCGCGGGAGTGAGGTTGTCGAGAAGCAGGCTGGTTGCGCCGCAATCGAGAGCTTCGATCAGCTCCTCTTTGGTTCGAACTTCGATTTCGACCGGCAGTCCGGCAGTCCGCGCGTTTGCGCGCAAGTTTTCAAGCGCGTTGCGGACGCCGCCGGCGGCGGCGATGTGATTGTTTTTGATAAGAATCGCATCGAATAGGCCCATGCGATGATTCGTGACTCCGCCCGCGGCCGCGGCCATCTTTTCGAGGCGGCGCAGCCCGGGAGTGGTCTTTCGAGTATCGAGAACTTTGCAGTTCGTCCCGGCTACGCGATCGGCATACTGGCGCGCGAGCGTCGCGACTCCGCTGAGCCGCTGCAAGAAATTCAACGCAACGCGCTCGCATTCGAGCAGCGTGCGCGCCCGGCCTTTCACGACGGCAATCGTTTCCCCGTCCGCGGCACGATCCCCATCGTGCTTATGGACGTCGAGTCGATCGACGCCGCCGCGAATTCCATAGATGAGCGGAAGCACGCCGGTACCGGCGATTATCTGGTTTTCCCGCGCCAGAAAAATTCCGGTGGCCTCCCGGTTTTCGGGTACGCACGCTTGGGATGTGATGTCTCCCGAGCCGATGTCTTCTTCGAGCGCTCGCTCGACTGCCTCGAGAATTTCGTCAATCATCTTTCTTGAACGTGGCCAGTTGGGCCTGGTACTCGCCCAGCTTTTGGCGAATGGATTCCACTACCTTTTCCGGCGCCCGCGACAAAAACGTCTCGTCCGCGAGCTGCCGCTCGGAATTCGCTATGTTCTTTTCGATCCGCTCGCGCTCTTTCTCGCTAAACTCGCGGGGGGAGTCCTCGATCTCTAATTTGTACTCGACGGGCGAAAGCCCGGCATCCTCAATAATTCTCAAGACTACATTGCCGAGCTTTTGCATGGCATCGCGTAACTCCGCCATGTAGAGGCGCGACGTGGGGAACGACAGAGTCGCGGCCAGCGGCGACTTGGGATTCAATTTGCGCTGAATCCGAAACTGGCGCACGGCGGTAATTATTTCTTGCAGATGTTCGATATCCCGTTCGGCCGCCTCATCCGCCAGCGCTGGATCGAATTGCGGAAACGGCGCGAGCGCGATCGATTGGGGACGGTCGCGATTCCCCGCCGCAAGCCTCTGCCACAATTCCTCCGTGAGAAAGGGCATCACCGGATGCAATAACCGCAGCGCCGCTTCAAATGCGGCCAGAATATTTTCCCAATCGGCGTTTAACCCGGAATTTTCCCGGAAACGCAGTTTCTTCAGTTCGATATACCAGTCGCAGAAATCATGCCAGAAGAAGTGCCAGACGGCCTGCGCGGCTTCGTGATAGCGATACTGTCCGATCGCGCGGTTCATCTGCTCCGCGCAGGTATTCAAGCGGCTGAAGATCCAGCGGTCCTCGAGTTCGCCATGTTCCGGCATTTTCGGAATGCATGGCTCCACGCCGCTGCGCTCCATGTTCATGAACAGGAACCGCGCGGCATTCCAAATCTTGTTCGCGAAGGCACGCGCGCTTTCCATGCGCTCCTGGGTAAAAACGATATCGCTTCCGGGCGTGGCGGCCGTCAACAAAGCCATGCGCACCGCGTCGGTCCCATACTGTTCGTTCACGATTAGCGGATCGATCGTATTCCCGCGCGTTTTCGACATTTTCTGCCGTTCGGCATCGCGCACCAGCCCATGAATGTAAACCTGTTTGAAGGGCGCCTCGCCCATGAACTCGATGCCCAGCATGATCATGCGCGCGACCCAAAAGAACAGGATGTCGAAGCCCGTGATGAGCAGGGTTGTCGGGTAAAACGTCGCGAGATCCTCGGTCTTGTCGGGCCAGCCCAGCGTCGAAAACGGCCACAGGCCCGAGCTGAACCATGTATCGAGCACGTCGGGATCCTGCTTGAGATCTTTCCCGCCGCAGCGAGGGCATTTGGTGGGATCTTCGCGGGCCACAACGATCTCGCCGCACGTCTGGCAATACCACGCGGGTATGCGATGGCCCCACCAGAGCTGCCGCGAAATCACCCAATCGCGGATGTTGTACATCCATTCGAAGTAGGTCTTGCTCCAGCTTTCGGGAATAATCTCGACCTGTTTGGTCTCGACCGCCTGAATCGCTTTTTCCGCCAGCGGCTTGATGCGCACAAACCATTGCGTCGAGATGAGCGGCTCCACATTGGTCTGGCAGCGGGTGCACTGGGCCACGCCCAACGGGTAATCTTGAATCTTCTCGATAAGGTTCAGCTTGTCCAGATCTTCGACCACGCGTTTGCGAGCCTCGAAGCGGTCCAGACCTTGATACGCTCCGGCCGCGGGGGTCATCCGGGCGTTGCTATCGATCACCTGAATGCGTTCCAGATTGTGCCGCTTGCCCGCTTCGAAATCGTTGAGATCGTGAGCGGGCGTGATCTTGACGACGCCGGTCCCGAATTCCGGATCGGCAATATCGTCCAGGATGATCGGAATCGCCCGCTCCATCAGCGGAAGGCGAACGGTCAATCCGTGCAGATCCGTGTAGCGCGCATCTTTCGCGTTCACGGCAACAGCGGTGTCGCCGAGCATGGTCTCCGGCCGCGTTGTCGCAACCGTCAGCGTGCGGTCCGAACCGATTACCGGATATCGAATGTGCCACATGTGTCCGGCGGTTTCCCGATGAGTCACTTCGAGATCGGAAATGGCGGTCTGGCACCGCGGGCACCAGTTGACCATGTATTCGCCGCGATAGAGCAAGCCTTTCTCGAAAAGGCTGACAAACACTTCACGGACCGCGCGGGAGAGACCCGCATCGAGGGTGAACCGTTCGCGGCTCCAATCGCAGCTCGCGCCCATGCGGATCATCTGGCGCTTGATGGTATCGCCCGATTCCGTTTTCCATTCCCAAACGCGCTTGACGAACTCTTCGCGGCCGATTTGGCGGCGGTCGATGCCCTCGGATTGCAGCTTACGCTCCACCACCATTTGGGTGGCGATTCCGGCGTGATCCGTCCCGGGTAGCCAGAGCGTGTTGTCGCCTCGCATGCGATGCCAGCGGACGGTGGCATCGATTTCGGCGTGCTCGAGCATGTGCCCCATGTGCAGCGAACCGGTTACGTTGGGCGGAGGGATGACGAGCGAAAATACCGGACGGCTGTCTTTCGCGGACGCGTGGAACACGCCGGAATCGATCCACCACTGCGCCCAGTACGGCTCAAACCGTTGGGGCTCGTACACTTTCTCAAGTTGCATCGGGAACTTCGATTCTATCGTGGAAAAATCCGCGCAATTGCGTGGAAATTGCGAATTCTCTTGACATGCGTTAGGAATGAGCCTTAGATATAACCTTCCCTTAAAGGAGAACGCTAAATGTTTTGTGAGTCATTGCGCGCGGGTTTGAATTCCGTAATGTTATTTCTTGGCGCTCTCGCGATTTCCGGGCTTCCCGCCAACGCTCAGTGTCCGGCGGTCGGGGCCGATACCACTTGCGTTACAGTCCTAACGGTTACCGATAGCGGTGTATCCATTTCCACTACTGGACAAGGCCCTTATGATGGCATCGACGATGCGCTGGTCGGGGTCGTTAATAATAGCAGCTTGGCGGTCGTTTCCATTGCGTTGACTTCGATCGCCAACATTTTCGGATTCGACGGAGACGGCGTTGTTTTCTTTGGTCTCCCGGGCAATGGGCTCGATAGCAGCGGTTACGGAGGCCCGAACGCTTACTTCACCGGCATCAACCCCAGTGGAACATCGGGTACGGTAAACTTCATTACACCCATCGCCGCTAAAGGCGGGACCGCGTACTTTTCGCTGGAAAATTCCCTTAGCGGCGCGATCGCCTGCTCGTCGATTATCAATAACTCAGTCTCGAAGCCGCCGGGCGGTAGTACTCAGATAAGCGCCACTTTTACCCCAAATCTTGGCTATACCATCCCGCAAGCGGCAAAGCTCTGCGGCTTCATCAATTTCGATTGGCAGCAGACAATCACCATGTTGCCCGCACCGAGCCCTTTCTTTGCCGCCGGCAGCACGGTTAGTTTGGTTGCACCTCCTCCTTTCAACGATCCGCCCCCTAACGGTTATGCCTACCAGAACCCGCCTAACGCCGTTCAGTTGCCCGTCTACTACAATCTCTTCACCCCGGCGTCTAATCCACTGTCCTTAGCTTTTAATGAAACGGCCACCACGCTTTCGTTCTTCGATGCCCCCGCGGACCCCTGTTTGCCCGGCGGCAGCGGCGCCGGTTGTTCCGGCTTGACAGCGCCCGTTGGCAGCAATCTGGCTTTCACCACGCATCTTGTAGGAATTATGGGGGCGCTTCCAGGTGCTTCGGTTATCGACACAGGCATCGGCTTTAGTTGGACCGATACCTACAATGGAACATCTGGAGGGATTGCCGCCATAAATAGTTTCCAGCCAGTCGATCCCGGCAGCGGAACTGGCGGCATTACCGTTACCAGCGTGAACGAGATTACCAACTATCAATACAACGGCTTGGGTGTTACCGCGGTCAATGGCGTATCAACAGCTGCGTTGGCGGGGCCTTCGATTACCAATTACCAGATCGTGAGCCGGCAGGCAGCGGCTGGAAAACAGTCGTTCATCACGTACCGCGCGGACCTCATAAACCCGGGCAACGCCTTCGGCTCGGTTACGGCCACGCTGACGAGCCTGGACCCGTTTAGCGTTCGGGTAGTTCCAGGACAAGGCAGCCTGATGTTCGCACCCGTGCCGGCCAACAGTCAGGTTACCAGCGGCAACACGTTCACGATTCTGACGGATCCTACGGTTCCGCTCGATCTCACCAAGCTGCAATGGACATTCCAGACCACGGCGGCGCCAGTTACCGCAAACGCCGGCTCGAACCAGACCGTGAAAGTAGGCAGTCTTGTCACGCTCGATGGAAGCACATCGACAAACCTGAGCGGTGCCGGGACGCTGACATACGATTGGAAGTTTACCTCGCGTCCTCCTGGTACGGCAACGAGGCTGTTCTATGAGACCACCCCCACGTCGATGTTCGTGGCTGACGTCCCTGGGAATTACGCGATCACGCTAACAGTCGGCAATGGCACAAGCACTAACAGCACTACCGTAATAATCACGGCAACGCCATGAGCGCGGTCAACGTGATCGCCGGCTTATAATGGAGGATGTGCCTGGCGCCATAGGACTGGCTGTTATTGGTGTTGCGGTTCTGTTAGCGAGCCCCGCGAACGCGCAATCAATCGTCAAGACGTGCGTGGGGATGGAAGTGCGCTCAATCGGCGTCTCGGTGGAACCGCAGGCAGACGGTCGTCTCGATGTTGTACCGGAAACGATAGAGTTACTGGCGGAAGAGACGTCGGCGACCCCTTCACGCGGCGGTGGAAAACCCGTGACGATAGTAGCCCACGGTCCCATTCTAGGCTCCATGGATTCGCCTGAAGTCAAGACCGCCCTGGCGTGTACACCAAACGGCTTTAGGCTTACGGCGATGATCACTCGTTCAGCCGGCTTTCACGGCGCCGCCTTGCAGAACGTAAACTGGCGCCCGAAAATTACCATTGCATTCGCGGGCCGCCAGCCTGAAATAGTCTTTCAAGCAGTATGGAGAATGCGCCTGAGTACTGGAATAGAGTTAGATCACGCGCAAACGCCGCCCTATCCCAACGAAAAGTATCCGATTATCATAGCGAAAACGGTTCAATCCGCTTTGATTCATTGACGTCTACCGCGTTTTAAGCAGCTTTTCAATCTCCCCAAACAGCGTTTTGCTTTCGAACATCTGTTCCGTTGCCGCTTCGTAGCCGAAGTCGTTGCGGATCGCGCCGTCCGGATCGATGAGGAACACATGGGGAAAGTGCACCGTGGGATTCGCGGGCGTGATCTTCAAGTAGGAAGCCATCACTTGTCCGCAATCGAAAAGGATGGGCGTCGTAATGTTGTTCCGGTCGATGTACTGCTTGACCTTCTGCATGGTATCGGGCATCGTAACGATGGATAAAATCGCCACCTTGCCGCCGTACTTCGCCGCCGCTTCTTCGAGGACCACCGACAATTTCCGGCAATGCTCGCAACCGGTCTGCATGGTTTCGATAAGGAGCACTTTCCCGCGGTAATCCTGCGTGTCGTGCTGTTGCGAATCCGATCCGGGAAGCGAGAACCCCGGCGCTCGCCGGTTCGAAAGCTCGCCCGCCGCATGGAGCGAAATGGCGGAGAGAAAAAGGGCGATTCCGAGGCGCATGAGCTTACGCTAACACGCCCACTAGCACGCGAGCTTCGCTAGCGATTCCGTGTATGGCGCGCGCGCGATCCCGCGCTCGGTGACGATAGCCGAAACGTAGCGATGCGGCGTCACATCGAACGCCGGGTTCATGACCGCGGTTCCCGCCGGGGCGACAGGCACCCCAAAAACGTGCGTAACTTCCCGCGATGGCCGCTGCTCGATCGCAATCCGGTCGCCCGAGGTCATGGAAAGATCGAGCGTGGAAACCGGAGCCGCGACGTAGAACGGAATTCCGTTTTCTTTCGCCAGCACGGCCACCGAATACGTGCCAATCTTGTTCGCCACGTCGCCATTGCGCGCGATGCGGTCCGCGCCCACGATCACGCATCCGATGCGTCCCGAGCGCAGAAAATGCCCCGCCATATTGTCGGTGATCAACGTCGCCGGAATGTTGTCCCGCTGCAATTCCCAGACGGTCAACCGCGCGCCTTGCAGGAACGGTCGTGTTTCATCGGCGAACACGTCGATGGTCTTGCCCGCCGCGACCGCCGCGCGGATCACGCCGAGCGCGGTGCCGTATCCGGCCGTGGCCAACGCTCCGGCATTGCAATGCGTGAGAACCGTCTTGCCGTCCGGCACGAGAACGGCCCCGTGCGCGCCGATGGCTTTGTTGATCGCGATATCTTCGAGACGGATCTGTTGCCCTTCGGCCACCATGCGCGCGGCGATCGCGTCCGGCGCCTGCCCTTGCAGCGATGCGTGCAGGGTCCGCATGCGCCCGATTGCCCAGAACAGATTCACAGCCGTGGGGCGGGTGGCCGCGAGCGTCTCGCAAACCGTTTCGAAGTCCGCGCCTTGTTGAACGCCAAGCGCCACGCCCATCGCGGCCGCTACACCGATCGCCGGAGCGCCGCGAATCACCATGGCGCGGATCGCATCCGCCATCTCCTGGTAAGTGCGGCAAGTGACGTAAGCTTCTTCGGCGGGAAGGCGCGTCTGGTCGATCATTACGACGGCGTCGTCGATCCACTGAATGGTTTCTACCACATTGTTATCATCCAGGCAGCTTCCTTTCCGGCGCGAAAAACGCCAGGAACATCGTCGCGTTGTAAGCCGCATGCATCCAAGTAGAGGCCCGGGTCGATCCGGAAATATGGCGCATTGCGCCGAAGGCCATGCCCGCGAGCGTTATGAGCAAAACATGCCGCCAGGAAAAGGCGTTTTGCGCGGCATGCAGCAAGCCAAACGGGAGCGAAGCCAGTATGATTCCGCGCAGCGCGCCGAACGTGCTAACCAGCAACGGCTGTAGAAATCCGCGAAAGCCAAGCTCTTCGCACAGCGGCCCGACGGTCGTTCCGAAAACCGCGACCAGGATCGCCGTACTCCGTTTTGCCAGCAGTTCGCGCAACGGCGTATCCACGTCCGGCGTCCGCAACAAGATGCCGCCGGCGGCGACCACGAACGTCAACAGCACGCCGCAGAGAATCGTCGTCGCTAGCGATTGCGGAAATGGCACCCAGCCCAGGGAACGCCAAAAAGGCCGGCCATATTCCAGCTTCAAAATCCAAGAGAGCGCGATAAAAAGAAATCCGTACCCCACGAACTGTCCCGGAATGAGCAGCAGCCCTTTATCCAAATTCAGATGAAACAACACCGCCACGGCCTTCGTAAGCAGCATCCCGGTTAAGATGCATGGCAGCGCCAAGCCGAAGAATAGCAATAGATCGGGGTAGCGCCAGAATGGCCTTTCCGAGATCATTCCGCGCACTCGATGAGCGCGGCGGCAAGCAGCGGAACCATGATCTCGTGATGCCCGGTTAAAGAATATCCGCGACCGCCGGACTGCGAATGGGGCCGCTCCACCACATTCGCCTTGGGCCGGTAGTGCTGCAGGAAATCCATATTCACGGTCGTGAAATCCCCGAGCGGATAGCCCAAATTCCGAACGGCCGAGATCGCCTTCAGAAACACTTCCGGCATCACCACCGCCGATCCGGCATTGATGTAAACGCCACCATCGTTCAACGCGGCCGCCAGCGAACAGAATAGCCGGAAATCGCGATGGGTCGCGCTCCCCAGCGCGGCGGGATCGATCGCCGGATGGGTATGCGGCGTGTCGGTTCCCACCGCGACATGCACCGTGACGGGCGCGCCGTGCCGGTACGCTTGCAGCAGCAAACTTTGCGCTGCGGTTTCAGAATCGGCAAGCGTTTCAAGACTGCGGCCGTATGCTTCCCCAATACCCAGGCCGTCGGAGTTGCCCCGCCGGATCGCCAGATTCATCTCGCGGCCAGTCTCCTCCGCGGACCCGAAGCGGCCGTCGGGCAACACGGACTCCACATCCTCGCTGGTGCAGCCGGCCAGCGCGATTTCGAAATCGTGAATCGCCGCCGCCCCGTTCATCGCGAAAGCCGTCGCAAAATTGCGCTGCATCAAATCGATCAGCACCGGCGCGAGACCACACTTGATCACATGCCCGCCGAGTCCCCAAATGACGGGCTTGCCCAGCACGCGCGCCCGGGCGATGGCCTGCACCACGCCGCGAAAACCGTTGCCCGCGAGAATGTGGGGGAGCGAATGGAGCCAACCGCCAATGCCCCCGCCTTTCGAGTAAACGGACGCGAAATCTTTGACCATCACTTTTCCGCCGCGATCCTTCAGCGAAACGGTTTTCAACCCGGAGAGATCGAGCGGCCGGACGCCGTACTTGCTTTCGCTCACGCGGCCTGGCCCGCTCCCAAAACCTTGCGCAAAGCTTCCGCCGTGAAGCTTTTCCGCGACCGCAGGATCTGTTCGGGCGTTCCGCAAGCGACGATCTTGCCGCCGTACTCGCCGCCGTCCGGACCGAGATCGATAATCCAATCCGCCGTCTTGATTACGTCCAGATTATGCTCGATCACCAACACGGTGTTGCCTAGATCGACCAGCCGCTGCAGCACGTCGAGCAGCTTGCGGACGTCGTCGAAATGCAAGCCCGTGGTCGGCTCGTCGAGCAGATAAAACGTCCGCCCCGTCTGGCGCTTGCTCAGTTCTTTCGCCAACTTGATGCGCTGTGCTTCGCCGCCCGAAAGCGTGGTCGAGGATTGCCCCAGATGAATATACCCCAAGCCGACGTCGTTCAGCGTTTGCAGCTTGGGTCGAATCTGCGGGATATTTTCGAGAATCGGCAGCGCTTCCTCAACCGTCATTTCGAGCAGGTCCGCAATCGACTTGCCCTTATATTTCACCTGCAGAGTTTCGTAGTTGTAACGGCGCCCGCGGCATACGTCGCACGTCACATACACGTCCGGCAGAAAGTTCATTTCGATGCGCTTCAGCCCGTCGCCCTGGCACGCTTCGCAACGCCCGCCTTTGACGTTGAAACTGAATCGCCCGGCCTTGTACCCGCGCTCTCGCGATTCGGGCAGCATGGCATACAAGTCGCGAATCGGAGTAAACAGGCCGGTGTAGGTGGCTGGATTTGATCGCGGCGTGCGGCCGATCGGCGATTGATCGATGCGGATGGCTTTGTCCAAATGCTGCAAGCCGGTCAGCGATTCGTGCGCGCCCGGCTCGTCGTGCGATCCGTAAATCTCTTTCGCCAGGGCGCGGTAAACGATATCGTTGATCAGCGTCGATTTTCCGCTGCCCGAAACGCCGGTTACCACCGTGAAGACGCCTAGCGGAATTTCCACATCGACGTTGTCCAGATTGTGTTCGCTCGCCCCGGTCACGGTCAGCTTCTTGCCGTTTGAACGCCGCCGGACGGACGGAACGGGAATTGAGACCGCGCCCGAAAGATACTTTCCGGTCAGCGAATCGGGATTGCGGCGAATCGCCTCGGGCGTGCCTTGCGCGACCAGTTCGCCGCCCAATCTTCCGGCGCCCGGTCCGAGATCGATCACGTAATCCGCGCGCTCGATGGTTTCCGCATCGTGCTCCACCACTAGAACCGTGTTGCCCATGTCCCGCAATTGCGTCAGGGTTTCGAGCAGCCGCTGGTTGTCGCGCGGATGCAGCCCGATCGAAGGCTCATCGAGCACATACAGCACGCCGCGCAATTTCGATCCGATTTGCGTCGCCAGCCGGATGCGTTGCGCTTCACCGCCGGAGATGGTGGCGGCCGAACGTTCGAGGCTCAAATAATGCAGCCCAACCGCCTGCAGGAATTCGAGCCTTCGCCGGATCTCATCCACCACCCGCCCGGCGATCTGCGTTTCGCGATCGTTGAATTTCCACGATTGCGAAGTCAACAGCGCGCGAGAGATGGGCATTTCCGTGAAGTCCGCAATCGAGAGCGCCTTGACCCTTACCGCCAGACTCGAGGCTTTAAGCCGCTTACCCTTGCAGGCCGAGCAGATCACCGGCGACATGTATTCGGTCAGCCAATCGCGGTAGCCCTCCGATGCCTCTTCGAAATTGCGGCGCAGCAATTGCAGGATGCCGGGAAACACTTCGTCTCCTTCCAGCAACACCCGCTTGATTTTGGGCGTGAATTTTTCAAACGGCGTCGAAAGCTTGATACGAAATTGCTTGGCCGCGTCGGTCAGCTTCCGATGAATCGGGCCGGAGCCCGCGCCGGGCCCAAGCCCGCCCTCCAACAACGGTTTGGATGGATCGATAATCACTTTTGCGGCGTCGAATACGTATTCGCTGCCGAGTCCCGAGCAGGTTTCGCACGCGCCATACGGACTATTGAAAGAAAACGAGCGCGGCTCGAGTTGCGGCACGCTGGTCCCGCATTCCATGCAGGCGAGCTTGCGTGAATACAGCCGTTCATCCCCGCCCACCACGGCGACCAACACCAAGCCGTTCGCCAGTTTCGTCGCCGTTTCGATGGACGCTTCGAGCCGCTTGTCGATCCCGGCCTTCACGATCAGGCGATCCACAATCACTTCGATAGTGTGATTCTTGCGCCGGTCGAGCGGGATCTCGTCATCCAGCGTCCGGATCGCGCCATCGATTCGCGCCCGTTCAAACCCCTGCCGCGCTAGATTTTCCAGCTCTTTGCGGTACTCGCCTTTGCGGCCCCGGACCACCGGCGCCATCACCATGATCCGCTCACCCTGCTTCAAAGCCATCACATGCTGCAGAATCTGTTCCGTGGTTTGCAGCGAGATCTCGCTGCCGCAAACCGGGCAATGGGGGATGCCGATCGAGGCGTAGAGCAGCCGCAAATAATCGTAAATCTCGGTGATGGTCCCCACAGTCGATCGCGGGCTGCGGCTGGTGGTTTTTTGTTCAATCGAGATTGCGGGGCTGAGTCCTTCGATGGAATCGACGTCGGGGCGCTCCATCTGATCCAAGAACTGCCGCGCGTAGGTGGAGAGGGTCTCGACGTATCGCCGCTGGCCCTCGGCATAGATGGTGTCGAACGCCAATGACGACTTTCCCGAGCCGCTCAACCCGGTAATCACGGTCAGGCTGTTGCGCGGAATCTCCACGTCGATGTTCTTGAGATTGTGTTGACGCGCCCCGTGGACGGTGATCTGTCTCAGCATTATGCAGGAAACTTTCGGAGGAAATTCTATTTTGACGGAGTTGTCACGTATTGGCAATGTGACATAGCATAGGGTTGCACATGCCACGCTGCGAAAAGTGCCGGGGGATCTTGGTGAGAGTCCCCAGGAATATCATGGAACGGATGATATATGCCCCTATATATAAATGCAAAGAATGCAGCTTTCGTACCGGCAAGACACACCATTTTGCGCTCTATTTCGCTCACCATACTCACTGCCCCCACTGCGGCAATATGCGCGTTCGTCCGAGGTCGAAACCGGATAAGATCGATAAAATGCTGAAAACCCCCATGAGCCTGCTTCAGAAATTTCTGGGTGGCCACCTCTATCATTGCCTGTACTGCCGCATTCAGTATTACGATTTGCGAAAGTTAAGCGGCACGGCCGTTGCCGGCGCGAGTGCCACCAAGATAGCCGAGTGAACGGACGCGTCATCCTGTATACTTGCTGAGACCGGAGGTTCTTATGTGGAGAATTATCGGCGCCGTTGCCGCGGGATACGTCGCCATTGGCGTGCTGGTGGTGCTAACCGACCAAGTTTGCGCGGCGCTCATTCCCGGCTTTGCCTCAATGACGACCCCTCCCCGCTCCTATTTCGCGATTAGTTCGCTGACGGGATTTCTTTACTCCATTGTTGGCGGCTATCTATGCGCCTGGATCGCGCGCACCCGTTCCCGAATCGCGACCGTGGGCCTTATAATCTTCGGCGAGTTCATGGGCGTGGTTTCCCTGGCGATGTTCTGGAAAACCGCGCCGCATTGGTACGGATTCGCCCTGCTGGTGATTTTTCCGCCTGGCATCTGGCTCGGGTCGTCGTTGTACTCGCGGTTGCGCTCCGGCGAATCGCTGGTTGCTTCGACCTGACGTTCGGAGAACAATATGCCGATTCAGCTATCCCGTCGAGATCTCTTGCGCGGCGTTGCCGCCGGCGCCAGTCTGTTGAGCCTCGCGTCCGCGCAGGCGCAAGGAAAACGCGTTCTCGCCCTCATCGGCGACCGATACCATAACTCGGATTACATCCGCGTCGCCTTAACAAGGATGTTCGTCGGGCTGGGTGTCACGGTGGATTACACTACCCTCTATGACCAGCTCTCGCGCGACGTGCTCAAGAACTACCAGGTTTTTCTCTGCCTACGCGACGGCATGATTTGGCCCGACGGTTACCTTGGCCCCGATGCGTACACCGCGTACGAGCAGGACCTCGAAAACCACAAGGATTTTGCCCAGCCCAAGCCTCAGACGTGGATCAAGGAAGAACAGGCCGCCGCCCTCAAGGATTTCGTTAACGCCGGAAACGGATTTTACTCCCTTCACAACAACAGCCATGTTTCGCTATCGTCGAAGACCTATCGCGAGGTGATGGGGGGCGCCTATATTGGGCACCCTCCGCTGCGGCCGTTCAAGGTGCGGGTGGTGAACGCGAGCCATCCGATCACGCAAGGGGTCCGCGAATTTATCGTGAACGATGAGCAGCATTACGTGGAGTACGATAAGGACCGCAAGAACATCCTGCTCGAATCCGAGAATGTCGATGGCTTGACGTACGAGAAGTATGGGGCCAAAGCCATCGGCGGATGGGCTTACGATTACGGGAAGGGGAGAGTCGTTTTTACTGCCGTGGGACATACCATTCATGCTCTCTGGAATCCCGAATATCTGAAGGTGCAGCGAAGGTCGGTGCAGTGGTTGTTGAAAGAGATTTAGATCAGCGGGTAATACCCACGCACTGTTCATCGTAAGATCGGGCTCAATCAACTTTCACCAATGCATCCGCACATGCCGAAGAGGGAGCCCGAAAGTCCCTCCTGGCGCGTCCGGCTGGCCTCGCTCAAGAACATCCGGCCCTTGCTCACAATGGTTTGGGAAACCAGCCCCGGGCTGGTGACGGCGAGCATTGTCCTGCGCCTTTTTCGCGCGCTGATTCCGCTCGCGACCCTGTGGATTGCGAAGCTCATTATCGATGGCATCGTGGCCATCGTTACCACCAAACATGGCGATCCGGGGCGTATCTGGAAGCTGGTCGCCATCGAGCTCGCGCTCGCCGTCGTCAGCGATGTCCTGGGCCGCCTCAACGCATTGGGCGACAGCCTGCTGGGCGATCGCTTCATCAACAACGTGAGCGTCCGGCTGATGCGGCACGCCTCCGAGTTGGATCTGGTTTCCTTCGAAGACCCGGTTTTCCACGACAAGCTCGAACGCGCGCGACGGCAGACCACGGGGCGCTTGGGGCTGCTCGCGGCTCTGCTGAACATCGGCCAGGATACGGTCAGCCTGATCTCGCTTTCCGTGGGCTTGATCGTGTTTTCGCCGTGGCTGCTGGTGCTGCTGGTCGCCGCCGTGCTCCCGTCGTTCCTGGGCGAAACGCACTTCACCTCGCTCGCCTACTCGGTGCTTTACAAGTGGACCCCGCAACGCCGCGAGCTCGACTATTTGCGCATGTTGGGCGCGAGCAACCAGAGCGCGAAGGAAGTCAAGATCTTTGGACTTGGAAATTACTTGGCCGAGCGGTATCGCGGAATCGCCGATAAGGTCTTCGCCGAGAATCAGTCGCTCGCCATCCGGCGCGCCGGTTATGGATCGCTGCTCAACCTACTCTCGACCGGCGGCTATTACGGCGCGTACGCGGTGGTGCTGGCGCGAACGCTCGCGGGCGGCCTGTCGCTCGGCGCGTTCACGTTTCTGACCCGCGCTTTCGCGAGCTCGCGCGGATACATCGAGAAGATTCTCTCGAGTTTCTCCGATGTCTCCGAGCAGGCGCTCTACCTTCAGGATCTTTTCGAATTCTTCGACATGAAACCGTCGATCCGGTCTTCGCCCGAGTCGCTGCCCGCGCCTCGCCCGATCCGCGTTGGTTTCGAGTTTCAAAACGTCGGTTTCGCGTATCCCGGCGCCGATCGCCTGGTCGTGAAGAACATCAATTTCCGGTTGGAACCGTCGGAAAAAGTAGCGCTGGTCGGGCAAAACGGGGCGGGGAAGACCACCCTCGTGAAGCTGCTGGCCCGGCTCTACGATCCCACCGCCGGGCGCATTCTGCTGGATGGCATCGATCTGCGCGAGTATAGCGTTGAAGACCTACGGCGCGAGATCGGAGTGATTTTCCAGGATTATCTGCGCTACGATTTGGAGATCAGGGAGAATATCGGTTTCGGCAAAATCGACGACTTGGGCGACCGGACCCGCATTGAGCGCGCGGCGCGCAAGAGCTTGGCATCCGACGTGATCGATCGCGTTCCGAAAGGTTTGGATCAGATTGTGGGTAGGCGGTTTGAAGGGGGTGTCGATCTTTCGGGCGGCGAATGGCAGAAAATTGCATTGGCCCGGGCGTATATGCGCGATGCGCAGTTGCTGATTCTGGATGAGCCCACGGCGACGCTCGACGCTCGCGCGGAATATGAAGTGTTCCTGCGCTTCGCGGACTTGACGCGCGACCGAATGTCCGTGCTGATCTCGCATCGATTCTCGACCGTCCGGATGGCCGGCCGCATCCTGGTGCTTGCGAACGGCGAAGTGGAAGAGCAAGGCACGCACCGCGAGCTGGTGGATCGCGGCGGCCATTATGCCGAGCTGTTCGAGCTGCAAGCTGCGGGATATCGCTAAAAAATACATGACGGATAAAAAGCTGCAAGTAATACCGCTCGGCGGTCTCGGCGAGTTCGGGATGAACATCATGGCGCTCCGCTATGGCGACGACATCCTGGTCATCGACTGCGGAATGGCGTTCCCCGAAGCCGAGCTGTTGGGCGTCGACTTCGTTACCCCCGACCTCGCATTTCTCAAAGATAACCGCCAGCACGTTCGCGCGCTCATACTGACGCACGGGCATGAGGATCATATCGGCGCCGTTGCCTTTTTCCTGGGCGAACTCAACGTTCCCGTCTACGGCACGGCCTTCACGCTGGCGCTGGTGGAACGCCGTCTCGAAGAACACGATCTCGAAAACGATCCCGATCTTCGAACCATCAAGGCCAAGCAAAAAATCGAAATCGGGCCCTTTAACATCGAATTCGTTCACGTCACGCATTCGATCGTAAGCGCGGTCGCGCTCGCCATCACGACGCCCCTAGGCGTCATTATTCACACGGGCGATTACAAAGTCGATCCCACTCCCACCGATAACGAATTGTTCGACCTTCACACGCTCGCCGACTACGGGAAGCGGGGCGTGCTGCTGCTCATGTCGGACTCGACCAACGCGGATCGCCCGGGCTATTCCGAATCCGAGCGCGCCGTGCGTCCCAAGCTGGAAGAAATCTTCGGGCGGGCGGAGCGCCGCTTGATTATTTCCAGCTTCAGCTCGTCGATTCACCGTTTGCAGCAGATTCTCGATATCGCGCAAGAGTACGGGCGCAAGGTCGCCATCGTGGGGCGCAGCATGATCAGCGTCACCGAGATCGCCCACGATCTTGGGCTGCTGGAAATTCCCGATGGCATTCTGATCCGCCCGCAGGATGTGATGAATGCGAATCCGCAAAAGGTGGCGGTGCTGATTTCCGGTACGCAGGGCGAGCCGATGTCGGCGCTCTCGCGCGTGGCGGTCAATAATCACAAACACATTTCGGTCGAAACGGGAGACACCGTTGTATTGAGCGCCCGTATTATTCCGGGAAACGAAAAACCGATCTTCCGCATGGTCGACCATCTCTCCCGCCGCGGCGCCGACGTGCTCTACGGCACCACCAATCCGCCGCTGCACGTGTCGGGGCACGGCAGCATGGAAGAATTGCGGCTGGTGCTGAACCTGGTACGCCCGAAGTACTTCGTCCCGATCCACGGGGAATACCGGCAGCTTTCAAAACATGCCCGCTTGGCCGAGCACCTGCGGCATTCGGGGTTGAAGGAATCGTTCGTGCTCGAGACGGGCGATTGCCTGGTCATCGACGCGAAGGGCGCGCGCAAGGCGGGCAAAGTCCCGGTAGGCCGGATCTGCATCGATTCGGGGGCGCTCGATGAGGTGGTCGGCGACCTGGTGATCCGCGACCGGCGTCATCTTTCGGAAGACGGCATCGTGCTGCCGATTATCGCGATCAACAAATTGACCGGCAAGATCGAGGCGGTTCCGGAGATTGTCACGAGGGGCTTTTCGTCCGAAGACAACGCCGATTTCATGAATGCGGCGAGGCAAATCGTAACCAAGACCCTGGAGAGTTCGAGCAGCGAAGAGAAGACGGATTGGGGCGTGATGAAGGAGAAGATCCGGGCCGATTTGAAACGCTACATTGCGAAAGGCGGCCAGCGCCGGCCGCTGATCATGCCCGTGATTTTGGAAATCTGACCGGCTCGCCTTACCTAATCGACGCGTCCGGCTTCCGCGGCGAGGCGGACCGGATTTTCACGCCCGGCGATGAGCCGGAACTCGTCGAAATCCTGCGGGACGCATCCGCGGGAGCGATACCCGTAACGATTGCCGGAGCCGGTACGGGGCTGACCGGCGGCCGTGTCGCGCAAGGCGGGTGGGTGGTCTCGCTCGAGAAATTCACGCGTCTCGACATCCACGATGGAAGCGCGACAGCGGGCGCGGGCGTGTTACTTAAGGATCTTCACGCGGCGGCGGCGCGAACGGGACAGTTTTACCCGCCCGATCCCACGGAAACTTGGGCCGCGATCGGTGGCACCATCGCGAACAACGCCAGCGGATCGCGCAGCTTCCGCCATGGCGATACGCGCCGTTACGTGCTCCGCCTGCGAGTGGCGCTGATCGACGGACAAGTGCTCGACGCGCGGCGGGGCGACCGCATCGATTTCGAAGTCCCCGGCCTGCCTCTGCCCAACACGACCAAGCACACCGCCGGATACAGGCTCCAGCCCGGGATGGATTGGATCGACCTGTTCACCGGCTCGGAAGGTACCCTGGGAGTCGTGATCGAAGCGAAATTGCGCTTGCTCCCCGCGCCCGCAGCGCTGCTAGCGGGCGTTGTTTTCTTTTCCGGCGAGGAGCGGTCCTTAGCGGCGGTCGAGGCTTGGCGGAGCGTTGCCGGGTTGCGGATGATCGAATATTTCGACGGTCCATCGCTCGCGTTATTGCGCTCCCGCTATCCCGAGGTTCCCGCCGAAGGCGGAGCGGCACTTCTTTTTGAACAGGAGGTTTTTGAGCAGGAAGGAGACGCCGATCTGGAAATCTGGCCGGACCGTCTGGAACAAGCCGGGGCCCTACTCGAAGCCTCCTGGTTCGCTTCGGGCGCGCCGGATCGCGAGCGGTTCCGCCGGTTTCGCCACGCCTTGCCGGAGTTGGTCAACGATATTGTGCGGCGGAATGGGGTCCTTAAGATGGGCTCCGATTATGCCGTTCCAATCGAGCGGAACGGGGAAATGCTGGCCTATTACCGGCGGCGGCTAGAAGCGGAATTTCGAGGGCAATACGTCATCTTCGGCCACATCGGCGATGCCCACGTGCATGTGAACATTCTGCCGCGCGACGACGGGGAATCCGGACGCGCCAAGGAGTTGATGCTCGATTTTGCGCGCAAGGCAGTGGCGCTGGGCGGCACGGTTTCGGCCGAGCACGGGTTGGGAAAGCTCAAGACGCACCTGCTCGAGCTGCAGTATTCGCCGGAGCAGATCGAAACGATGCGGCAGGTGAAGCGCCGGCTCGATCCGCAATGGCTGCTCGGGCGAGGAAATCTTCTGCCGAGGCACTCAACCGGCTCTGAGTAATCATGATCCCCTGAACTACGTCGCCCGCCATTTCACGCCCAAATCAAGCACCCGCTTGGCATAATCGACACTTTTCTCCATGTCGGCTTTTTGCTGATATCGCAGAGCGTCGGCGTACCCCGGTTCGGTAGGCTTGCCGGGGATCTCCTCGACCACCATCCGGCCTTCGTACGGATGCCCGCGCTTCGCCAACGCCAGAAAGCGCGCCAGGTCCGCCGATCGCGCGCGCGGAAGCGTTTTCCAGAAGCTATCTTCCAAATAGGGCAGAACTTCCGGCGGGCGTCCGGTAATTGGCTTGATATAGACGTAGACGGGCGGACAAATTTCCCGCGCACGCGAAAGGAAGGTTTTGAAATCGATAACGCCATCGCCCAACGCGACCCATTGGACGGCGACGCCGCGCGGAACTTCTCGTTTCCGTTTTGGGGCGACTTGGCTCCCATGGCGAGCCTTTCGACTCATCCGCTGCGGTTCTTCAAACCCTGTTAACGTAGAGCGGTGGAACCGTTCGGAAAACCGGAAATGCTGGCGTACATGCGGCGGCACAAACTAGCCGTCATCGCAACTATCGGTGCAGACGGCGGCCCGCAGTCGGCGCTGGTCGGTGTTGGAGGCTACGGACGCGCTCGGAGTGGTGTTCGATACGCTTTCCACCACTCGAAAGCATTCCAACTTGCAGCGTGATAGCCGAATCGCTGTTACCTTCAATGGTCCGGATGAAACCGCTCACGTTACGTTGGTCCCGGCGATCCAAGGCAACGGGCCGCGATTAGCGACAGACCCGACTCTTGTCGTTTGGTCGGCACACGCCCACAAATCGAATTGGGAATGCGGTGAGGCAGAAACGCTTGAATGTTGGCAGCAAACTGATCGGCGAGGCGATAAATACGCCGGGATGCGATGCACGAGTTGCAACTGGTCAGACGGCGGAGAAATCTAAACGAAGCTGGTGATCAGGCACGGGCTGCTCGCCGGAAGTTTCACAAAGGGTCCTTTGTGCAACGTGGGAAAAGTTTGGGTCATCGGCTAAAAACTCGATCAAGCCGGAACGAATACGCGATAAACCGGCCTGTCTGTAACGTCGGGCCTCCTTGCGGCACGTCGCGTACGGTGCTCGCTGAAACTACACCATCCTCGCGGCTGACGAACCATTCGTTGGCCCCGGACGCCTGTTCCTTCGTGGAAGCAAGCCAAGCCTCTTGTGCCGCCTTATCCGGCACGCCGTTACCCGCTCCCCCCAAAGCGCCGGCCCCCTGCGGGGGCGCAAACTATCCGAATCGCCGCCATGGGTACGAAAAGGCCGTGTAACGCCTGGTCCAAAAAGATCACTATACTGTGAGAGGTAATGCCAATGTTTCGCCACGTCGCTTTTCATATCTGGGCTGCAGTCTTGCTGACCGCTCCCGCCATATCAGCCCAGCAAGCCAACGATGGCCAGAACGTTCCCCTTGCCGCAGTGGGGGTATCCACTTGGTTTTCCGTCGTCAACATCCCTGCGATTCCACATGCTCCGTTCAGTGCAACGACATTGATGGACAATACTCAAACGCTGGCGGATGGCACCACGGTGACTACAATAACGATGACGACGATTGCTCGCGACTCGGAAGGCCGCACGCACAATGAGAATCGCTATTATCTGACGCCGTCCGACAACGGCCAGGGTCGTATCCGCGATATTACGATCTTTGATCCAACCACACGCATCCAGACGACGCTCATCCCTCAGACACTTCAGGCAAACGTTGTCGCTCTGCCTCCACAACAGCCGCGACCCGTTTCGCTCCCCGTTCGGCCCGTGATTCAGCGTGACGACTTGGGCGTGTCTTCCATTGAAGGCCTGATTGTGCACGGTTTTCGTCAGTCTCGGACGATTCCGGAAGGGGCGGCGGGGAACAATCGGCCGATAACAATTACGGACGAGTATTGGTATTCAGACGAACTGCACATGAACATCACGTTGAAACACACGGACCCCCAGCATGGAACGCAGTTAGTCACTCTCACACAGGTGAGCCGCGGCGAGCCAGACGAGAAGATGTTCAAGGTCCCCGCCGAATATAGGATGCGGGACGAGAGCGAAACGCAGGGAGCAGTTCGAATCGGTGCCGGAGCGGCGGCGGCGAGCCGAATAGAGGGCATAGAGCCCCAGTATCCGCTTTTGGCGAGAACCGCTCGGGTTCAGGGTTCGGTTGAGTTCAGCGTACTCATCGGGAAAGACGGGTCGGTGAGGAGTGTTCAACTGGTTCGGGGCCACCCTCTCCTTGTGAACGCCGCTAAAGAGGCTGTTATGCGGTGGAAGTACCGCCCGATGCTTGTCAACGCGGACGCCGTCAGCGTTATTGCCCCCGTAATTGTGAACTTTACTATCGAGACCGTCCGGTAACCAACGAATCGGTTCGGGACGAAAACGTCGTTTTCGGTCGGAACGCCCCAGCCAGGGCACTTGCTTTCTAGTGGGATTTCCGTGATATCCACTCCACGACAAATCCCAGTAGGGTAGAGTCGGCCAGTCCCATGCCCTTGACTCCGGGAGCCCACCTTGGTCCCTACGAAATCCTCGCACCTAGGCGGCCAAGTGGGACGCAGAAACGTTGGTCTCACAAAGGGTCCTTTTCGCCACACAAAATTCTTGAACAGACTTGCCTGTAGTTCAAATTTAGTCGCCCGTCTTTATGTTTGATGATGGGGGAACAGCTCGCATTCACCCCCGTCGGGCTTTCCTCGCCGGTCACATTCCACCTAGTCTGGTCTAGCAGGCTGGGGTGAAACGATCCCGGCTTTCCTGTC
>JBPCKZ010000248.1:0-14462 GCA_051003795.1 Bryobacteraceae bacterium | reverse complement strand
TTCTTCGAGCGCGTTCCGGCCCAAGGCTACTTCCTCGGCAAGATTATCCCGTATCGCGGCAGTTGGGTCGAGTTCGAATACGATATCAAGAACCTCCTCTATGTTCGTATCGACCGGAAACGGAAATTCTATGGCTCCGTTTTTCTGCGCGCCCTCGGTCTCAAGACCGACGAACAAATTCTACGGACGTTCTACCGCATCACCAAGATCAACATCAAAGACAGCAAGTTTTATTGGAACGTCGACGAGAGCCTGATCGGCCTCAAGCTCTCGCACGCGATCACGGCGAAGAACGGGGATACCGTCGTAGGACAGGGCAAGAAGATCACGCCTTCGCTTATGAAGGAAATCCAGAAGGCGAAGATCACTCAGGTCGAAATCGCACCAAACGATCTCGAAGGCGCCTACATCGCGGCCGATGTCGTCGATATGGAAACCGGCGAAGTCCTGGTCGATGCGAACCATGAGCTTACGACCACCATCGCGGGGCGGCTGGGCGAATCCGGCATGGAAAGCTTCGAGGTGTTCTTTCCCGAGCGCGACGAAGTGGGCACGGTCATCTCCTCCACTCTGCGCAAAGACCCGGTCAAGACCGAAAAAGATTCGCTGATCGAAATCTACCGCAAGCTGCGCCCCGGCGATCCGCCGACGGTCGACACGGCGACCCAATTGTTCCAGGGCATGTTCTTCGACCACCGCAAGTACGATTTTTCGCGCGTGGGCCGCATGAAGTTCAACATCAAGCTTTTCGACAAGGCGGACGCCACCGCGCTCACCGACCGCACGCTCCAGCCGGACGATTTCTACGCGACCATCCGCTACCTGCTGAAACTGCGCCGCGGCATCGGCTCGGTGGACGACATCGATCACCTGGGCAACCGCCGCGTTCGCGCCGTGGGCGAACTGCTCGAAAATCAGTTCCGCATTGGCTTGGTGCGCATGGAGCGCGCAATCAAGGAAAAGATGTCGGTGTACCAGGAGATGTCGACGGCGATGCCGCACGATCTGGTCAACGCCAAGCCTGTCATGGCCGCGATCCGCGAATTCTTCGGATCGAGCCAGCTTTCGCAGTTCATGGATCAGACCAACCCGCTATCCGAGATCACGCACAAGCGGCGGCTCTCGGCTCTTGGACCGGGCGGCCTTTCCCGCGAACGCGCGGGATTCGAAGTGCGCGACGTTCATCCGACGCACTATGGCCGCATCTGCCCGATCGAAACGCCGGAAGGCCCGAACATCGGCCTGATCTCGTCGCTCTCCTGTTTCGCGCAGATCAATGAATACGGGTTTATCGAGAGTCCATACCGCAAGGTCGTCAAGGGAACGGTCACCGATGAAGTGAAGGTGCTGAACCCCGGCGACACGCCGTTCAAAGTGGGCGACGTGCTGCGGCGCGCCGAAATGGAGAAGGCGAACAAAGATCTGGGCGGCTCGTCGAAGCCGAAGCAGATAGCGGAGTATGAGCCGCATTGCGAATATCTTTCGGCGTGGGAAGAGGACAAGTACATCGTCGCGCAAGCGAACGTCGAGTTGGACGATAAAAACTACATCGTTCCCGAGCTTGCCAACGCGCGGCAGGCGGGCAACTTCGTCCTGAAAAGCCGTGAAGAGATCGAGTACATCGACGTGAGCCCGAAACAGCTTGTCTCGGTTGCGGCGAGCTTGATTCCATTCCTCGAAAACGACGACGCCAACCGCGCGCTGATGGGATCGAACATGCAGCGCCAGGCGGTTCCGCTGCTCCGCGCCGACGCTCCTTACGTGGGCACCGGCATGGAGTTCGTGACCGCTCGCGATTCGGGAGCCGTGGTGCTCTGCAAGCGGCCGGGCATCGTGGATTCAGTCGATTCCGAGCGCATCATCGTTCGCGTGGAAGGCACTTCGCACGAAGGCCAGCTCTCGCGCGAAGTGGGCGCGGACATTTACCAGCTCACCAAGTTCAAGCGCTCCAATCAGAACACCTGCATCAATCAGAAGCCGATCGTGCGGCAGGGCCAGCGTGTCGTCAAAGGCACCGTTTTGGCCGATGGACCGTGCACCGACCAGGGCGAACTGGCGCTTGGCCGCAACGTGCTGGTGGCGTTCATGCCCTGGCGCGGCTGCAATTTCGAGGACGCCATTCTGGTCAGCGAAAAGATGGTGAAGGACGATTACTACACCTCGATTCACATCGAGGAGTTTGAAATCGAGTCGCGCGATACCAAGCTTGGCCCCGAAGAGATCACGCGCGATATTCCGAACATCGCCGATTCGTTCCTGCGCAATTTGGACGAAAGCGGCGTGATCCGAATCGGCGCCACGGTGAAGCCGGGCGACATTCTGGTCGGTAAGGTCACGCCGAAAGGCGAGACCCAACTTACGCCCGAAGAGAAACTGCTCCGCGCGATTTTCGGCGAAAAAGCCGGCGACGTGAAGGACGCTTCGCTCTACTGCCCGCCTGGAATCGAAGGCACGGTGGTCGATTGCAAAATCTTTTCCCGCAAGGGCCAGGAAAAGGACGAGCGCGCCCGCGCCATCGAAGACGACCAGATCAATCGGTTGCAGCGCAACCTGAAGGACGAGATCCGGATTCTGACGGACGAGCGCGCCAAGCGCCTCGGCAACTTGCTCGAGGGCAAGGAAGTCACGGTCGATCTGCACGACGAGAAGACCAACAAGAAGCTGCTCTAGAAAGGCAAGATTATCACGCGCGACCTGATCGAGGAGGTTCGCTCGCGCGACCTGAAGCGGATGCGCTTGAAAGAGCGCGACGTGCGCGTCAACGAGCAGATCGACGACATCGAAGAGATGACGTCGCGGCAAATCGCGGTCCTTGAAAAGATTACCGACGAGAAGATCGCGAAGCTCCGCAAGGGCGATGAGCTCCCGCCCGGCGTAATCAAGCTGGTGAAGGTTTATATCGCCATGAAGCGCAAGCTTTCCGTGGGCGATAAGATGGCCGGGCGCCACGGCAATAAGGGCGTGATCGCGCGCATTCTTCCCGAGGAGGACATGCCGTATCTGCCGGACGGCACGCCGGTCGAGATTGTTCTCAACCCCCTGGGCGTTCCGTCGCGCATGAACGTCGGACAGATTTTGGAAACGCACCTGGGATGGGCGGCGCAGGCGCTGGGCCTGCATTACGCGACTCCCGTGTTTGACGGCGCGACCGAGCGCGAGATCAAGAAGCAGCTTACCGAAGCGGGCTTGCCGACCTCGGGCAAGACGAAGCTTTACGACGGGATGACCGGACAGGAGTTCGAACAGCCCGTGACCGTTGGATACATCTACATGCTGAAGCTTTCGCATTTGGTCGACGACAAGATTCACGCGCGCTCGATCGGGCCGTATTCGCTCATCACGCAGCAGCCGTTGGGCGGCAAGGCGCAGTTTGGCGGACAACGATTCGGCGAGATGGAGGTCTGGGCGCTCGAAGCGTATGGCGCGGCCTATATCCTGCAGGAGCTTTTGACGGCGAAGTCCGACGACGTGTACGGGCGCGCCAAGATTTACGAAGCGATCGTGAAGGGCGAAGCGGCGATCGAGCCCGGCGTGCCGGAATCGTTCAACGTTTTGATTCGCGAATTGCAGTCGCTTTGTCTCGATGTGGAATTGATGAAGAAACCGCGCGAGGCCATCGACACCGCTCTCGCGGCGGACTGACGGGTTACTGGATATCTGGAGATTAAATGCGATCCTCACCTTACGATAGAGCTAACTTAATCGCGGATTTCGATTCGATCCGCATCTCTCTTGCGTCGCCCGAAAAGATCCGTAGCTGGTCCCACGGCGAGGTGACCAAGCCGGAGACGATCAACTATCGAACCTTCAAACCGGAGCGCGACGGTCTGTTCTGCGCGCGTATCTTCGGCCCGGTGACCGATTGGGAGTGCTTGTGCGGCAAGTACAAGCGCATGAAGCACCGCGGCGTAATTTGCGATAAGTGCGGCGTTGAAGTGACTCTGGCGCGCGTGCGCCGCGAGCGGTTGGGCCACATTGAACTCGCGAGCCCATGTTCGCACGTGTGGTTCTTCAAGGGCTTGCCGTCCCGCATCGGCCATCTGCTCGACATAACCTTGCGAGAACTCGAGCGCGTGCTGTATTTCGAAGCGTTCGTGGTGGTCGATCCCGGCGAGGTCGCGGACCTCACGCTCGGCGAGGTGATCAGCGACGAGCGCAAACGGCAGCTCGATCAGGAGAACCCGGGCAAGTTCGTCGCGATGATGGGCGCCGAAGGGATCAAGGAACTGCTGAAGAAGATCGACGTCGAATCCTTGAGCGAGGACATTCGCGAGCGGATGCGCACCGAAACTTCGCAGCAGAAAAAGCTGAAATTCGCGAAGCGCCTGCGCGTGGTGGAATCGTTCCGCAAGTCCGGCAACAAGCCGGAGTGGATGATTCTCGATGTCATCCCGGTAATCCCGCCGGAGTTGCGGCCTCTTGTCCCGCTCGATGGCGGCCGGTTCGCCACGTCGGATTTGAACGATCTCTACCGCCGCGTCATCAACCGCAACAACCGGTTGAATAAGCTGATGGAGCTTCACGCGCCGGACGTGATCGTCCGCAATGAAAAGCGCATGCTGCAGGAAGCCGTCGATGCGCTATTCGACAACGGGCGCCGCGGACGCGTCCTGCGGGGCGCGAATAACCGCCCGCTGAAATCGCTCTCCGATACATTGAAAGGCAAGCAGGGCCGGTTCCGCCAGAACCTGCTCGGCAAGCGCGTGGACTATTCGGGGCGCTCGGTGATTGTGGTCGGCCCCGAACTGAAACTGAATCAGTGCGGCCTGCCGAAGAAGATGGCGCTCGAACTGTTCAAGCCGTTCATCTATCATCGTCTCGAACAGCGCGGCCACTGCACCACCATCAAGCAGGCGAAAGAGCTTGTGGAACAGCAAGATCCGGTGGTCTGGGACATTCTGGAAGAGGTCATCAAGGATCATCCGATTCTTTTGAACCGCGCTCCCACCCTTCACCGCTTGGGTATCCAGGCGTTCGAGCCGGTGCTGGTCGAAGGCAAGGCCATCAAAATTCACCCGCTGGTCTGCACCGCGTTCAACGCCGATTTCGACGGCGATCAGATGGCGGTCCACATTCCGCTTTCGCCCGAAGCGCAGATTGAAGCCTCGACGTTGATGCTCGCTTCGAACAATATCCTATCGCCGGCGCACGGCTCGCCCATCACCGTTCCCACGCAGGACATGGTGCTGGGCTGCTACTACCTCACGAAATCCCGCCCGGGCAGCAAAGGCGAAGGCCGTACTTTCGCTTCGATGGACGACGTTCTGATCGCGCTCGAAATGGGCGAGGTCGAGACGCTCACGCCCATCAAGCTGCGCTATACCGGCAAGGTCATCGATCTGGTGAAGGCCTTCGACAACCAGAACATCGTGCACACCGAGCCGATCGAGTTCGTGAAGCAGTACATGCAAACGACCGTCGGCCGGGTGATTCTCAACGATCATCTTCCGCAGGACATGCCGTTCATCAACGGCCTTCTGAAGAAGAAGGGGCTCGGCCAATTGGTTTCCTATTGCTACCTGAAGTTTGGGCTGCAGATCACCGTCGGGATGCTCGACGAGATCAAGAATCTGGGCTTCCTCTACGCCACGCGCGCCGGTATTTCAATAGGAATCGACGACATGGTCGTGCCCTCCGAAAAAGCGGGCTTGGTGAAAGCGGCCGAGAAGGAAGTGGTCGCGGTCGAAAGCCAGTATCAAGATGGCGCGATCACGCACGGCGAACGCTATAACAAGATCATCGAAATCTGGTCGAAGGTGACTGAAAAGGTTTCCGACGAAATGTTCGCCGCTATGGAAGAGGACGATGCCACCGGCCGTTACCTGAATCCGATTTACATCATGGCCGATTCGGGCGCGCGCGGATCGAAACAGCAGATCCGCCAGCTTTCGGGCATGCGCGGATTGATGGCGAAACCATCGGGCGAGATCATCGAAACGCCGATCACGGCGAATTTCCGTGAAGGCCTCAACGTGCTGCAGTACTTCATCTCCACGCACGGCGCGCGCAAGGGCTTGGCCGATACGGCGCTCAAGACTGCGGATTCCGGCTATCTCACGCGGCGTCTGGTCGACGTTTCGCAGGACGTCATCATTTCCGAAGACGATTGCGGAACGACGGAAGGAATCTTCGTCGAGCCGATCATCGAATCGGGCGAAATCATCGAGCCTTTGCGCGACCGCATCGTGGGCCGCGTGGCGCTCGAAGATCAGCGCGACTACGAGGGCAACGTCATTGTCGGAGTGAACCAGGAAATCACCGAGGAGATCGCGGGCCAGATTCACGCCTCCGGCATCGAGCGCGTGAAGATCCGCTCGGTGTTGACGTGCGAATCGAAGCGCGGCGTGTGCGTCGCGTGTTACGGACGCAATCTGGCTACCGGGCGTCTCGTCGAGCGCGGCGAGGCGGTCGGCGTGATTGCCGCGCAATCGATCGGCGAGCCGGGAACACAGCTCACCATGCGAACGTTTCACATCGGCGGAACGGCTTCGCGAATTTCGGAGCAGTCCACGCAAGATGCGAAGTCGGACGGTTTCGCCAAGTTCCTCGGGATTCAATCCGTCAAGAACGAAAAGGGCGAGCTGATCGCGATGAACCGCACCGGCATTATCGCTGTGGTGGACGATAAGCAGCGCGAAGGAGCGCTACCCGGTGGTCTACGGCGCGCGGATTACGGTGAACGATGGGGCCCCGGTTAAAACCAATCAGATCCTGCTCGAATGGGACCCGTATACGTTTTCGATCTTAACCGAAGTCTCGGGTACGGTGCACTTCAAGGATCTGATCGATGGGCTTACGCTCAACGAACAGGTGGACGAAGTCACGGGCATGTCGCAGCTCGTGGTTACGGACTCGCCGGACGAGAAGCGGCAGCCGTTGATTCAGGTGCGGCCCGAAGGGCAGGTTCGCGCCGATCAGAAGAAGTACCTCATGCCGACCCATGCCCACTTGATGGTGCGCGACGGAGACGTGGTGCATGCGGCCGACGTGCTCGCGAAAATCCCTCGCGAGACCACCAAGACGAAGGACATCACGGGCGGCCTGCCGCGCGTGGTCGAACTGTTCGAAGCGCGCAAACCGCGCGAGACGGCGATCATCGCGGAAATCAACGGAACCGTCAAATACGGCGAGGTCAGCAAGGGCCAGCGCAAGATTTACGTGGTGGGCGAGGACGGCGAGGAGCGCGAATATTCGCTGCCGCGCGGCGTTCACATCAACGTGCAGGAAGGCGAGAAGCTCAAGGCGGGCGACGCTTTAATGGACGGTCCGCGCAATCCGCACGATATTCTGGCCGTGCTCGGCGAGAAGGAACTGCAGAAATATCTGGTGAATGAGATCCAGGAGGTTTACCGTCTGCAGGGCGTCAACATCAACGACAAGCACCTGGAAGTAATCTCGCGCCAGATGATGCGATGGGTACGCGTCGAAGACATTGGCGACACGGAGTTCCTGCCTGAAGAAGTGGTGGATAAGTTCAAGTTTCGCGCCGAAAACCAGCGCGTGATGGACGCGGGCGGGCGTCCGGCTGAAGGCAAGGCGATTCTGCTGGGCATCACGAAGGCATCGCTCTCAACCGATTCGTTCATCTCGGCGGCCTCTTTCCAGGAGACGACCAGGGTGCTGACCGAAGCCGCGATTAACGGCAAGGTGGATTACCTGCGCGGGTTGAAGGAGAACGTCATCATGGGCCGCCTGGTTCCGGCGGGCACCGGGATGGAGTTCTACCGCAACGTGAAGATTGCGGGCGAGGATGTGATTGAAGAGCCGGTGCAGGAGCAGCCGCTCGAATCGATCCCGGTCTACGACGAAGACGCGCGAATTACGTACGCGGGCGGGCTGAGCGAGGATCTGGGCGAGGGGAGTTTGGTGGAGTAGGTTCTACTAAATCCTCATCGTTTTCAAGCCGGGTTGCAGGTTTTGCAATCCCGGCTTTTTTACGTTGATCGCTCTAAACCGCCAGAAACTGAATGCACACCGGTTTGATTATTTCGAACGTCTGCCCAGCGGGAGTCATCCGGCCACTTCCTTTGTCGCGCTTGAACAATACGACCTTGTTCGAATCCTGGTCTTCGGCGAATAGGTAATTCCCCGTTGGATCGATCCGGAAATTGCGCGGCGCCTTGCCCTCGGTGGACACGTTCTGCACGGTCGCGAGCGTACCCTTGCCGCGGTCGATCGCGAAGGCGGTGATGCTGTCATGGCCGCGATTCGATGCATACAGAAATTTCCCGGCCGCGTCGATTTCAATCTCCGCGGAATTGTCCTCGCCCGTGAAATCCTTCGGCAATGTCGAGACTGTCTCGATCGGTGTCAAGCCGCCCTTTTTCGCATCGTACCGGAACGCCGTCACCGATGAACCCATCTCATTCACCGAATAAGCGAACTTAGCGGATGGATGAAACGCAAAATGGCGCGGACCGGCTCCGGGCGGAACCACCCCGTACGGCGGGTCGTTCGCGGCCAGCGTGCCTTTATCCGCATCGAAGCGGTAGATGAAAATCTTGTCCAAGCCGAGATCCGGCACGAACAGGAAGCGGTTATCCGGCGAGAGCACCACGGCGTGGGCGTGCGGCCCCTCCTGGCGTTTCTTATCGGCGCCCGACCCGGAGTGCTGGTCGAAAGCGGTGCTCTCTCCCAATCGCCCGTCCGGCTCCACGCGAATCGAGGCAACGCTGCCACTGCCATAATTCGCGATCAGGAGATTTCGTCCGGTCGCATCCACGACCAGATGGCAGGAGCCTCCGCCGCGAGAGGGAACGGTGTTGAGCGCCTTCAACATACCGGTCTTGGAGTCGATGGAAAAACTTGAGGCCGAACCTTTCAGCGCGCCGTTGTTGCCGAGTTCGCTCACGCTGTAGAGATACTTTCGATTTGGGTGGATCGCGACAAAAGACGGATTCACGATCTCGCCCACCAGACCTAACTGGTCGACCTTTGCCGACGCTGGATCCCACCGGAAAGCTTGGATGCCCTTGCACTCGGGTCCGGTGTACGTTCCGACGTAAGCGATATAGTGTCCCGTGCGAGCCGGTTTCTTAGCCGCTTGGGAGAGTCCCGCGGCGAGCGGAGGAAGACAAGCGAGGAGGTGTCTGCGGGTCAGCATATTTATTTTATGTCGAACAGCAACACTTGATAATCCTTGCTCACCAAAGTATTTTCGATGGTCGGCCAGACCTTCTTGTGCACGGCGGTTTCCACCCATACTTTCCGCTGCTCTTCCGAGGCATAGGTCAGCACGAACCGGTAATTCACGTTGACCGGCGCGCTGCCCATCACCGCCGACCGCAACTTCTCCATCTTAACGTCGATGTATCCGGCCTGTTTCATCGCGGCGGGCTTGAAAATGGTATGGAAATTGTGCAGCATCTCCTTTTCCTTGGCCGGGTCCACGTTGAGGTCGACGTGCAGTTGGATCGGTTGTTGCGCCGCCGATGCTGACGGAATTCCGGCCGCCGCGCCGGCCAGCATCGTCTGTAAGTAAGTTCGCCGTTTCAATGTCGTGCGCTCCTATTAATTAATATTTCGCTTTCATGCCCGCGGCCGCCAGCTTGATCCGGTAGAGACCGGTTTCCGCCGTAATATAGAGCGATTTCCCGTCATCGCCCCAATTGCAATTCGCGGGAACTTCGCCCGGCTTGATCGTCCCGATGTGCTTGCCATCGGGGGAGAAGACCCAGATGCCGGCTGGTCCGGCGCAATACAAATTGCCGTTGGTGTCCACTTTCATTCCATCCGGCAGGCCTTTCTCCGTTTCGGACGTGGCGTCGTAAAATACTTTGCCATTCGCCACCCTTCCATCCGGCTGCACGTCGTAGCGCATCCAAACCTTGTGCTTTTCGTCCGAATTCGAGATGTAGAGTATCTTCTCATCCGGCGAAAAAGCAATACCGTTGGGCCTTGTCAGATCCTTGATAACCGCCTGCAACTTTCCATCCGCGTACCGAAAGACACCGTTGAACTTGATCTCTTTCGCCGGATCTTCATCCTGCTTAATCAGTCCGTAAGGCGGGTCCGTGAAGTAGAGCGCCCCATCCGACTTATAAACCAGATCGTTCGGGCTGTTAAAGCGCTTGCCTTCGAAATGGTCCAAGTAAGTCGAGACTTGTCGGTCTTTCAAAAGCCTGGCGATGCGGCGGTTGCCATGCTGGCATAGCAGGACGGCGTCGTCCTTATCGTGAATCATGCCATTGGGTCCGATGAAAGATCCGGGGGGCCCGTAGCTCTTGTCCGCGCCGCCGGGACGTAGAATCTCGATCACTTTGCCGTCGGGCGACCATTGCCGAACCACATTTCCCACGACGTCGCTGAACCACAAATATCCGGCGGGGAACCAAAGCGGACCCTCCGTAAACTGGAAGCCGCCGGCAAGTTTCTCAATCTTGGCCGACGCGGGCACGAGTGCGTCGAGCGCCGGATCGAGCCGGACAATGCCGCCAACGCCAACTACTTCACCGGGGGACGTGGTCTCCGCCGTGTTGGCCGGCTGCTCGGGAGATTTCGTCGAACAGCCGGCAAGCGCGAACGCGATCAGGATTAGCTGGACCTTTTTCATTTTTCCTTGTAAGGCGGCGGAGTTGAAAGCATCACTCTATAAAACTGTTCGCCGGAATGCAAGCGCAACGCTAGAATCGATAATGCACGCCGAACTGGATGACGCGAGCGTTATTCAACAACGACGTAATTTTGCCAAACGTGGTGTTGTTGATATTGAAATTGGCCGGAGTGTTCACTTCGTTCCCGGCATAGAAGGCCGGGTGATTCGGCAAATTGTAGAAATCAGCGCGGAACTCGATATTCTGCCTTTCCGTAATCTTCGTGCTCTTCAAAACGGAGGCGTCCCAGTTGAAGAACCACGGACCGCTGAAATCGCGGCGCTGCAAAGTGCCCAGAGTTCCCGCCGGAGGATTGAAAAACGCCTCGCCGCTAAACGCCGGGCTGCCGTCCGGCGCGACTCCGCGGCCGTCGGAATTGATCACCGAGGGGTTGATGAACATGGGTCCATTTCCGGTCTGGAAGAATCCGGTGACGTTATCCAACTGCCCCTTGTTGAGCGGCGTATCGGCCGTATTGTTGGCGGACCGAGCGCCCCGGTTCAACGTCCCGCGCGTCGAAAAAACCGAAAATGCGGTACCCGATTGGTATTGCAGAAACCCCGACGTGCCCCAGCCTCCGAGTATCCGGTTGAGCACCGGTCCGAAAGTGAACCGCTGGCCCGGCCCGATCGGTAGCGGAAGATAATAGTTCACCTTGAAAACGTGAGTCAAATCGTACGGCGCGCGGGCGCGTTCGATCTGAGGATTGGCGTTATCGAGGAAAGGCTCGAACCGGGTTTGGCCGTCTCCCGCCGCATCGCTCAAGACTTTTCCGTACGTGTAGTTGCCTTGAATCTGCAATCCCGCTCGCGTGCGTTTGCGGATATCGAGTTGCACCGCGTTGTAATCCGAGTTGCTGTAATTCGTGATGGTGTTCGTGCCTAAAGCGTACGGATTGCGGAAAAACTGAACGTTCCCGTTGTAGTGAGCCTGCTGATAGTACTGGCCAAGAGTGCCTACCGCTCCTTGAAGGATATAGGTCCGCACGGTCGAGTTAGTCAAATTCGCGTTGCTCAGTTGACCGAATACCGGCAGTGGATGGCTGCCTGGTATGGCGGGATTGTAAGCCGGATTGAACGCCCCGCCTGCGGCTTGCGCAAGCAGTCCGTTATTGCGCGCGCGATTAAAGTCGTCAAGAAAGCCGTTCTCCTTGATGATGATCTGGTTATAGTCAAACCCCCGCAGGCCCTTGGTGGCATGATTGCCGACGTACCGCGCTTCGACGACGAACCCTTTGACCTCTTGCTGCACGCCGAAACTCCACTGCTGAACGTACGGCGTGCGAAGATTCGGGTCGGGCAAACCGATTGTGTTGGCCGAGTTGAGGGCGTACAGCGCCGACTCGCTAATCGGAACCTGGAATGCCGGGGCCGTTATAGCCGGCAAAGAGCTCGTGATGCGCCCGTTTGCATTCGTCACCGAAACCGATTGGGAGAGGCCGTTATTGCTGGCTAAATAGCCGCGCACAGCGACAATCGTGTCGTCATTGACGTATGCGATGCTGTAACCGCCCCGCAACACTGTCTTCCCCGTGCCGAAAACATCCCAGGCCAAACCGAAGTTCGGCGCAAAGTTATTTTTATCGGGCTTGTAATAGGGACGGCCCACCGAATTTCCCGCGAAGTTGAGCTGCGAGTTGGAAAGCAAAGTAGTAATAAAATTATTGTTGACCAACTGAGGCGCGAGCAGCAGCGAATCGACTTCGTTGAGAACCGTGTAATAGTCGTACCGCAGTCCCATAATCAAGCTGACGCGCGGCCGGATCTTCCAGACATCCGAAACATACCCCGAATAGGTGTTGTATTTAAAATGCTGCTTGTTCGGCGCGCCTTTCACGAAGCCTAAGGTCCTGCTGCTCACGTTGAAAGTCTGGTTATAGCCGCTGACCAGTCCTGCCAGATCCGCAAGCAGATTGTTTGCGGTCGGAACATCGCTCGCGCGAAGCCCGGGAATATCGCCCGCGCTGAAACCGAGGCTGCTGGTTGTCGGAATGCCGAGGTTGTAAGTCGGGATAATGTTCCCGTCGCTAAACGGATTGGTGCGGATCAATTGCATTTGATATCCGAACGACAACACATGATTCCCGCGAACGTAGTTGGCGTTGTCCTGGAAATTGTACGTATCGGTGTCGCGCCCTTGAGGCAAAAACGTATTCACGGGAGACGTGTAGCTGTTCGCATTGATGAAGAACGCGGGAGCGGCCCCGGCGGCGTTGAAAATGGCCGGCGATAAATTAAATCCACCGCGAAGCTCGTTCGTCAGCGTCGGCTTCACGGTCCAGCGCCAGCTCAGCGAGAAAAACTTGGAGTCGTCGTCATTGAACACGGGAGGGATAGCGGTATAGAAGTTGCCTTGGTCGGGCCTGTCTATGATATCCCGGTTCCACTTGTAAATTCCGGAGAAGATGTTCCTTTCGTTAAGGTTGTAATCGATCCTACCCGTCGCGTTGTCTCTGGTTTCGTTGCTCCGAGCGTTAAAGGAGTAGCCCGTTGTATTGAGGTTGTCGCCAACGCTTCGGTCGTTTCCGTTGGCTGGAATCAGGTTCAATTGCGCCTGAATGGCCGGATCGATCGACAATCCCTTGGCCTGGAGAATATTGAACTGCCGGGCGGCGCCGCTCATATCCTTATAACTGAGAATCCCCTGGCGTGCGGACGGCGTCAAAATGGTATTGCTTTGGGGTGAGCTTTGCCGCAGACGGTAGGCTTCGTAATTCAAGTAAAAGAACAACTTGTCTCTTATCAGATGGCCCCCAAAAAATCCGCCAATCTGGTTCAAATTCAAGAACGGCTTGTCGACTCCGTTTTTATTGTTGAACCAGTCGTTGGCCGAAAGCGCGCTGTTCCGGTTATAGTAGTAGCCCTCTCCGTGATAGGTGTTCGAACCAGAAGGCGTGATCATCACTACCTGCGCCGCCCCTCCGCCAATTGAAGCGTTCGCGTTCGATGTGGAAACGGTTAGCTCGGCTACTTCCGAAATTGTCAATCTATTCGGAAGGAAGTCGAGGCCGTTCGAGCGGCTGAAATTGTCTTGGATGTTGACTCCATCGAGCGTAACATTCGCGTAGGAAGTGCGCAATCCATCGATGACGGTGGCGCCGCGTCCGTTGGTCACGCCCGCCTGAGTCAGAAACAAGTTGCTGATCTGACGATCGAGGACGGGAAGCGTCGTGATCTGCGCTTGCGTGACGGTGGTCGCCACCTCCGCGCTGGTCGTCTGGAGCGTTTGCGCGCTCTCGCTGACTTCGATGGTTTGCGCCGAACTCGAAACTTCCAATTTGATTGGGGGCAAAGACGTCTCGCGCGCCGGTTCGACGCGAATGCCGTTTACCTGGGATTTCCCGAATCCGGCGCCTTGAACGGTTACGTTGTAAGTGGCGGCATCCACGCTTGGAAAGTTGAACAGGCCCTCCGTTGTCGTCTTTGTCGTCAGAAACGACTTCCCGGCGTCTTGTCTCGACAAGCTCACTTCTGCGTTGGGAACGACGGCGCCCGTGGGATCGACAACCGATCCCGTAAGGCGGCCTGTCACTTGCCCCGCCAAAGGAACGGCGGATAGCGCCAACAATAAGGCGGCAAAGGCAGCGGTTGTTTTCATATATTGAAGCGTGCCTCCCGGCGATTGCTTGAGAGAAATGATACCAGTTTTTGCAGGAATTGCGCTCAGTCTGCATACCGGTTTCCCGTTTCAATTTATTAGGATTGAACGCTGCTACACGGCCCTCCGGGGACGCGCAATGAAGTGCCTTCCTCTATTCCACGATTGACTGCATCACCGCATTTTCGAAATCGCGATCGAGCTGCCGGTTGGGATTATCGGTCTGAATCATCAAAATTCCCACGATCTTTTCTTTCGGATCGACCCAGAAAT
>JBPCKZ010000247.1:0-23139 GCA_051003795.1 Bryobacteraceae bacterium | reverse complement strand
GAGCGCGAGACCCGCGAGGAACGCTCCGACGATCGCGGCGACACCGGTCGAGACGGCCAGCACCGCGAGGGCGAACAGCAGACTCAGCGCCACCACGAAGCGCGCCTCCGCCGCGCGCAGGGTTTCGTGCATGCGAGGCAACACGCGTCCCATCGCCGTGGAACCCCATTTCGCCACAATCACCGTAAATCCGGTCGCGAGCAGAGCCGTCAGCGAAAGCTGCAGCACATCGAACCTGCCATGCGTCAGACTGCTGACAACCGCGAGCACCAGCAACCCTAAGACGTCGTCGATAACCGCCGCCGCCAAAATGACTTTACTCGATACTTCGTGCAGCAGTCCTTTAGCGGAGAGCACCTGAGCGGTGATGCCGACACTCGTCGCCACCAGCGAGGCGCCTACGAAGATCGCCTCGTTCACGCCCGCGCCCCAGTAACGCATAATCGCGACACCCATGATGAAAGGGACGACCACGCCCGAGCAAGCCACCAGCAGCGCCGTCCCGCCGACCTTCATCAATTCCGAGGATTTGACTTCAAGGCCGACGCGGAACAACAGGAACATCGCGCCTATATCCGACATCGCCGACAGAAACTCGCTGGGCGCGAGCCATCCGAAAACACTGGGCCCGATAAGAACGCCCGCGATGATCTCGCCTACGATACCCGGCTGGTTCAGCCGCTCCGCTCCCTCCGCCATAATCTTCGCCGAGACGAAGAGAATCAGCATGGCGAGGGGGATACCGACCGTCCCGGTATGTGGCATGTAGTGGGGTCAGGAAAGCCGCGACGCGCGACGGCGCATGAACATCGCCACGCCCAGGACTCCAGCGGCCACTGGCACGGGCGGCGCTCCGCGGCTGATCAGCAGTAAACTCGCAAGTACCGCCGCGCCGATATAATACCGCCATCTCCACATCATTTCCAATACACCATCAGACAGAGAAAAATGCTCATAGCCAGAAGACAGAGCGCGGGCACTCGCAGAGACTTCACCCATTCCGGTTTTTGCGTGCCGGCCCGCATCATGGCGCGGATCTCCTGCAATTGCTTCCGCGCCAGAGTGAACTCCCCTGGGGTTTCCGCCAGTTCGAGCGCCTTTACCGTTTCGGCTTCGGCCCGAATGAGCGCGCGCAGCCGGTAATGCAGTTCGGCGTACTTCATCTGCGCGAAGAAATGATCCGGCTCGATCCGGATCGCCTCTTCGAGCGTGTCCATCGACTTATACACCTGAAAGTCCATGGCGTACGCCATGCCGAGGCAGGTGCGAAGACCGGCCGACTGCGGGTCGAGTTGACACGCCGTTTCGAGATCCCGAATGTGCTTCGCCAGCAGCTTCGGAGGAATGGAGTGCGGGTCCCGCCACGGAACGGGCGGCAGCCTCCGCGGATACGCGGGGACCGCCGCTTCCAGCGTAGCGGCCGATGAGGACAACACCTGGGTGAGTTCCGTGGTCATGACCGTTTAAGCTCCCACCGGACGAGCCTTCAGCTCGAACTCCGGATAACCGAGCTGGCCCATCTCCGGAATATCCAAACCTTCGAGCTCCGCTTTGGCGGAGACGCGCTGGCCAACCGCGAAGTCGATGACCAAGTTCAACACGAAGCTCATCGTGAATACAAACCCGACCAGAGTAGCCACTCCGATCAACTGCGCTACGAGTTGGCCCGGGTCGCCGTAGAACAGACCCGTCACCGAGCCGTTCACGCCGTTCCACGCCCCCCCATAATTGCTCTTACCGTCGGCGAACAATCCCACCGAAATGACCCCCCACAGGCCGTTGACGCCGTGGACCGAAATGGCCCCGACGGGATCGTCGGTTTTCATCACGCGATCGATAAATTCCACCGACAGGCAAACCAGTACGCCCGCGATCAGGCCGATGATGCAGGCGCAGACCGTGTTAACGAATCCGCTGGGAGCGGTGATCGCCACCAGACCGGCGAGAAGACCGTTGCCCGACATGGAGGCGTCCGGCTTGCCGTAACGCATCCACATGTAAAGCATCGCTCCGAAGCCCCCCGCCATGCCGGCGAGCATGGTATTGACCGCGATCGAACCGATTCGAAGGCTCCCGTTGCTCGACGCGCCGAGCGTCGACCCCGGATTAAATCCGAACCATCCGAACGCCAGGATGAAACAGCCCGTGAGCACGATGACGATATCGTGTCCGACGATCGCATTGGGCTTTCCGGTACGCGTGTACTTGCCGATCCTGGGTCCGATGATGATCGAAAGAGCCAGGGCGGTCAGTCCTCCAACCGCGTGTACCACGCCCGAACCGGCGAAATCGCAGTATCCATGTCCGAGTCCGAAACTGGAACCGAGCGTCGCGAGCCAGCCGCCGCCCCATGCCCAGTTCGCAAACAGCGGATAGGTGAATGCGCCCATTACAAACGAGGAAACGAGGAATGCGGCGTACTTCCAGCGCTCCGCGGCGGACCCGGTGACGATGGTGAGCGCGGTATCCATGAACACCATCTGGAATAAAAAAACCACCATCACACCGACGTCGTATGTGCCACCCTGGGTCAGGAAAAGACCGTGCTGCCCGTAGATGCCGAAGGATTTTCCGAACAGCGTGATACCCCACTCGGCGTTCAGCGGGGCCGCCCCGCCCAGATTCGCCACGCCCCCGACGCCGCCCATCTGAATCGCGAATCCGATGAGATAGTAGGCCAGCATGCCGACGCCGTAAACCATGAAGTTCATCATCATGGTGTGGTTGGCGTTCTTCGCGCGGCACAACCCGGTTTCGACGATCGCGAATCCGGCCTGCATAAACATGACGAGGAAGCCCGTGATCAGGGTCCAGACGAAGTTGATGGCCACCTTGTTCTGGCCGATCTGATTGACGACGTCGGCTACGGTTAAACCTTTTTTGGAATCGCTCACCGTAACGTCGGAAACGTTACCCGTGAGCCCGCCATCCGGGTCGCCCTTAATGCGAACGGCGGATTTCGGGGTATCCACGCCATTGAGATCGCCCGTGGTTACGGGAACGGATGGAGGGGCCGGCGCGGCCGCCGCGGATGCGGCGGCCGGAGGCGCGGCGGGAGGAGCCTGCGCGAACCCGGCTACGGAGGCGATCGCCAGGATCGCCGCAAAGAGAATGGATTTCGACACTATCCCTTCCTCCAGATCACGGTTTTCAAGTAAGCGGGATTCAGTAGCCCAATGATGCCGAACAAGCTTACCGCCAGTCCGAGCAGCACGATTCCCAAACGGGCTCCTACGCTCTGTGTAATTCCCAGGCTCAGCACCGCAATCACGAAGCCGAGCAACGTAACGACAAGTCCGACAAAGGCCATAACTGTTTCGTCCTCTCTTATTCTTCTTTCTGTTCCCAGGGCTTGCACTTCATAAAGAGCACGGCTGATGCGCCCAGCAAAGCAAGTCCCAACACTAGCCATAAGTAGTTGATGTCCCCTGCGAGACCTGCAGAAATGCAGACAAACGCAACCAGAAACAAAGTGACACCCTGCGCCTGCGTCGAATTAGCTCCCATCATTCACCTCGGAAATGAAATTTAGTTTCGAACTGTTCCGCGAGTCCACGGTTTAAAGCGCCGTCTCTCCGCGTTCGTCGTTCCGGATACGTATCGCGTCCGCGACTTCGTACACGAAAATTTTGCCGTCGCCGATCTTGCCTGTCCGGGCGGCGGTAGTGAGTGTCGCGACCACTTCTTCATACCGGCTGGAAGGAACCACGAGCTCTAGCTTGGTCTTCGGCAGCAGGTCAACGTTGTACTCCTGCCCGCGGTAAACCTCTTTATGGCCTTTCTGCCGGCCATGGCCGCGGACTTCACTGATTGTCATTCCGTCAATGCCGATTCCGGCCAGAGCATCCTTGACTTCATCGAGCTTGAAGGGCTGTATAATCGCTTCGATTTTCTTCATTAGTTCCTTCCTCAGTCGGGACGCACGCCGGGACAACGGCACAGGCGAACGTGCACAGTTATTTTGGTGGTGTTGCACCAGATCATGGACCGCAGATCGGCAAGAGCACACACGAGGTGAGCTTTTTAAGAAATCCCCGCGGTCATACGGTGCCCGCTGGTGCCTCTCATTGTGCAACACGATAAGAGCCGATGCGAATTCTTTTTTTTTATTTAGGAAATCGGAAAAACTTATCGGTCGGACAGAAGGGCGTTAAGAACTGTCGTCCTTAGTGTCAAGCGCTTGTGCCACGGGGGAAACCAATCTTTTTGGGCAGCCGATCCTCAGCCGTTTGGGGAAAACCACACTCCGCTTGTAAACATCACATGAACCCCACTAGCGAAGGGTAAGTAGTTTGCGCATAGTGGGGGCATGAATCCGAAACAAGAAGAAAAGCGTGAGGTTTGGCGACAGCGGGTCGCCGAGCACGAGAGGGTCGGCCAACCGGTCCGGGCGTACTGCCGGGAGCTGGGCATTAGAGAACATACGTTTTACTAACTGGCGCCAGCATCTCCGCAGGGGGGAACGAAAGCTAGTAGCATTCGCGCTGGTCGACACGAAGTCCGGCACGACGCAGGCTGCCGGCACGCGGCCTCTCGAACTCGTTCTCGCAGGTGGCGAACTCCTCCGAATCCCGGCGGATGCGGCAACGCTGCGGCTCGTTTTGAACGTGTTGCGCGAGGAGCGTCCGAGCGTATGATTCATCTTCCGGCAAGCGTGTGCGTCTACTTATGTCGTTCGCCCTGCGACATGCGCCGCAGTTTCGATGGGCTGCACGCGCTGGTCACCGGTGCGATGCAACTGGACGCCTTCGGCGGACATCTGTTCGTCTTCTCGAACCGCCGCCACGACCGCGTGAAGATTCTGTATTGGGATCGCGACGGCTTTGCCGTGTGGCCAAGCGGCTCGAAGAAGCCACCTATGCGATGCCCTTCGGCAACCGGAACGAGCAACGCCGCGAGATCACCGCGCAAGAGTTAGGAGCATTGTTGAGCGGCATCGACCTAAGTGTCGCCAAGCGCCGTAAGCGATACGAGCGGACCAGCGTGGAAGCCGCCTAAATATTGGCTCGCGATGCAGTTTTCTCTTGGCGAATCGGTGCGTCGTTATTTATAATTCACTTAGTGCCGGTCGATGTGAACAGTCTGCCGAACGATCCAGTAATCTTGCAGCGGATGCTCGTCGATCTGACCGCCCAACTGGATAAAACGAACCGCTTACTGCGCCAGTTGCTCAAGCCAAACACGCCAACCGCAGCGAACAGTGAAGTCCCGATCAGTTGAATCTGTTCCTTCAGCAACTTAAGGCTGGCGAGGAAGAGAAAGCGGAGGCGAACGATGACGATCTTCCGCCGGAAACAGGTTCCGACGAAGCGTCGCGCCCGCGCGGAAGGCGTCCTCTTGCGCCGCACTTGAAGCGCCGGCGTGTCGAGCACGATCTCAGCGAAGAAGAGGGAGCGACCCTATGCGCCGTGTGGGCATTCTGGGCGACGTTCGTGGTGTTCTCGGTAGTAAACAAAATGAAATCCATGGGAGTCTCGCCCGCGGCGGAGGAGGAAGGACTCGACGTGCCCGAGTTCGGAATGGAGGCATATCCGGAAGGTGCGCTGTCCTCCGGAGCCAGAGGGTAAAAGACGGCGGCTTCTACGGGTGGCTCAACTGGCTGCGGCCTTTTCCAGGTCCAATGAACCCGTACGCAACGAGCAACCCGCGCCGGATGTGGCCGACGCGGGGATGTCGGATGGTTGCGGTCTGCGCGGTAGAGCAGGATCGTCGAGTTCGCCTTCTCATTTGGTCAAAGCCGTATCGGCTTTCACATGAGTAAACGCAAATGCGAACCAGTATCCGCCATGGGTTCTGAAAAAACTTTCGAGTGCGCAACAATGGCGATGTCCTTTGCGCGCGGCACGGGAAATTAGAACTGAATTCTGCCCTGCACTTGCACAAATCGGTTCTGCGAGCCGGTCTGGGCGGTTACCCTCCCGAATGTCGTGTTATTCGGATTGGTGTCGGGATCGGCAAACTGCGAGCGATTGAAGACATTGAACATGTCCGCCCGGAACTGCATTTGAATCCGCTCCGTCACCTTGAACTTTCGCTGCAAATTCGCGTTAGTCTGTAAAAGCTTATCGCCGCGAACGCCGTTGATGTATTGCGGGAACACGCGAACCGAATACGCCGCCGGCTGGTTGCCTGGTGTCCGCTCGAACGCCGCCGAGGTGTTAAACCATTGGGACAGCGACCGGTTGACGTTGTTCAGATCGCTCGCCAGGCGGCTCTGGTCGCCGTAGTAGTAGATATTGGGAAAGCTGAGCAAGTCGCCCGACTGATACTCCCAGGTAGACGCGAACTCCCAGCCACCGGCAATCGCGCCCGCGATGCCATGCTGCAGAAACTTCTTGCCCTTCCCGAACGGAAGCTCGTAAAATCCGGTGACCGTCACGCGCTGAGGGCGGGCGCTGTTGGTTGGATACCAGGTTGGAACCGCGTCGAATTCGTTGTTGTAATTCAACTTGTCGTAAGCCGCGAGCCACGACCAGGAAACGTTCAGATTCAGACCCTGCGAGAACCGCTTCGAGAAATCAAGTTGCAGTGCCTTGATCCGATCCCGCCCGAACGGCGCGTCCAATTCATTTAAACCATTGATCTGCGGGTAAGGACGCAGCAGTTGGTTCGTCTGAATCGTCTTGCCGTTGAAGAACGACTGGGTGGAAATGTATTGATACAACGCCGGATTACTAGTCTGAAGCGATCCTAAATTTCCGATATTGAATGGGTTCGAAACGTTGGCCGTAAGCGCGCTGGCAACCGCGTTATTGCGTACAAGCCCCGTCGCGAAGTACTGCGCCGGAAGCGCATCCAGCCGCTTGGTCACGGGCAGATCGCTTGCCCATTGGCCCCAATACGTCGCCTCGATCAACATGTCGGTGCCGATCTGCCGCTGCACGGACCCGCGCCATCTCTGCACGCGCGGGTGTTCCCGGTCATACGGGATGAAGCTGAACCCGCGACCTACCTGATAGGACGATCCGAGAGAACTGCCGTAAGGCTGGCACGGAGGATTTCCGCCGGCCAGGCTGGGGAACGGGTTCGATAAAGGGGAAACGCCGTTGTAGGGATCGCCCAAATTGAAACTCACGCCGGAGTTATTGCTGACCGTGTTGGTCTGCGTGCACGAGAAGCCATTTTGCGGCGCGGCTTCGACGAGCGAATTCAACGTGTCGTAATAGACGCCATAGCCCGCGCGCACGACCGTCTTCGGTGTCACCTGCCATGCCGCGGCCAAGCGTGGCAGGAACATCAGCTGGTTCTTCCACAACCGGGTCGTTTTGCCGTTTGACCCTAGATAGTAGTCTCCGCCTTGAACGGTGAAGTTGGATGCCGGAAGCTGCGGAATCGGATTGGCGGCATATGTCGCCTGGACCGCCGGCGCGATCGGTAACTGGGCGCTCGGATCGAAACCGCCGATCGCGCGATTGTATCGCTCCCGCGGGCCAGTCTCGTACTCCATGCGCAGACCCGCCGTTACCGTCACATTCCGCGTCACGCGCCAGGTATCCATGCCATACCATCCGTAATACGGGTTGTTCTGCGACAGGCTGGTATTGTTATCGATCGATACGGAAGTGGGAATTCCGAGCTGGAAGGCGGCATAGCTCAAGCCGATACTTGCCGCGGGGGTCAATCCGTCGGTTTTCTGCGTGAAAGTGTTATCGAACGTGAAGTTGCCCGACGAGTAGCCGTTGGCGCCCGCGTCGTTGCGAATCTGCCCGCGGAAGTCGATGCCGGCGCGCACCGTGTGGCTGCCGAAAATATGCGAGATGTTGGTCTTCAGCCCCTGTGAGCGAACCTTCGGATAAGGAGATAACGCGCGGCCGAAGCTGGCGCCATTGTAGAAGTAGTAGCCAGCCAGAGTAACAACGGGCAGGCTGCAATCGCCGTGCGCGGTACAGAACTGGTCAAGGGACGCGGGCAGGCCGGTGTTGCTCGGCTTGTACTGAATCAAGCCAAGGTTGTAGTTTCGTTGGAACCACTGGTTGGCGAAGATCGACACGTCGATGACGGTCGTGGGCGTCGGAGTATAAGTCCAATCGACAACCCCGCTAACGTTGTTGCGGGTATCGTCGGTCGTCAGGAGCCCCGAACACGTCAGGTCGCCATAGAACTCGCGGTAATGACTCCAGTTCCAGCGGAAAAAAAAGCGGTTCTTCTCATTCGCGTTGTAATCGAACTTATTCTGGAAAGCGTTGTAGCGGTTGTTGTCGGGCTGGCAGCCTGGCAGATAATTCGTGAGCGGCGCCTGGGTCGCGCTGGCCGGACTGTTGTTTGGAAGCGGAATGCGCGAGTTGTAGAAAGAGTACATCGGGTTGGCGATTCTGCTCGACGGAATCACGTTGTTCGGAAATGCTGTTCTGATGTAGTGCCCCGGGTTGCTCGGATCGGCTTTGACCGTCAACGGGTCGTAAATGATGTACTGCGATCCGAGCGGCAGCAGATCGGAGAAGTCGCCGTTGCGTTCAGGCCCGGTGGGAACCGTGTCGTTGATATCGCTGGGCCGCGCCGGAATGTCGTCCCGCGCGCCGTCATAGGCGAAAAACCAAAATAGCTTGTTGCGTCCATTGAAGATTTTGGGGATTACCACCGGTCCGCCCAGGGTTCCCGCGAAATTATTCGAATGCCCTTTCGGATATTCCGGCGTGGCAAGAATCGAATTGACCAGCGCCGTGTTGCCCGCCGCGCGAGCGCTGGCGAGATTCGTAAAGTACTTCTGCCGGATAAAATAAGGCGCGGCGGCAAACCGCTCATCCCAGAATTCCCAGGTGGTGGTGCCATGCAGCTCATTCGTGCCGGATTTTGACGACATGTTGATGTTCAATCCGGCCGAATGCCCGAAAGACGAATCGAAGCTATTGGTTTCCACCTTGAACTCCGAAACCATATCGGTGTGGGGCGTGAACGACGTATTGCGCCCCGAAGCGGGCTGGGGCTGGCCGTCCATGGTCCACTCGTTTCCGCCGACGTTTCCGGCCGCGAAGTAGCTCGTGGAACTGCCCCCGATCTGCCCGTGCGTCAGGTATTGCGTTGTCCCGGAGGTCTGCACGCCCGGCACCATTCGCGCCTGGATAATAATATTATTCGCGAGTACCGGCAGGTCCATCAGCTCTTTTGTCGTGAGCGTTTTGCCGCTGGAAGTCGTGCTGGTATCGAGTACCGTGGATTCTCCCGAAACCACGATCGATTCACTCGCGTTGCCGATCTCGAGCGAAAGATCGACGTCTTCCTGCTGCCCCAGGCCAAGCGTCAAACCCGATCGCACGGCCTTCTTGAAGCCATTGGCGTTCACGATAATCTGGTAATTACCCGCTTGCAAGAGCGGAGCTTCGTAGTAACCCGTGGCGTTCGTGGTGGTTTGAAACGCGATATTAGTGTCGACGTTCGTGACGACCACGGTCGCGCCCGCCACGGCCGCGCCGGTTGAATCGGTGACAGTGCCGGAAAAAGTTCCTCTGGTTTCCTGGGCTGAGAGAAACGATGGTGCAAGTACTAGCGTCATGCAAGCGAAGAGCGGGAAGCGAGCAAGCGACTTCATGTAGTCTAAACCTCCAAAGAAGCGGTTTCTGAAGCTTATTTCTTCCCCGCCGCCATGTCAACCGCTTCCTTACGGGCGCGGCTGTGCAATGAGCGCTACTGTGGATTGGCCGTCCGGTATGCCTTGACAAAACGGTCCGTCAACTCCCGCACCCACCCTTTCGCAACCTCGCCCGCGCGCGCCGGTTCCGCGTACCCGATCAGGCTTTGATGCCAGGTATCGGAAAGCAGAGACGATGAAGGCTCCCGTTTCAACGCCACCGACTGCTGAAGTTCCAGCCGGACATACAGCGCCGTTCCCTCGCGCCGGAGGTTCGGCTTGGATTTGCGTTTTCCACCGGCGGGAACCGCGATATCCGTCAACTCGATATACAAGAACGGTCCGGCGCCCGATTCGCGCGGCTCCTCGACGGCGATGCCCGCCTCGCGCAGCCGGTCCTCGATATCCGAGCGCAATTCCTCTTTCGACAGGCCGGCCTTCTGAAGATCCGGGTTCAAATTTTCAACCAGTACCCAAATTCCCGCGATTCCCTTGAGCGATTGCGCGTCGGCGGCGAAGCTTGTCGCGCAGCATGCGAGCAGTAAGAGAGCGAAAAGCTTCATCCTGATCTCAAAAAGTAATTTTCAGCGCGAGCTGAATATCCCTCGGGTTATTCGCCTGAGCGGTTACCTGTCCGAACGTCTGCGAAGTCACCGATCCGTTGGGACTCGCAAATTGCGGGTGATTCAGCAGGTTGTAAAATTCGGCGCGGAACTGAGTGGCGATCGCGTGTTCCCAAATGTTCGCAGTGAAATTTTTGGCGAGAACCGCGTCCACGTTGCGAAGCCCATGCGTTCGCACATCCGGCAGCACGGGGCCGACGCTGCCGAATGTAAATGGCGCCGCATTCGAGAAAACGCTCGGGTCGAACCACCGATAGATGGTCGGATTATCCACTTTGGCGCTTTGGCCGTTATTCACCGCGGGTCTTGAAATCGAAACCGGCTGCCCGCTCTGGACGCGAACGATGCCGCTCAAATCCCATCCGCCGATCAAAGTATTTTCAAGACGGTTCAGATTTTTTCCATATTTGCGCTCGCGTCCGAACGGAAGCGAGTAGACGCCGCTGAAGATAAACTGATTCGGAGCGTCAAAGGCCGAGAGCGCCTTTTCGAGCCTGCGGTTGTAAATATCGAGAGGCGTGCGTACGTCGTCAATGGCTTTCGAGCGGGTGTAGGAGGTCAGGAAGGTCAACGTGGATGAGAGCCGCCGTTCCACCTGCACAGTGCCCGCTTCATATGTCGAATTGCCGGCCGGCACGAAAACCTGCTGTACGCCGCCATCCCCCGCGTACTGCGAAAACGGCAAAAGCGATTGACGGCGGGAAATGGTTTTCGTGGTCAGCGTTCCCGTCTGGATCAGGCCGTAAAACGGATTCGCCACCAGATCGTTCAGGTGCGAACCGAGCGCCAGGTACTGGTTCGGCAACTGGTTGATATTCCACGTTTCGAGCAGCCGCGTTCCCTTGTTACCCCAGTAGTGCACGTCCACCACGAGCTTTCCGGGCAATTCCCGCTGAATGCCGAGGCTCCACGTTTGCGCGTAAGGCGAGCGGTAGCCATGCTCCGGCGCGTCGATGGTGGAACCCGTGTTCGCGAGCGGATCGCGATCGTTGATCGCGGGCAAAAGCCCTTGGGGAAATGGGTTGCTAATCGTATTCGCCGGGGTAACTCCATCGACGCTCGCCAGCATCGAGGTGTTGCGGAACGCCTCCACCGCGCCATTTCCATTTCCAACCACGTTTCGCGGAAGATAGAAAATACCGTAGCCGCCGCGCAGCACCGTCAAGCTATCGATCTGGTACGCAAAGCCGAGCCGCGGGCCGAAATCGCGCAGCGTGGACGCTTGTTGATTGCCGTTATCCTTCCCGATCCAGCGAAGCAGTCCGGTCAGATTCGGCAGGCCGGCCGCGGGACCCAAGGGATTCGGCGCCGTGGGATCGAAATACGCCAGGCGGTTGTACTTCTCCTTGTCGCCCGTGCTCAGATCCCAGCGCAGGCCGAGATTAAGCGTCAGGCGGTCCGTCGCGCGCCAATTGTCTTGAACGAAAACGGCGCCGTACAGCCCGCGCGTCGAGATCGGGCTTACAGCCTGGATAGTGCCGCTGGTCGCGTCTCCCAGAAGAAAGGAAGCGAAGCCGAAACCGGAATTGTTGCTGGTCGCCACGGGGTTCGGCCCCTGGGTGAAGGTGCGGCCGATCGAAAAATTACCAGTTGCATTGTTCAGCTGGCCTTCATTGAAATCGAGAATGCGGTACTCGCCGCCGAACTTTAAATTGTGCCTGCCGCGAAGGTGATTGACGGTGCCGCTCGCGGTCCACACGTTGCGCGGCTGAAACTGCACGAAGGAGTCGTTTCCGTTGGCCGTGCTGACTACGTCGCCCACCACGTAAATCGGAAACTGCTTCGGCACGGCGGCGATGAAAGACGCGGGCAATCCGAGCGACGCCAAATCGAAGCCTTGCGAAGCGCCGTGCTGTGTCGCCAGCGCGCGAGACCAGGAAGTTTGCAGCTCCATCACCGTCGAACCCGAGAATACTTTCGTGAGATCGGCCATCGCCTGCGAGTAGTGATCCACGGTCTCGCGGCCGCCCCCGATCGGCAGCGGCAAGTTGCCCGGCACCACGCGCCGATCCTGCTGGCGCGAGAAGCGGACGAACATGCGCGTGTTCTCGGTGAAGTTCATGTCGGTGCGAATGTCGTACTTATCGCTGTTCGTGACGGACTTCGCCGTATAGAGGTAATTATTCTGTGCCGTGATCGGGCTGCCCGGCAAATTCGGCGGCGGATAGAAACCAACGACCTTCGCGGCAACCGGATCGAAGCGATTCGCGGGGATGATATTCCCCGGGAAAACCGTCCGCTGGCGCGTGCCGTCGGACAATACCGCCAAAGTCGCGGGATCGTAAATCAAAATCGGTTGCCCGTTGCTTCCAAAAGTTTGCGAGAAGTTGCCCGCGCGCTGCAGCGGCGTGGGGACGGTCGATAGGGTCGAAACCGGATAGCCCTGCCGTAGGCCTTCGTAGTCGCCGAACGCGAACCACTTGTTCTTGAGAATCGCTCCGCCAGCGTTTCCGCCGAATTGATGGCGCGCGAAGGAGGGAGTGGCGCGTCCCGAGCGGTTATTGAAAAAGTTGTTCGCATCGAGCACGCTGTGGCGCTCGAAATCGTATGCGGCGCCATGATATTCGTTGCCGCCGGCCTTGGTAACGATATTGAGCACGCCGCCCGATGTCCGCCCGAACTGCGCGTCGTAACTGTTGGCCTGAACTTTGAACTCCTGCACGGAATCGACCGGCGGGTCGATCACGCCGCGATTGATATCGCCAGTGGTGTTTGGCGCGCCATCGAGCAGAATCTCCTGCGAACCCGAGCGTCCGCCGCCCACGTTGAAATCCGATTTGAAAAAGTTCCGGCCGACATCGCTGCCGCCGCCATTCCCGAAGTTTGCCCCAAAGGTAACGCCCGGCGTGAGACCGACCAGCGCAATGGGATCGCGAATGTTCAGCGGGAGCGCCAGGATGCTGCGCGTCGTGACCACCTGCCCGACCGAAGCGTCCGCCGTCTCGAGCGCGGGCGTGGTGGCGGATACGATTACGCGTTCCGAGATGTTGCCGGGTTCGAGCGTAATGTTGAGCTCGAGGCTTTGATTCACCTGCAAAGCGACGGGCCCTTGTTCGAACGTTTTGAAGCCCCGCAACGCCGCGGAAATTTTGTATTCCGAAGGCGGAAGGGCCGCGAAGCGGTATACTCCCGCGTCGTTCGAAACGGCGGAAAACTTGGTTCCGCTCTTCACCTCCAGGGCAGTGACATTGACGCCGGGCACAATTGCGCCGGAGGAATCGCGCGCCACGCCGGTGACTTGCGCCTGGAACGTCTGAGCGGGCGCGCGGATAGCGACAATCAGGATAAACGAAACAAGCGCGGCGAGACGAAGCATGACACGTAAGTCTACTATCGGGCGCCATTCGCAAGCAAGATCGCGCACAGGTTCCAGACGACCAGCGCGGCATACCAGTAGTTGATGCGCCGGAGGATCGCCCCCCGGTTGAGCGCGGCGCATAGCCCGGCGATGCCTAGCGCCAGGACTTTCGAAAACAGGATCGCCTTGACCGGACCGGCGTGCGCCAACACGCGAAGAAACGGGCTCGCCTCGCTCAGGCCCAGCCGAAATCCCACCATGGTGGTCAGGAAATCGAGGCACTGGAGGTAGACGAAAATCTGCCAGTAGATCGAGACTCCCGCCGTATTTGAAAAAGTGCGAATGAGCGGCCTTCCACTGCCAATCTAACGGAGCGGGAGACTTTCGCGGATCGAGATAGTCCCAAGGTTCTCAACGTGGCCAGGGGCTACTCACTGGTATTACCCGTACTTCCCGTACTATTCGCGTAGCTATTCGGATCCTGGACACGTAAGCTGAACAGTTAGGAGCATCTAGGAGCATCGCCATGAAAATTCACGCTACGCTTATTCTGGTAACCGCCCTGTACGGGGTCTTCGGTACGAACCTTGTACCGTGGGTTCCCCGGCTGTCACAATTGATTGCGATTGCAAAGTAATTCGCGCCGCCACGCTCTGTCGTGGCTGACCGGCCTCCACCGCAATTCAGGTTCATGGGGTGGTGGTGGCAGCTTTCAACCGGTGAAAAACTACGCTACCGGAGGTTGCGGGATCCAAGTATTGGATTCCGGCGAAAGATAACGTGACGTTCTCTTCCGGCAACGTGTTCCCCGCAACCGGACTACGGTCAAACTGAATCGCGGAGATCACGACGTCCGTCAGGGTGATCCGCAGGACTTCACTTGTGGAATGATAATGGAACGAGATCGTGATAGACGAGATATGCGTGCCCTCGGAAATATCTTCGATTAATTTCGGCGTGCACGCATCCACAAGCTTGGTGAGCCGGATATCACCCCACCTGTGGGCCAAGGGGATGCTTCTGTTGAGGGAATCGTTGGTCGGGAGATGTGATCATCCCGCCTACCGACAATACCTCAAAGGTACGAACGCGGCCTAAGGCATCCGTACAGGCCAAGCCATTGGAAAATGTCGCCGCGGCGGCAGGCAGCGTGATGGGCTGCGCCGAGATCGAGCTTGCGAGTCCCGCGAGAAACATTGAGATCGGAAATAAACACATTGTCCGCATCGTTGTCTCCTTAAGCCGTACCCTTTTCGGGCATCGGCAACCGGCTGCCAGTATATACTTTTCTCGGTCGTCCGGTTGACCTTCGGGAACCCTAAGAACCCGTCGCCGCTTGAGTACCGGGACTTCGACACATCGCTTCGAAACATCGCGCCGCTGTAGCCGGCGAAGTTTACGCTTTCCCGGCAACCATCTCAATTTCGACCAGCGCGCCTTCGAGCGGAATACCCGCCACGGCGACCGTCGTCCGCACGGGCGGCTCCGGCCCGAATCGTCCCTTGAAGGCTTCGTTCATCGCCGTGTAGTTATCGAGCGTCGTCAAATAGACGTTCACCTTGAGTACGCTTGCGAGCGTTGCGCCGCCTAGCTTGAGGCTGATTTCGAGATCGTCGATTACCTTGGTGGTCTGCGCGCCGATGCCTTTCTCGGTATTCACGCCATGGCCGGAAACGAAGACCAGATCGCCGTAGGTAACGGTCTCCGAATAATTCGGGCTTTTGACGCCGCTGTTGTAGACCTTCTTCACGAGCATGTCCGGCATGTTGACAGTCTACCCCTTTTCTGCAAAAGTATCGTTGCAGGGGAATAAAAGGCGAAAACGTGTATATCGAACTGCATGCCCGGTCGGCGTTCAGCTTTCTTCAAGGGGCCTCGCTTCCGGAGGAACTGGTCGCCGTAACCGCCGTTTGGCAACAGCCCGCCCTGGCGCTGCTCGATACGGATGGCGTCTATGGGGCCGCCCGATTTTACCTGGCGGCGAAGCAGGTTGGCATCACTGCCCATATTGGCGCGGAAATCACGGGGCGCGATGGGGCGCGTTATCCCCTGCTGGTTAAAAACCGCGCCGGGTATCAAAACCTTTGCCGCTTGATTACGCGCATGAAGTTGCGCGCCGAAAAGCATCCCAAGCCGGGGAGGGAGGCTGCGGCAACGCTCGACGAACTGGCCGAATTCTCCGATGGCCTCATCTGTCTCACCGGCGGCGAAGACGGTCCGCTCTCGCTCGCGCTTCAAAAGGGGAAGGGGCGCGAGTGTTTCGAGCGCCTCATCGCAGCGTTCGGACGCCCCAACGTTTTTGCGGAAATCCAGCGCCATTTCGATCGCGAAGAAGAAGCGCGCAATCAGGCGGTCGTCGGCCTCGCGCGCGGCTTGCGCATTCCGCTGCTCGCAACCAATGGCGTCCGCCACGCCACCATCGCGCAACGGCGGATTTTGGATGTCTTCACCTGCCTCCATCACAAGGTCACGCTCGCGACCGCCGGGCGGCTGCTCGCCCGCAACTCCGAGCGTCATCTTAAATCGCCGGCGGAAATGTCCCGGTTGTTCGCGGACGTTCCGGAAGCCATCGCCAACACCGCGGGCGTGTCGTCGCGCCTGAACTTCACGCTTTCCGATCTTGGGTACCAGTTCCCCGAATATCCCGTTCCGCCCGGCGAAACGCAGATCGGTTTTCTCCGTAAGCGCACCGGCGAAGGCGCTCTCCGGCGCTACCATCCGTACCACGAACGCGCCCGCGCGCAGATCGAGCGCGAGTTGGCGATGATCGAAAAATTGAAGCTGGCCGGATATTTTTTGATCGTTTGGGACATCGTGCAGTTCTGCCGCGATCAGGGCATCCTGGTGCAAGGGCGCGGTTCGGCGGCGAATAGCGCGGTTTGTTACTCGCTCGGGATCACGGCGGTCGATCCCGTCGGAATGGATCTGCTGTTCGAGCGTTTTCTATCGGAAGAACGCGGGGAATGGCCGGATATCGATCTCGATCTGCCCAGCGGCGAGCGGCGCGAGCGCGTGATTCAGCACGTCTACGAGCGGTACGGAAAGCTAGGCGCGGCGATGACCGCCAACGTGATTACGTATCGCGGGCGCTCCGCCGCGCGCGAGGTGGGAAAAGTGCTGGATTTCAATGTCGAAACGCTGAATACGCTCACCAGCTTGGTTCCGATATGGGGATGGAAGGACCCGGAGAACACCGCCGATAAGCAATTTCGCGAGGCGGAGCTCGACATCGATCAACCGCGCATCCGTAAATTCCTGGACCTGGTGGTGGCGATTCAGGATCTGCCGCGGCACCTCGGCCAGCATTCGGGCGGCATGGTGATCTGCCAGGGCCAACTCGATTCGGTTGTGCCGCTGGAACCCGCCAGCATGCCGGGGCGCGTGGTGGTCCAGTGGGACAAAGAAGACTGCGCCGATATGGGCCTGATCAAAGTCGATCTGCTCGGCTTGGGCATGATGGCGGCGCTCGAGGAATCGCTCGCGCTGATTCGCGATCACTGGGGCGAGGAGATCGATCTCGGGCGGCTGCCGGCGGAAGATCCGGTAGTCTATCAAGCTTTGCAAAAGGCCGACACCATCGGATTGTTCCAGGTGGAGAGCCGCGCGCAACAGGCTTCCCTGCCGCGCATGAAACCGGTGAAGTTTTACGATCTGGTGGTGCAGGTGGCAATCATCCGGCCGGGGCCGATTGTCGGCAAGATGGTGCATCCCTATCTTGCGCGGCGGCAAGGGCGCGAGAAGGTGGAATGCCTGCATCCGCTGCTCGAGCCGGTGCTGCGCCGAACGTTGGGCGTGCCTCTATTTCAGGAGCAACTGCTGCGCATGGCGATGGTGGTGGCGGGCTTCACGGGAGGCGAAGCCGAGGAGTTGCGGCGCGCGTTGGGATTTAAGCGCTCGAAGGAGCGCATGCGCGGCATCGAAATAAAACTGCGCGAGGGCATGGGCCGGAATGGCATCGAGCCCGCCGTGCAGGACACTATCGTCCAATCGATTACCGCGTTTGCGCTCTACGGCTTCCCCGAATCGCATGCGGCGAGTTTCGCGCTGCTGGCTTACGCGAGCGCGTACCTGAAATGCCATTATCTGCCGGCTTTCACGGCGGCGCTGCTGAACAATCAGCCGATGGGGTTTTATCATCCGGCGGTGTTGATCAAGGATGCGCAGCGGCACGGCTTGCGCGTATTGCCGGTGGATGTGACGCGCTCGGAATGGAACTGCACGCTGGAGGATAAAAACCTGCGGCTGGGTCTGCGCTATGTGAAAGGGCTGCGCGCGGAAGCGGCGGCGGCTATTGTGGGCTCGCGGCCTTTTACGGATATCGACGATCTCGCGCGGCGCGTTCCCGAGTTGCGCAAGGACGAGATGGCGAAGCTCGCCGAAACAGGCGCGCTGAATCCGTTGAAAGCCGCGCACCGGCGGGATGCGCTGTGGAAGAGCGTGCGGGCGATTCGTCCGGCGGGTCCGCTGCTGGAGGCAATTCCCGAAGCGTGCCATGTAGCGCTCGCGCAAATGAGTATCGAAGAACGGCTGGCCGCCGATTACCGGGGTACCGGCGTCAACATCGGCAAGCATCCCCTTGCGCACCGGCGCGCTGAACTGCATGCCCTGGGCGTGACGCCCGCCCGCGACCTCCCGCGCGTTCCTTCGGGAGGACACGTGCGCATTGCCGGCTGTGTTGTTGTGCGGCAACGTCCGGGAACGGCGAAAGGCATTGTGTTCCTCACGCTCGAAGACGAGACCGGAATCTCCAATGCGGTGGTGATGCCCGATTTATTCGAGAGCCGCCGCTTGCTGCTGGTTAGCGAGCCGTGGCTCTTGATCGAGGGGGTCCTGCAGAACGTGGACACCGTCATTCACGTGCGCGCGATGCGCATCGAGCGGCTGCCGAATGGGACGCCGGTCAGCCCGTCGCACAACTTCCATTAGCTTGCCCGAACACCTGCGCGCACCTCAACAAACGCGAAGGGAGCGCGAAGAACTCCTATGTTAATCTAAGCCGTGTAGGGATTCCCTCCAGAGGGCCGGTAGCTCAGTTGGTAGAGCATCGCACTTTTAATGCGGTGGTCGCGGGTTCGAGCCCCGCCCGGCTCACCATCGAGCTTGAAGATGGCAATCGCATCGATTAACCCTTCCACCGGCAAGACTCTCAAGACCTTCACCCCGCTCTCCGGCGAGGAGTTGGAAACGAAGCTTGCGCTCGCCTGGTCCGCCTACCAAACTCATCGCAAGACACCGTTTCCGGAACGCGCCCAAAAACTTCTGCGCGCGGCCGGGATTCTCGAATCCGAAAAACATCGTTTCGCGGAAATCATGACTTCGGAGATGGGCAAGACTCTCAAGTCCGCCATCGACGAAGCCGTGAAGTGCGCGTCGGGATGCCGCTACTATGCGGAAAATGGCGAGCGGCTGCTGGCCGACGAACCTGTCGCCACCAACGCTTCCCGCAGCTTTGTGCGGTACCGGCCGCTCGGACCCATCCTCGCCGTGATGCCGTGGAATTTTCCCTTTTGGCAGGTTTTCCGGTTCGCCGCTCCCGCGCTGATGGCCGGGAATACGGGTTTGCTGAAGCATTCGTCGAACGTTCCGCAATGCGCGCTGGCGATCGAAGAAATTTTTAGCCGCGCCGGTTTTGCCGAAGGCGTTTTCCAGACGCTGCTGATCGAATCGGATCGCGTCGAATCGGTTCTCGACGACGATCGCGTCGTAGCCGCCACCCTGACCGGCAGCGAACCGGCCGGCAGGTCCGTCGCAAGTCGGGCTGGGCAGCGGATCAAGAAGACCGTGCTCGAACTCGGCGGTAGCGATCCGTTCATCGTCATGCCCAGCGCCGATCTCGAGGAAGCCGTCTCGACGGCGGTTCGCGCCCGAACCATCAACAACGGGCAGTCCTGCATCGCCGCCAAGCGGTTCATCGTGGCCGAATCCATCTATGAGGAGTTCGAGCGCCGCTTCGTCGAACAAATGCACAGCCTCGTCGTGGGCGACCCGATGGCGGATTCGACTCAAGTGGGTCCCCTCGCGACCGCGAAGATCCTTACCGATTTGGACGGGCAAGTACGCCGCGCAATCGAAGGCGGGGCGCGATTGCTGACCGGCGGCAAGAAGCTGGACAGGCCTGGTAATTTCTATCGGGCAACCGTTCTGGCGGACGTCAGGCGCGGTTCGCCCGTGTTTTACGAAGAGCTATTCGGCCCGGTGGCGATGCTGTTTCGCGCCCGCGACGCGGCTGGCGCGATCCAAATTGCGAACGATTCTCCGTTCGGCCTCGGCGCCAGTGTCTGGACAAGCGATGAAGCCGAACAGGAGCTTTTCATCAATGACATCGAATCCGGCCTGGTGTTTGTGAACGGAATGGTGGCCTCCGATCCGCGTCTGCCTTTCGGCGGCGTCAAGCATTCGGGCTACGGCCGCGAGCTCGGCGTTTTCGGAATCCGCGAGTTCGTGAACGTCAAAACGGTCTGGCGCCAGTGAGGCTGTTTGCCGGCGTCGTTTGCGCTCTTGGCCTTCTCGCCCAGGCGCCGCGTTTCTTCATTCAGGGATCGGACCCGCAGTTCCCTGGCAATCACGATGTGGGGAAGGAGCCGACTCCCGAAAGTGTCGCGCTATACCGCAAGAATTTTGGACCCGGACTATTATACTTTTCGCTCGGGCGATCTCACCAGCATCGTGCTGAATTCCAGTCTGATCAAAGCTCCGGAAAAAGGCGCCGGACGAGGCGCGCAAGCAGGAGCAATGGCTGCGCGAGGAGTTGCGCAGCGCTGGAACCATCCCCAACATCGTCAAGTAAACCGCTTGACATGGGCGAATAAAAGGCGAATACTGGGCGCATGCTCATCGGTATCGCGAAGCTCGCCGCCGAAAGCGGCCTGCTCGAAGCCAAATCGCGCGTCCAGTATTTCGAGATTGCGGCGCGCAGCGTACTCAACCGGACCAGCCCGGGGATGCCGTTCACTTGGACCGTCAATCCCTACCGCGGATGCGAGTTCGGTTGCAAATACTGCTACGCGCGCTACACGCACGAATTCATGGGCATGGAGGACGGCCGCGAGTTCGAAGACAAGATTTACGCGAAAGCCGGCGTGGCGGAAATTCTAAAGCGCGAATTGCGGAGCAAGGATCGCGGCGAGGGCATCGCCATCGGGACGGCTACGGATCCCTACCAGCCCGCCGAGCGCCGTTTCGGGCGCACGCGTTCTCTTCTCGAAGTGTTCGCCAAAGACTACGGCCGCCAAATCTCGATCACCACCAAGTCGGATCTGGTGGTTCGCGACCTGCCTCTATTGCGGGAAATCGGCGCGGCGAATTCCGTGTTCGTCAATATGACCATTACGACGCTCGATCCGTCGCTCGCGCGGATGTTGGAGCCGCGCGCGCCCCGCCCGGATCTGAGGCTTCGGGCCGTGCGGCAACTTGCCGAAGGCGGCATTCGCGTCGGCGTTTTTCCAAATCCGATCATGCCGCTGATTACCGATGGGGAGCGGCCCCTCGACCGCTTGGCGAAGGCGGCGAAAGATGCGGGAGCGAGTTACTTCGGTGGCGGCGCCCTGTTCCTGATGCCGTCCGCCCAGAAGGTTTTCTTCCCTTTTCTGCGCGAAAAATTTCCGCACCTGCTGCGCCGTTACGAAGAGCGCTACCAGCGCGACCCCTATTTGCGAGGAGCTTACATGGAGAGCTTGCGGGAGAGGATAGCGAGGATTCGGGACAGATACGGGTTGGATGCGGGGCCGCCTGAAAACCGCAGGCCGCCCGCGCAGCCCACTCTGTTTTCGTTGCAATAGGGCGCGCTACATCAGCGTCAGCGGATCGACGTCGATGACCAACGCCGTCGCGTTCCATTTCCGGGCGCGCGCAAAATCTTGAGCGCGGCGCAGGAATTCGTTGAGCGTCTTGCGGCTGGCGGCCTTAATCAGGAATTGATACCGGTATTCCGCCTTGAGCCGCGGAACGGGCGCTTCGGCCGGACCCATGACCTTCAGCTTTTCGGGCGCCGGCGCCAGGTAGAGCGACATCTCCGAGCTCATCCGCAGCGCGTCTTCCTGCTTCTCGCTGCGCACCAGAATATTGGCCATGGCGCTGAACGGCGGGTAATGCATGAACCGCCGGAATTGCACTTCTTTCTCGTAGAACGCCTGGTAATCCTGCGCCGCCGCGAGCCGGACGGCGTAGTGATCGGGGTTGATGGTCTGCACCAGCACGACTCCGGGCAGACTGCCGCGTCCCGCGCGCCCCGCCACTTGCGTCAATAGTTGGAACGTTCGCTCGGCGGCGCGAAAATCGGGCATCCCCAATCCGATGTCGGCGGAAACCACGCCCACCAGCGTCACGTTCGGGATGTCGTGACCTTTCGCGATCATCTGCGTGCCCACCAGAATGTCGTACTGGTGTTCGCGGAAGCCCTGCAAGATGGTTTCGTAATGACGCTTGCCGCTGACGGTATCCCGATCGAGCCGCGCGATTCGGGACTTCGGGAACGCGCGATGCAGCTCTTCCTCGACCTTCTCCGACCCAATGCCCAGAAAGTAAATATGCTCGCTCTGGCATTTGGGGCAGACGGCCGGCACCTTCTCCGCGTAATTGCAGTAGTGGCAAAGCAGGCGTCGATCTCGCCGGTGAAACGTCAGCGTCACCGAGCAGTTCACGCATTGAACGCGCTCGCCGCAAGCGCGGCACGCGACAAAGCTGGAGAAGCCGCGGCGGTTTAGCAGAATCATGGTCTGCTCGCCTTCCGCCAAGCGTAGCTCCACGGCTTCGATCAACTTGCGGGAGAAGGTCGCCTGCCGGCGCGTTTCGAGAAACTCTTCGCGCATGTCGATCAACTCGACGCGCGGCATGGGCCGGTCCTCGATTCGTTGCGGCAACTCGAGCAGCGTGTATTTATCGCGCTGCGCGTTGTACCGGCTTTCCAGGCTCGGGGTCGCCGAACCCAGCAAAACGCACGCGCCCGCCGCTTGCGCGCGCACGATCGCGACATCCCGGCCGTTATAGCGCGGCGTTTCCTCTTGCTTATAACTCTGGTCGTGTTCTTCATCGACGACGATCAAGCCCAAATCCCGCACGGGCGCGAACACGCCCGAACGCGTTCCCACCACGACGGACGCGCCCCCGGAGCGTATCCGCCGCCACTGGCCCGTGCGCTCGGAATCGCTGAACGCGCTGTGCAGGATAGCCACGCGGTCTCCGAATCGCCAGAAAAATTGCCCGGCCATCGCGGGCGTGAGAGCGATTTCGGGAACCATCAAGAGCGCGCCGCGGCCGCACGACAGAGCGGCTTCAATCGCGTTCAGATAAATCTCCGTCTTGCCCGATCCTGTTACGCCGTGCAGCAGGAACGTGCGGAACTGCCGGGTTTCGATACCCTCGCGAATTCGATCGAACGCCGCCTGCTGCGCGGGATTCAGCCCGTGCGGAACGCGCACCGGCCCGCTGTCGATCGCAAGCGGCTGGGGAGTCAAGGTCACGATCGCCTTGCGGGCGAGCGAGCGGGCGGCCGTGCTGGCGTGGCGGACCTGTTGCTCCAGATCCGCCAGGTTGTGCGAGCCGGGATGAAGTTCGAGGAAGGCGATCAGCTCCCGCTCGGGCTTCGGCAGCTTTCCTTCGGGCGGCGCGCCCAAAAGATCGATCCGTAAGTTCGCCGACGCGGCCCGCAAGGGATC
>JBPCKZ010000246.1:0-4634 GCA_051003795.1 Bryobacteraceae bacterium | reverse complement strand
GCGGCATGAATGGCAAGAGAGACCCAGTTGGATTTTTTATCCCGCCGGTACATCCCCCAAATGTCCTTGACCGCAACGGGCTTGGAAGTAACGACGAGCGGAGCGAGCTGCGGAGGGTGAATTAACTCCTGGATGCTCCGGTAAATGGACTTGTAAAATGGCTCGTCCACGCTGGGGGCGAGCAACTTATCCAGATGGTCGTCGGCGTCGATGGCCAGTTTCGGACCGTCGTTCTCCTCGACAGCAGCGAAGGATGGTGGTTGTTGTTGTAGAAGTTGAGGCATTATGTCCTACTCTTCTCTATGAAAATGAAGAGCGCGCAAAGATGATGACGCACGGAATTCCGTGTCCGTTACGAATTTTGGAAGCCCATTCAAACCGCTCTTCCACTGCTTGCGAGTTTAACACAGAGCGCTCTTTTTCAAGGCGATAGCGATAGGCCGGGCACTCGGCGCGGCTTCAGCGGTATGGTGTTTGGTAGAGCCTGCGATTCAATGCCGTTAGTGGATTCCCACTGCCATCTCGACGATCAAAAATTTCAGCCCGATCTGGAAGCCGTCCTAGGGCGCGCCGCGGACATCGGAGTCGAGCGCATGCTCGCCATCGGTACCGGCAACGGGCCGCCCGATCTCGAAGCGGCGATCCGGCTCGCCGATCGCTACCCTCAAATCTTCGCCACCGCCGGGATCCATCCCCACGATGCATCGAAAACCGTCGAAGCCACCTTTGACAATCTGCGCAAACTGCTGGACCACCCGAAAGTTCTCGCGCTAGGAGAGATCGGCCTCGACTACCACTACGATTTCTCACCCCGCGACACCCAACGCGCAGTCTTTCTCGAACAACTGCGCATCGCCCGCGAAGCCGCCAAGCCCATCGTCATCCACACCCGCGAAGCATGGGCGGACACAATGTCGCTGCTGCGAGACTCCCGCTCCGGCGTGATGCACTGCTTCACCGGCGACGCCGCCCAGGCTCGCGAGGCGCTCGATCTCGGCTTTCACCTCAGTTTCGGCGGCGTCATTACTTTCCCGAAAGCCGAGGGCGTCCGGGAAGCTGCCCGGCTCGTCCCCGACGATCGACTCTTAATCGAAACCGATGCGCCTTACCTCGCGCCCGTGCCGCATCGCGGAAAACGCAACGAACCGGCGTTCATGATCGAAACCGCGCGCCGCCTCGCCGCGATCCGCGAGACTACTACGGAACACATTGCATCCGTTACCTCTCGGAACTTCGAACGTCTGTTTGCGATCCCGCCGCATCCAATGAAGTAAACTGGGAAATCCGATGGAATTAGGGAAATTGGGCCAAGTCCTGACCGCGCGCGAGATCTTTGACCTCGTCAAAGACGAATTGCAGCGCGTCGAGACGGAAATCGGCCTGGAGTCCATTGCGTCCGTCGAAGCTGTCACCACCATTGGCCAGTACTTGCAGGCGAGCGGCGGGAAGCGGCTGCGTCCCGCCCTGCTGCTGCTGTGCTCCAAGCTGATCGGAGATTGCAGCGAGAGCGCTATCCGCATGGGCGCAGTGGTCGAGATTTTGCATGCGGCGACGCTGGTGCACGACGACGTAATCGATATGGCGCAAACGCGCCGGGGCCGCCCTTCGACGAACGTCCAGTGGGGCAATCACACTTGCGTGCTGGCAGGCGACTGGCTCTACATGCAGGCCTTTCAAATTGCATTGCGCGAGCGCAATTTTCATGTCCTCGATCTGCTCATCGGCCTGACGCAGCTTATGGTGGAGGGAGAGCTGATTCAGCTCGAGCGCATCGGCAAAATCGGCATCACGGAAGCGGATTGCATGGAATTGGCGGATCGCAAGACCGCCGGCCTCTTCTCGGTCTGCGCGAAACTGGGCGCGGTGGTTGCCGGGGCCGATTCGAACGCCGAAGAGAAGCTCGGCGACTACGCGTGGAACCTGGGAATGGCGTTCCAGTTAATCGACGACATGCTCGATTTCACGGCTCGCGCGAAGGTGCTCGGTAAACCGGTGGGCGGCGATTTGAAAGAAGGCAAGGTGACGCTGCCGCTGGTGTACGCTCTCGAAAATGCGCCGGCGGAGGAGCGGCGCCAGGTAGAGACGGTGCTGCGCGAACGCAACTACGACGCGGTTCCGTTCCTGAAAATTTTATCCATGGTCGAGAAGCGCGGCGGGATCGAGCGCGTGCAAGAACGGGCGCAGCACTTTACGGAGAAGGCGCGGCAGATCATTGCGGAATTTCCCGAATCGCCCTGGCAGCGCGCGCTGCATGCGATAACGGACCTGATAGTGGAACGGGATCACTAAACATGACGGCACGTGAAATCCTCTCGTTCATCACGGACATTGGCATTGTTCCGGTGGTGCGCACGACGAGCGCGGACGCCGCGGTAAAGTCGATCGAAGCGATTTATCGCGGGGGCGTACGGGCGGCCGAAATCACCATGACGGTGCCCGGGGCGATTAAGGCGCTGGAGAAAGTGGCCGACCAGTTTGGGGACAAGATCATGCTGGGCGCGGGGACGGTGCTCGATCCCGAAACGGCGCGTATTTGCATGCTGGCGGGAGCGCAATTTTTCGTGACGCCGAGCTTGCGATTGTCGACTATTGAAATGGTGAAGCGGTATTCGAAGGTGATCTGCTGCGGCGCGCTGACTCCGACGGAAGTGGTGACGGCCTGGGAGGCCGGCTCCGACGTCGTGAAGATTTTTCCCGCAAATAGCGTTGGCGGGCCCAAATATATCAAGGCTCTGAAGGGTCCGCTGCCCCACATTGAGATGATTCCGACGGGTGGCGTAAATTTGGAGACGACAGGGGATTTCTTGAAGGCCGGTGCTTGCGCCGTGGCGGTGGGCGGTGAGTTGGTGGATGCAAAGCTGATCGCCGAGGACCGGTACGACACCATCGAGGATCGCGCGCGGCAGTTTATGGCGGCTGTGAGTAAAGCGCGCTCGGAAATGAAATGATGTGGCCCGCCCCACGACAATTCTCGGCATTGAAACTTCCTGCGACGAAACTGCCGCTTCCGTCATTCAAGACGAAACGCGCGTCCTTTCTTCCATAGTCGCTTCGCAACTCGAAACGCACGGCAAGTACGGCGGGGTCGTTCCCGAGCTCGCTTCACGCGAGCATTTGCGCGCCATCGTCCCCGTGGTCCGGGCCGCTCTCGATGACGCTCGCGCCACATACGAAGACCTGAGTGCAATCGCGGTTACGGTCGGTCCCGGACTGGTTGGTTCCCTCCTGGTCGGCCTCACTTACGCCAAGTCGCTTTGCTTTGCCCGCAACTTGCCACTCATCGGGGTCAACCACATCGAAGGGCATATCCACGCGGTTATCCTGCAATCCCGGCAAGACGGCACTCCCGTCCAATTCCCTGCCCTGGCTCTCGTCGTAAGCGGCGGACACACGCATCTCTTCGAAGTCTCCGAGGACAACCGCTATCGCTTATTGGGAAAGACGCGCGACGACGCCGCCGGCGAAGCATTCGACAAAGTCGCCAAGCTCTTGGGCTTTGGATACCCTGGCGGCCCGGTTATCGACGGGGTCGCGAAATTCGGCGATCCGCGCGGTGTCAAGTTCACCCTCGTCAAGATGAAAGGCAACACGCTCGATTTCAGTTTCAGCGGCTTGAAAACCGCCGTTCTTCGCTGGGTGGAGCAGCGTGACCTTGGGGCCGAAATCGACGCGCGCCGCAAGCTGGTGCATCCCACGCTGGAACAACTTCTCGCCGCCACGCCGCAAATCACCCGCGACCTGCTGGCAAGCTTTCAAGCCACCGTCGTCGAAGAATTGCTCCGGCGCGCGATCTCGGCGGCGGAGGCTATAAACGCGCAATCGCTCATCGTTTCGGGAGGAGTCGCCTGCAACTCGGGCCTGCGCGCGGCCGCGCGCGCCGCGGACTTGCCCTGCGCGGTTCATTTTCCATCGCCGGCGCTTTCGACCGACAACGCCGTGATGATCGCCGCCGCCGCGTTTCCTAAATTCCGGCGCGGCGATTTCGCCCCGCTTGACATAGCCGCACAAGCGAACCTCGCGCTGGCCTAGAATAAGCTTCATATGAAACACCTCTGCGCGTGGTTGTTCGTAACCGCCGCGCTCTCCCCCGCCGCCCTGGTGCGCACTGAAATCGCGGAACGTTCCGACGTTCTCCACGGACAATCGTTCGGCAGTGCGGGACCGTACGAACGTCTGATCGGCAAAGCGTATTTCGCGGTCGATCCGAAGAATCCGGCCAACCGGATCGTTTCGGATATCGACAAGGCGCCGCGAAACGAGCAAGGCCTGGTCGAGTTTTCGGCCGACCTCTACGTGTTGAAGCCGCGCGATCCCGCGAAAGGCAACGGCGCGGCGCTGTTCGAAGTCTCGAACCGCGGCGGCAAGGGCATGCTCGGGATGTACGACCGCGCCTCCGCTTCGCTCGATCCGCGAACCGCGGAACAGCTTGGCGACAATTTTCTTCTCGATCGGGGCTACACCCTGGTGTGGATCGGCTGGCAGTTCGATGTCCCCCGACGCGAAGGTCTCATGCGCCTATACGCGCCCGCGGCTCCCGGCATCACGGGGCTCGTACGCGCCGAATTTATCCCGGACGCGAAAGCAACCACCATGCCTCTGGCGGATCGAGGCCACATTCCCTATCCGGTCGTCAA
>JBPCKZ010000245.1:0-40297 GCA_051003795.1 Bryobacteraceae bacterium | reverse complement strand
CTGTGTCCACACGAGTGTGGACACGGCAGGCACGAGTGCCCGCGCCACAAAACCCATGCGGCGATCGCTTACTCCCGAAATCATGGACGGCCCCGACGTCTCCGAATCCATGATGCGGATCTTCCATCGCGACCTTAAACTCATCAACTCTCTCCTCGGAAACATGAGCGCCATCGTCGACAGGCTCAAGCGCGATCCGCCGCGCAGCGTGCTCGATATCGGATGCGGCGGGGGCGTGCTGCTCGACCGCATCCGCAAAGAACTCGGAGCAACCGTTACCGGAGTAGACCTGCGGGTTCCGGCTACCGACACTTACGGAATCTCAATCGTCGCGGCCGACGCCACCCGCGATCCGTTGCCGCAAGCCGATGCGGCGGTTTCGATGCTGCTGCTGCACCATCTCTCCGAGGCGCAGGCGATCGACGTGATCCGCAATGCCGGCCGATCCTGCCGCCGCTTCGTGTGCCTCGACCTCGTGCGGCACCCGCTTCCAATTGTTCTCTACACCGCGTTCATTTGCCCGTTCGTGAGCAAGGAGGCCGCGCTCGACGGGCGCCAGTCCATACGCCGGGCATTCACTCCGGCGGAGTTGCGATCGCTTACCGAGCGGGCCCTTGAGGGCACGGGCGCCACATTCGAGCACTGGGTATCGCCCATAAGCGCGCGCCAGATCATCGACATTACCTACCGACCTGTCTCGTGGTCCTAAGCCGGGGGGGCTGCTGATGCTCGCCTTCGGCTTTGGCCGCGGTCTTCTCCGCCAACTCCGCCGCGGCGCGCGCAATTTCGTCGGCCACGGCTAACACCGCGCGCATTTCAAGAACGTCGTGGACGCGAACCAGATGCGCGCCGCCCAGCGCCGCCGCGGTCACGGCGGCCGCCGTCGCGAACTGCGTTTCCCGTTCGGTCGCCTTCGCCAGAAACGCTTTGCGCGAGGGACCTGCCATCACCGGAAGTTCCAAACGCGCCATTTCTCCAAGCCGGGCCAGAATTTCGGCGTTCTGCTCCTTGCGCTTTCCGAAACCGATTCCGGGATCGATCACGATCCGGTTGTGCTCCACTCCCGCGCCCCGCGCCCGGTTCACGGTAGCCTCCAGATCCCGGATAATCGTACCCATCGCATCCGGCATCGGCCCCAGTTTCGCCCAGGTCTCGGGCCGTCCCCGCATGTGATTCAGAATCACGCCGGCATCGTATTGGACCACAACTTTCGCAAGCTGCGGCTCAAATGTCAGTCCGCTGGGATCGTTGATGACTTCCACCCCGTGATCGAGCGCCCGCTCGGCTACTTCGGCCTTGTAAGTGTCGACTGAAACGGGAATCCGAAGACGCCCGCGCAGTCTCTTCAGCACCGGAATCAGGCGGCGCAACTCCTCCGCGACCGAAATTCGTGCCGACCCGGGCTTGGTTGATTCCGCGCCAATGTCGATCAGGTCCGCGCCTTGCTCTTCGAGCTCCAAAGCGCGCGCGAAGGCACGGTCTGGTTCCTGGTACTTGCCGCCGTCCGAAAACGAATCGGGCGTGAGGTTCAAAACCGCGGCGATCAACGTGCGGTCCCCAAGCTGAATGTCGCGCTGCTTTAACTTCCAATGAAAAACTTTGCGCATGATTGTCGGGACACTTCAGTCTCCCACTTAGCCGGATTACTCGTATCGCAGGCAGACGATCGGGTCGAGGTTCGCCGCCCGATTCGCCGGATAATATCCGAAAAACAGGCCGACACCCACGGAAATCGCGACACCCAGCGTTACCCAGATCCACGAAACCACGGCCGGTATCGATGGAAATAACGTGCGAACCGTGTAGGCGATCGCCGCGCCCATGATTATCCCGATGACGCCGCCGATTCCCGAAAGCGCGACCGCCTCGAACAGGAACTGAATCCGGATATCCGCCCGGCGCGCGCCCACCGCCTTGCGGATGCCAATCTCCGCGGTCCGCTCCGTCACCGAAATCAGCATGATGTTCATAACGCCGATCCCGCCGACCAGCAAACCTATAGAGCTGATGATTCCGGTCAACAGCACCAGCGCCGCGGTAAGCTGATTCCAGAGATTGGTCAGAAAACTGGCGTCGCCCACTTCGAAATCGTCTTCGCCGTTATGCGGCACGCGGCGGCGCCGGCGCATGGCTTGCGAAACTTCGTCCTGCACGATTCGCGGCTCGATGCCCTCGCGCCCCGAAGCCGCGACAAAAAATTCCCGCACCTCCGGATAGTTCTTGTGAAAGTTCGCCAGCGGAATGCACGCGAAAATATCGACCCCGCCGGCCGAGAACAATCCCTCGTCTTTTTCAAAAATGCCGATCACTTCGTAAAGGCGGCCGTCGAGCCGCGCCAATTTTCCGATTGGGTCGGCATTGGGGAACAGCGCGTCGGCAATGCCGCTTCCGATGACGATCACCGGACGCGAATGCTCCTGATCGTAAGCCGAGATGAAGCGGCCCTCGGCGATCGCAAACATGGGAAGAGTGTCGATGTATTGCGGTTCCACGCCGCGCAGGAGAAATCGTTCGACGTGTTCGTTGCCGTATCGCAGGTGGTTCGCGGCTTCCTCGAAGTTGATGCGGTTCGCGAACGCGGTGGCGTATTCGAGCGAAGGGCAACTCTCCCGCAAATAGCGGGCGTCGTCCATCTCCAGGTACTTCCGCCTCCGAATTTTTTCGGAGAGGTGGCCGGGAACGGTTCCAAACGGAATACGCGAGACAAACAGGGTGCGCGATCCGAGTTTGGCGACCCTGTCCTTGATAAACCCGTTCAGGCCGTCGATGATCGAAGCCACGGCGATCACGGAAGTCACGCCGATCACGATGCCCAGGATGGTTAGCCCCGAGCGAATCTTGCGGGATCGCAGCGTATCTCCCGCCGCGCGCAAATTTTCGGTGAATTCAGTGCGCGTCATGCCTTTCCAGTCATGCTTTCTATTCGGATCGCAGGGCCGCCACCGGATCGAGCCGTGCCGCCTTGATTGCCGGATAGATCCCGAAGAAAACGCCGATGCCCGAGCTCAGCGCGACGCCCAGCACCGCGACCCATGCCTTCACGGACGCAGGAAAGGAGGTTAGTGTCTTGAGGGCGATCGCGCAAGCGAAGCCAATGGCAATCCCCACAATGCCGCCGATGACGCACTGCATGACGCTTTCCGTCAGGAATTGCCGGAGGATATCGCGCTGAGTCGCTCCCACAGCCCGGCGCACTCCGATTTCCTTAGTCCGCTCGGTGACGCTTACCAGCATCACATTCATAACGACAATTCCGCCCACAACCGCCGAAATCGCGCTTACCATTACGAAAACCGTGAAAAACGCTCCGCTGATTTGACTTAACAGCGACATGTAATTTTGAGAGGTTCCGATGAAGAAATCGTCGTCGGGGCCGATGTCGTGCCGCCGGGAGCGGAGGATCGCGCGCGCGTCGTCCTGTGCCTGCTGAAACACGGTTTCGCTTCCGGCGGCTTTCACTTCCAGCGTCAAACTGGATCGCGTGCCGCGGAACTTTAGATAAGTGCTCAGCGGGACGACCACGAAATTATCCTGATCCTGGCCCAGCACGGAGCCGATCTTCTCGAATTTGCCGATTACGGTGAGTTCTTGATTGCCCACGCGAAGGGCGGCGCCCAGCGGGCTGGCGCCGGTGATCAATTGCTGCACGAAGGTTTCCCCAATCAGGCACAGAGGGGCGACGTGCCTGTCCTCGGCTTCCGAAAAATAGCGGCCGTCCTCCACCGTCCGCGTGTCTATCTCCGCCATATTCGGCGTGTAGCCGAACAGTGTAACGTCGTCGAGCTGACGATTCTTGTACGTGACGGAAACCGTGCTGGAGGCACTCGCGCCCACATATTGACAGTGCTCGCATTGCGCGGCAACTGCCTGAAGATCTTCCACTTCGAGGCGCTTGTTGCGTAGCGCCTTCACGACGGCGGTGAAATCGAGAACGGCGAAAGGTGTGCGCGCGATGCGGAAAACATTCGTGCCGAGGTTGGCGATCTTCTGCTCGACGTAGGTGTTCGCGCCTTGCACCAGGGTCATGACCGTGATGAGGGTGGCGACTCCCATCGTCAGTCCGAGAATGGTGAGGGCGGCGCGTAGCTTGTGCGCGCGGATTGAATCGGCGGAAAGGATGAGGTTGTCGCGAAACGCGACCATCAGCGAATGATAACCCGCCGCCAGTGTTTGCCGGATTGGATCAGCAACTCTCTCGCGGCGGTGGAAAACTTCAGATCCGCGACGCGCTCTCCGTTTACCTGGACCGCGCCGCCCTTGATCTTCCGGACCGCTTCGCCGACGGATTCCGCTAAGCCCACTTGGGCCAGGAGCTTGTCTATACGTACAAATTCGGGAATCGCAATGGTGTCGATCTCCGACGGAATCTCTTTCCGCCGCACCACGCGGGTGAACTCTTCGGCGCCCCGGGCGGCGTCCTCCGCCGAATGAAAATCCGTCACGACGATTCGCGCCAGATCCATCTTGGCCTGCATCGGATGCCCGTGGCGCAGGACTTCAATCTCGGGCATGCTCTTATCGGTAAGCAGCTCGTAATAGCGATACATCAGTTCGTCGCTAATCTGCATGATCTTGCGGAACATCACTTCGGGCGCTTCGGTGATGCCGATATAGTTGTCGAGCGATTTCGACATCTTCCTCTCGCCGTCGAGGCCTTCGAGAATCGGCGTGGTCGCCACGATCTGCGGCGGCTGCCCGAAGTCTTTCTGGATTTCGCGGCCCACCAGCAGATTGAATTTCTGATCCGTGCCCCCCATCTCGACATCACACCGAAGCGCGACGGAATCGTACGCTTGCACAAGCGGGTACAGCAACTCGTGGATCGAAATCGGCGTGCCGTCTTTGTAGCGCTTCGAGAACTCGGCGCGCTCGAGCATGCGGGCCACGGTGTATTTCCCGCAAAGGCGAATGATGTCGTCGTATCGAAGGGCGTCCAGCCATTCGCTGTTGAATCGCACCTCCGTCTTTTCGGGATCGAGGATTTTGAAGACCTGAGCCTTGTATGTTTCGGTGTTGGCCTGAATCCGTTCGTTCGTGAGAGGCGGCCGCGTAGTGTTGCGGCCGGACGGATCGCCGATCTTGGCCGTGCTGTCGCCGATCAGGAAGATTACGGTGTGGCCGAGATCCTGGAAGTGCTTCAGTTTGCGCAGCAAAACGGTGTGCCCGAGATGCAGATCCGGCGCGGTCGGGTCGAAGCCCGCCTTCACGCGCAAAGGCCGGCCAAGCTTCAGCCGCTCGCGCAACTCGTCTTCGCGAATCAGCTCCGCCAGGCCTTTCTTGATGTAAGTAATCTGTTCTTCGAGAGTCGCCACTCTCTCCAATCTACTTCGTCAGATACTTGGCGAGAAATTTATCCGCCGCGCGATAGGCGGCAAGCCAATGCTCATGCACCAGGAAATCGTGAATCTCATCCGGGAAAACCAGCTGCTCGAACGGCACATTCCGCTTGCGAAGCTCTTCGGCCAACATCACGCTTTGAGAAAAGTTGACGTTGCGGTCGTCGTCGCCTTGGATCAGGAGCACCGGTGAGCGCCACGTCTTCACGAAAGCCATTGGGGAGGAATCGAAGGCCACCTTCGCCGCGTCACGCTGTTTTTCGGGATCGTAGCCGGGGGCGAAGATGCCGATCTCGGAGTTCCAGTCGTGCACGCCGTGCAAGTCCACGCCGGCGGCGAACAAGTCGGAAGCGCGCGCGAGGCCGAGAGCGGTTAGATATCCGCCATAGGAACCGCCCCAGAGTCCGATGCGGGCCGGGTCGACATCCGCGCGTCCACGCAGGTAAAGACCGGCGCCAATGACGTCGTTGTATTCGCTCGCGCCCGTGGCGCCGTAATTTCGGGCTTCACGGAAATCGAGGCCATAGCCGATCCCGCTGCGGTAGTTCACGGACAGAACGATGTAGCCTTGGCTCGCCAGGTACTGGTTGAAAGCGTAAGCCTGATGGTAATAAAACATGTAATGCCAGCCGAGCAGCATCTGGCGGCGCGAACCGCCGTGGAAGAAAATGACGGCCGGATGCTTCACGTTCGAGCCCGAATTCGGCGGCAGGAAAACTTGCCCGTGAATTCTCATGCCATCGGCGCTCGTGAGTATCACCGGTTCGGGCGCGACCATCGCCTGCGACGGAAATCCAGATAACGGAACAAGGGGGCGCGGATTTGAAGCATCGAGGACGGCGGCTTCGGCGGGTACCCGTGCGGTCGAACGGAGTACGACCGTGCGGCCGTCATCCGTCATTACCGGCGACCACTCGATTCCGGCGCCGCTAGTGACAGCGGCCGGCGGGCCTCCCGCCACGGGCACTTTCCAGATGTGCCGGCGATCGATGTCGCCCTGATTCGACGAGAACAAAACCATCTTGCGGTCCGGGCTGAGCGCGACGTGTTCAATCTCGAACTTGCCCGGCGTGAGAAGCGTGGCTTTGCCGTTAACGCTGCGGTCGCGCGTCGAAGCGGCATATAGGTGCAGCCAGCCTTCCCGCTCCCACGGAAAAATGAGCCGGTCGTCATCGCCCCAGAGCAGTTGATCGTCGGCGACCACGGGCCAGAAGCTGCTGCCCACGCCTTCCTGCGCCTTCCAGATCTGCCGTCCGGCGCCGGTTTCCGCATCCGCGATGCGGAGCGACCAAGGCTGCGCGGCGCGTTTCGGTCCAAATGCGAACGCCTCCCGCGAAGCCGGCGTGCGGATGAACGCAATCCGCTTGCTATATCGGGCGACCAGACCGGGTCCGAATCCTCGTCCACGCTGGGGTCGAGAAACCGCAAAGTCTTTGGGCCGGCGCTGTAAACGGCGATGAATGAATGATCCCCGCGATCGCTCACAAACGCCAGTTGAGTACCGTCGGGAGACCAACGAAGCGTGCCGGCCTTTCCGCGCGCGTGAATCGGTTGCTCGGGTTTCGCGTGGCCGTCGAGAGGCGCTGACCAGACCTCGCCTTTGCGCGCGAATGCAACCAATTTCCCGTCCGGAGATATCGCGGGCGCAGCGCCCTGGCCCAATACTCTGGGCTCTCCGGCATCGATCGAGACGGCGCATACGTCTTGCGAAACTCCCGCTGGATTGTTGCGCGGATTGGCATACTCGCCCTTGCCGTTGGCGCCGTCTCCGCGTACGTAAACCAGCGTGTTGCCGTCTTTGCTCCAGCTCAACTCCGTGATTTCGCGCCCGTCGTCGTCGTTATAATGCGTTACTTGGCGGCCTTCAAACGCGGGCGATCCGGCCACCCAGACATTGCGGACGCCGCGCGCATTAAGTACCCAAGCGACTTTTCCGCCCCCGCGGGCTGCGTGAAGTTCCGAGGGGAACGGCGATCCCAGAACTTGTTCGAGCGTGAAAGGAGGCGCCGCGAGCACCAACCCGCCAAACAGAATCTGAAGTATTGCCGCACGAAAGGTTCTCATGTCGCGATTCGCTAATGGATCGCCGCCGCAGCGATCTGCGCCACATCCAGCAATTTGGGCCGCGTGTCCCCCATCTGGCCCAAAGCGTCGCGGAACATCGACTGGCAAAACGGACACGCGACGCCCACCGTATCCGCGCCGGTCGCGACAAGCTCTTCCACCCGCGCGACATTCACGCGCTTGCCTTTTTCTTCGCGCCGCCCGTATTGGCGATAAATCTCTTGCTCAATGCGATTGCTTCTGCCGGTGGCTATCGCATTGATACAACTCACGAATTGAGATACGTCGGCAAAGGCGGTCAACCAAGTGGCCACTACGGGCCAGCGAATGTGAAGGACGTGTACGAACATCATCACGGATATGAAAGCTGGAGTAACCCGCGCGAACGGAACGTTCGCGACTTCACTAAAATCGCCAAGGTCGGGACCTGTTTGATAGTGCGTTGTGTCTCGGCTTACAGCGTACATACCGATCAAGTGGCCGGCTCCGGTGCGGTCGTCCTTACAGCTTTCATGGTGTTGTGCTCTTGTGTGCTGATTAGCTATGCTGTATGGCGTTAGCTGTTAGGGGGGCAGCCACGACGGATAAGCAGAAGATGACCAGCACTTATAAGATGTTTACTCTCGACAAAATGGTTCATTTATAGATAGTGGAAAAGGCCCCTGCCCGTTCCGGCAGGCTTCTGCGCAGACCGCTCACCACACGCCGGCCTTCCGATCGTCTGACGTTATGTAACTGCCCGGCCCCGCCGCCTTCTCCGCCGGATAGAAATGAACATACCAGTAGCCGCCGAGAATGCAGGCCGCGCCCATGCAGATCGCGACGGCAAGGGCAGCCTGACTCGTGCGTCTGGCGTTCTCCGTTCGTGCATTCAGCGCTTCGAAAAACACCCAAAGCGCCAGCAGCGCGCCAACCATTCCGAACGCCGCATGCGCCAGGAGTATTGTGTCGCTACTTGTAACGTTCATAGATGGCGAAAGCCTTGAGGAGGACCGAAACGGTTCATGGAAGTCTCGGCGGGTTTCGCTGCATCCGCTGATTTGTTTCCCCACGTCCAATAGAGCCCAAGATAAGCGTACGTTTCCCGCTGACCGACCGCCGTATGCCCATAGCAGAATAACAGTTGATAACTCGGATCTCCCCGGAATTTGTAATAACCACCAAGATCCACAAGAGTAGCGGGTCTCGTTTGGGGCGTTGCCGGTCCTTCGGGGCCGTGATAGAAAATTTCCGTGCCCAGGGTCAACTTCTTGCCAAGGTCCCGCTGGACCAGCCATCCGGCGTAGGGAAAATTGCGGTATCCGGGCGCGGGGACGATCGTCACCCCCCCGCCGCCGTACGTTGTCCATGGGCCGAAGCTCTTTTGAATCCAAAGAGGCACCTTGTACCAGACTTTGCCCACGCCCAAGCCTCGCTGGGCGTTGCCGGAGGGCATCTCGAACATGGTGAAAGTGCCGATCATGGGCCGGTGCTTGGTTTCCTGGATGAATCGGTATTTGATACCGAGTTCGATGTCGCCAAGACCGTACACTCTCGGTCCAAACCCATCGGGAGCGTACCTCGGATTATTGGACGGAAGAACCGCGGCGGCGGGGACGATGATATGGAGATGCAGATTGGGAGCGGCGCCCCAATTGAACTCAAGTGCCGGACCTTGCGCATCGGTTTCCAGACTCGTACCGTCGGAATTGGCGAATGTATAGAATTCGTAATGCCGGAAATCGATGGGTTCGGGGTCGTCCGTCTGAAATGGCGGACCTGCCAGCGCACAGACTGGTCCGAGCATGAGGACGAGCAAGGAATAGAGCGAGATCGCTTTACTCATGTTCTCTCTGTGACGTTTAACAAAGGTCAACCAATTCGAACTTTAAGGCTTTACTTCCGATAATCCGGCGTTACGTCCACTTGGACGTGTAGTCGGCATGTCGCTTCTTGCGAACCGAATCTCCATCAAGCAACCCGCTAATGGATCGCCGCCGCCACGATCTGCGCCACATCCAGCAATTTCGGCCGCTTGTCCCCCATCTGGCCCAAAGCGTCGCGAAACATCGACTGGCAAAACGGGCATGCGACGCCCACCGTATCCGCGCCGGTCGCGACAAGCTCTTCCACCCGCGCGACATTCACGCGCTTGCCTTTTTCTTCGCCCAGAAACATCATCCCGCCGCCCGCGCCGCAACAGAAGGAACGCTCATGGTTGCGAGGCGCTTCCACGACGTCCGCCGACAACCCAATCACGTCGCGGGGCTGCTGGTAAACGCCGCGGTACCGTCCGAGGTAACAAGGATCATGGTATACCACCTTCTCGCGAACTCCGTTCTCCGCGGGCAAGCGGGCTTGATTGCGCGCCAACAGCTCGCTATGATGCTCGATCTCAAACGTGGCGCCCGCCTCTTTCCAATCCGTGCCAATGGTGCGCACGCAATGAGGGCAGATCGACAAGAGCTTCGTCGCTTTTCCCTCTTGCATCCGTTGAATGCCGGATTCCGCGAGTTGCGTGAATAAGAGGTCGTTTCCCAGGCGCCGCGCCGGATCGCCCGTGCATTTCTCATTGCGGAGCACGCCGAACGCGATTCCCAAATGCCGCAGCACCTTTACGAGCGCCAGCACCGTTTCGCGCCCGCCGGGATCGTACGCTCCCATGCAGCCGAGCCACAGGCAATATTCCTGCGTGCCGTCGTAGATCGGAAACTCGTTTTTTTCGATAAATTTCTGTCTCTCGCTTGACGCGAATCCAAGTGAGTTGCCGTTGCGCTCCATCGTGAGAAAAAGTTTCGTGCCGTGAGAGTCCTCCCACTTGCCCGTGTTCACGGCGCCGCGGCGCAAGCCGATGATCATGGGCAAATGTTGAATGCCGACCGGACATTGGAACTCGCAGCCGCCGCAGGTGGTGCATTGGAAGGCGGCCTCCTCGGAAATATGGGTCCCCAGGAGAGGCTGATCCGATGTGGGGCCAAACTCACGCAGGTAGTCGCGCAGCCCCAGAACGATCTCTTTCGGATTGAGAACTTTGCCCGTGTTGAAAGCCGGACAGTGCTCCGTGCACCGGCCGCACTCCACGCATGAAAACGCCTGTAGCGCGTCGAGCCGCGTGACGTCCTTGCCGGTATCGAGACCGAAATCCTCGTCGCCCGAAAGCGGAGGAATCTGGCTGAAGCCCGGCCTCTTCGCGAACACGGTCGCCGGACTTAGAACCAGGTGCAGATGCTTGGTCTGCGGGATCAACGGCAAGAATAGGAGCAGTGCGAGAGTATGCAGCCACCACGCGGCTCTTGCCCCGACTGTCCCGTCCGCCCACCAAAACTGCGCGAGATAAGTTACCATCAGCACAAAAATAAGCAGCGCGATCGCGCCGGATTCGTACGAGACTCTTCCCAGCCATCGGGGCTTCACCAGGAAGCGGCGAATCGCGAGGCCGGCGATCGAGATCGCGACCGCCACGGCGAACAGGCCCGCGAAGCCGAAATAGAGTTTGCCGAAGAGACTATCGCGCGGAATCAGGGAAACGCCGAAGCCTGTTGCGAGGTGGTTGATAGTAATAAGCGCGAATGCGCAGAATCCCCAAAAAACGAAAGCGTGCGCGATCCCCGGAAGCGGTCGTTCCCGGATTACTTTTCCTTGCAGCAGCACTTCCCACGCGAATTTCCGAATCCGTGGAAGAAGCGGCGCAACTCGATAACCCGGTTCAGGCTTGGCGTTCCGGACAATCTCAACGACCACGCGAAAGCGCATCCAGAACAACGCGGCCGAAACAAAAATCAAGATGGCCAGCACCGCGATTTCCAGCCCGGAAGAGTGAGCCATGAAGTTTCCATTGGAACATGCGGAGCATCGTAAAACTGGAGGCTTTTCCCACAATTCTGAACAATGCTTAATAATAATTCTTGACTGGGCCGCAATTCTGCTTTAGTCTGGAAACACCGCTGCTAACTTGCATGTATGCCAGTCTTCCCTCCTCGTTGAGAAGAAACCGAACCTGATTCAACGGAGTAACCATGGCCAACATTCTTCTGATAGGTTTTGATCGCGTCACAACCGATCTCATCGGGCTGCTGATCGTCCGGGAAAATCACCAATTTGAAGTCAGTCCGGTGGATTCAGCGTATCTTCATCTAGCCGGCGCGGACGTGATTCTGGCATCGGGCGACGACAAGGACTGTCTTAAGCTGCTTGCGACGGTTCGAGCGCACGATTCCAGCACCCCGTTTATCGTCGTGAACCGTTTACCGGAAACCGCGCGATGGCTCGAGGCCCTCGAGGCCGGCGCGACGGATTATTGGGCTGCGCCGTTTGAGCGCGTTCAATTGCGATGGTTACTCGATTCCGCGCTCATGCGCACCCATCGAGCGGCCGCCTAGCGGTCTTCAATCGAGCGGCCACATGCTATTCTCGAAGTATCCAAAGCGATGGCCGCCAAGCAAAAGGTTGTTAAAGAACCCCTCGCGCCCGTAAGAGTCTGGGCCGTGCCGGTGCTGTTGAGTTGGGCGATCCCCGGCGGCGGCCACTTCTTTTTGAAACGCCGCGGCCGCGCTCTAATGCTGCTCGGGTCGGTGACTCTCATGTTTTTCGCGGGGCTGGCAATGCGCGGAGCCATGTTCAAGCCGCAGAGCGGCGACCTTCTCACCACCCTGATCAACTACGGTGGATTTTTGAGCGACTTAGCCACCGGAGCGCTTTATTTTTTGGCGGCGGCCATGGGTTATTCCCAGGCGGATGTTGCCGGCCACGTGCACGACTACGGCACGAAGTTCCTGGTGACGGCCGGGTTGCTCAACATACTGGCGATGGTGGATTGTTACGAAATCGCGGCCGGGAGAAAAAGCTGATGCCCAAGATGAGCCTGTCGCATTTCGAAGCCGCTTTCTTGTTCTCGCTATTCACGGCCGTGGTGCTCGGCATCGTGACCAAGCGCACCGACCGCGAGCGCCTGCATTACGGACTCTATGTTTTTGGATGCTTCATGGCCGCGCTGTTCGGGATCGGCTGGCTGATGAGATTGGGTCACGGTTAAAACGCCCGGGTAATCCGCCCCGCTAGCGCTTGCAGTACGATCGCCGCCTTTTCCCATGCGGGCAAGGAAATTCTTCGAGCGAGCACGTCGTAATTCGACGCTTGCATGCGTTCGAGCAGCCGCGAATAAATTGCGATCAGCGCCCAGAGCGAAGCGCGGCTGCGGGCATGCACCAAATCGAGCAACGGCTTCGATTCGTCGTAGTAAGCCCGCGCGCGGGCGCCTTCAAATCCCATCAGGGTCATGAACTCTCTCGAGCGAGCCTGGGTTTGCAGGAATTCCGGGGCGACGTGAAATTGCGCCAGATCCTCATGAGGCAAATACACACGGCCGCGCTCGGCATCTTCCCGGACGTCGCGGATGATGTTGGTCAGCTGAAAGGCGATCCCGCACTTTTCCGCGAAAGGCAGGGCTTCGGGCGAGTCGAACCCAAAGATATGAATCGTGGTCATGCCGACAACGGAGGCGACTTGATGGCAGTACCGATATAACTCGTCGAAATCCTGAATTTGGCGCGGGTTCAAATCCGAACGGACGCCATCGATCATTTCGAAGAAGTATTGGTGCGGGATACGGTACCGGGCGACGGTGTCGTGAAATGCCGGCCAGACCGGATGCCCGTCGAACTTGCCATTGAGCGCATCGGCCAGAGCGGCGCTCCAACGATCGATTGAGGCGGCCGAGGCGCCAAGCTCGTCGCTGAGATCGTCGCAATAGCGCATGAACGCGTAGACGGCGCACATTGCATCCTTTTGCTCGGGGGAGAGAAGGACGAACGAGTAATAGAAGTTCTTGGCGCGGGTCCGTGCGACGCGCCGGCACCACGCGTAAGAATGCTCGATGGTTGTCATGCCGGATTTGCGCGCCACAACTCTCCCGAAAATGCGGCACGCGCGAGCGTGCTCGCCAATAGCCGCGCCCGCTCGGGTTTCGATATTGCCGGACGCCGCGATAACACGTCGTAATCCAGTTCTTCGATCTTTTCGAGAATCCGCAGGCCGCCGCGGCTGAACAATTCCAGGTCAATCGACAAACGCCGGTTGACTCCACGGGCAAGCGGCAGGCCTTGCTCGAACAAGCCACGCGCGCGCTCCACGCAATCCCGCATGGCCGCGCGGAATCCCGCGGTCGCTTTTCGCGCGAACAGATCCCGTTCGGAGTAGCCATGCCGGTGCAGAACGTCGAGGGGCATGTAAACGCGATCTTTCCCAAGATCGACGGTGACGTCCTGCCAAAAATTCGCGAGTTGCAAAGCGGTGCAAGTCGCATCCGAGAGCCGTTGGCGCGCTTCGTCCGCATACCCGCACAGATATAGCACCAGCCGGCCTACCGGATTGGCCGAGTAGAGGCAATAACCGAGCAGATCGTCCCAGTTGGCGTATCGCGTGACGGTCTGATCTTGAACGAACGCGCGGATCAGATCGGCAAAGGGCTGCTTGGGAATGCCGTGCCGTTCCACGGTTCCTTCCAGGGCGGCGAATACGGGATGCTTGCTTTGGCCCGCATACATGGCATCCAGTTCTTCGCTCCACCATGCGAGCAGCCGGAGGCTCTCCCGCGGATCGCCCATTTCATCGCCCAAATCGTCCGCCCAACGGCAGAAGGCGTACACGTTGTAAAAATCCTGGTGAAGTTTTTTGGGAAGCAGAAAGCTGACTACATGGAAATTTTCGTAGTGGCGCGTGGCGAGCCAGCGCGTGTACGCTTCGGATTCGGCAACCGTGTAGGAGCGTTCGAGCGCGGCCGGATCGCGAACAAAATCCTTGGGTGCTAATGGCACGCTTAAGGAAAAATGGCGGTCTTCAAATGCCCGTTGTGGCTCATCAAATGTCGCATCACTTCGAGCAGATTGGTGAGCGGTTCTTCGCGATTCACGAAGCCGCGCGCGGTCACGTCGCCATTGGCGATGATCTCGAGGGCCTTCTCAATGTGAAGCGGCGTGTGATGGAAACTGGCCCGGCAGGTAATCTCGGAATAGTGCAGCAGATTGGTGTCCAGCTGTACCTGGCTTTCACTGGGGCAGCCGCCAAAGAAATTGACGGTCCCGCCGCGGCGCAACATCTCGACCGCCCAACTCCACGTCTCGGGTTTACCGACCGCCTCGATCGCGATATCGGTTCCGCGGCCGCCCGTAAGCCGTCGAACGGCCTCGACCGGGTTCGGATTGTTCTCGGTGGAGATCACCTCATCGGCGCCCATGGCGGCCGCGCGATCGACCTGCGTTTTGCGGCGCCCAACGGCGATGACGCGCGCGCCGTGCAATTTAGCGAGGCGCACGAACATCATCCCGATCGGGCCAAGTCCGATAATCGTGACCGTGTCGCCCGCCTGCACGGACGTATCTTCGAGACCTTTGAGCACGCAGGCGAGCGGCTCCACCAAAGCCGCATCCTGATAGGAAATCTCGGCCGGGATCTCGTAAGTATTCCGCTCGACGATCCGCGCCGGAATGCGGATATATTCGGCGTATGCGCCGTTGTTAAACAGCAGATCGTCACACAAATTATGGCGGCCTCGGCGGCAAAAAAAACAATGATCGCAGGGCGCGGAATTCGCGGCCACCACCCGCTGGCCTGTAACGAAGCGCTTCACATCCCTGCCGACCGCGACCACGTCTCCCGCCAGCTCATGCCCAAAAACGGCCGGGGGAACGATCATGCGCGCATGGTAGCCGCGGCGGAAGACCTTCACGTCGGTGCCGCAGGTCAAAGCTACCTGCACGCGGACGAGAATGTCACCCGAATCGATCGTCGGGATGGCGACGGGCTCCACCTGCAAATGCTCCTTGCCGTAGAGCACGGCCGCTATCATCTGTTCTTTCACGTAAACCACCTTTGCGGTTCCACGATAATCTTCAGCGACCCCTCGCTAGGATGCATTGCTAAATCGAATGCTGAATTGATTTTAGCAAGCGGAACGCGATGGGATATCAGGAGTTTCACGGGAATGTCACGCCGGAACACTAAATTCGCCGATTCTGTCTGTAAATCCACAGAAGCGCTGTAGGAGCCGAAGAGCATTCTCTCCCCTACGCAGATGCTTGCGCCGGACAGTTCGATCCGCTCGGTGTCCGAAGTCTGCGCGAAAAGCATAATTTTCGCGCCCGGCCGCGAACAGCGGACAGCCTCTTCCACCAAGCCTTTCGCCGAGGTTGCGAGAATCACGATGTCCGCTCCTCTGTTGCCGCTAAAGCTCTTAATTTGAGCAGCTACGTCGATTGTTCGAGGATCCCAGGCGGCTTGCGCTCCGCACTCGCGCGAAAGCTCCAACCGGCTATCAATTGTATCCGTCGTGAAGACGGTTGCGCCAAGGCGCGCTACCAGCATCGTGAAAATCAGTCCAATTGGACCCTGGCCCATGACAAGCACGGTATCGTCCGACCCAGGGGCGCACTGAGCGACCGCTTTCAAGCAAGTATTGACCGGTTCGACGAAAGAGGCTTCTTCGAACGAGACGCGATCCGGTATCTTCTCGACACCGCGCTCGACGACCCATTCCATGACGCGAACATACTGCGAAAATCCCCCTCCCGCCGGCTCAAAACCAGCCGTAACGCCTACTTTCTTATAGATCGGGCATTGCGCATATAATTTGTGGTTGCAGTAAAAGCAGTTTCCGCACGGGATGTGGTGGAAAACGACGACGCGATCGCCGGCGGCGAAGCGGCGCGCGTTGGCGCCCGCTTGGACCACAACGCCCGCCGTTTCATGACCGAAGATGCGCGGCGGAGCGAGAAGGTTGTATTCAACTTTCTTGAGATCGGTGTGGCACACGCCGCAGGCTTCCACGCGGACCAGCAGCTCGCCCGGCCCGATCATGGGCGTCGGAACGTCTTCCACGGCAACGGTGCTGTCGCCGCGATACACGGCGGCCCGCATGGTGGCGGGTACGTTATTCAAATTCGCAGCCGGCAAGGAACGCCCCTAGATTTTTCGAAGCTGTCGCGCAACGGCGCTGAAGACGGAGTAGTTCCGGGACGCGCGAGAGCGGTTGGCGCATGGCTGAAGCAAACAGCCGCATCGTGTCAAACCGGCCGTCTTCGCGAAGCGCGGCATTGAAATCGCAGCGGAAAGTCTCGTTGCCCAGGTCGCTGACGGCACGAATGCAATAGAACGGCAATCCGAGTTCCGCCGCTTTGGCCGCCACCCCGCCTGCTTCCATTTCGACAGCCATTGCGGATGTTTGCCGCAGTTGACGCTTTTCCAACGCAGTGCCGGCGACGTGGTCGATGGATGCGAGAATCCCCGCGGTATATCGCGCTCTTGCGATCGGTTTCAGCGCCTGAAACTCAAGCCCACGGGAGCGAACGCTGGTTGCCGCGAAAATATCCCCGATCCCGAGGCTGTCGTCCAAAGCGCCACAAAATCCGGTGCTGCATACAGTGCGCACCGCGCCCGCGCGTAAACCGGCGTCCACCGCCCGCGCGGCGCGTTCGGCTCCGGCTCCATTTGTAATCGCCATCATTTTTCGTCCGTTCAACATTCCAGTTCGCGCCCAATGGACAGTCAACCCGGTCTTCGGCATTGGTTTCGCGATGTCGCGGCAACAATTGAGTAAACCGGCGAGCTCGCGCGGGTCCGCGGCTACGAACAGAAGCACCTAATGCTTAAGCCGCGCGTCCAGTACTTCTTCCACGCGGCGAAGATTGGCATCGTGCCGCTCCGAGGTTAGCCGGATCAGATCGCGCATCTCGGACCGCATCTCGTCGATTCTCCGGTTGACGTCGTCAAAGCGCCGGTCGTTCGATGACCGGAAGTCGGTCAACCTGCTATTGTTCACCAGTATTCCCACTAAGACCGCGACCGTCGGGAGTGCCACGCTACTCATGCTCTGTGTATCCGGAGCCATACTCTACAGTAGCGGTTCACGGGAATACCAATCGATCCGGAGCGTCTCATCAGTGCTCCCGCTCTTCCAGATGCTTAAGCCGCGCGTCCACTACTTCTTCCACGCGGCGAAGATTGGCATCGTGACGCTCCGAGGTTAGCCGGATCAGATCGCGCATTTCGGAGCGCATCTCGTCGATTCGCCGGTCAACGCCGTCAAAGCGCCTATTGACGTCTTCGAACCGTCTGTTGACGTCATCAAAGCGTGTGTTGACGTCATCAAAGCGCGTGTTGACATCGTCAAAGCGCCGGTCGTTCGATGAACGGAAGTCGGTCAACCGGCTATTGTTCACCAGTGTTCCCACCAGAACCGCAATTGTCGGGAGTGCCACGCTAACCATGCTCTGCGTATCCGGCGTCATACCTTACAATAGCCGTTAACGGAAAACCAATCGATAGCCGCGCGCAATGCCCCATCCGCCGGCCCCGGACTGAACCCCAACTCCCGCCGCGCCTTCTCATGCGATACGAACATCTTCTTCTTCGCCATTCTGACCGCATCGAGCGGAACGCGCGGCGCCCGTCCGGTGACGCGCGACCACGTTGTCGTCACCACGCCGGCGGCATACGCGACCGCATATGGAAGCTGCACCGCCGGGGCCTTTCGCCCGGTGATGGCCGCCATCTTCATTAAGATTGCTTCGAGAGTCAGGTTCTCGGAACCCAATATGTATCTTTCCCCGGCGCGCCCCCGCTCGCACGCCAGCAGATGACCCTCCGCCGTATCCCGTACATCGATCACATTCAGCCCGGTGTCGATATAAGCCGGCATCCCGCCCTTCAAGAAATCCAACACGATGCGCCCCGTCGGCGTTGGTTTCACGTCATGAGCGCCGATCGGCGCGGTAGGATTCACGACCACTACCGGAAAACCGTCTTCGGCGAACTCCGCAGCCACGCGTTCCGCCAAAAACTTCGATTTCTTGTAGGCTCCTTTCATCTCCTCGAGACGGACCGGCATCGTCTCATCGCCAACTCCACCTTCGGGAACCCCAATACAACCCACCGTGCTGGTGTAGACAACCCGCTCCACTCCCGCGCGCCTCGCCGCCGAGAGCAGGTTTCTGGTGCCATCCACATTCGAGCGGTACAACTCGCCCGGGTCGGCCGCCCACAACCGGTAATCCGCGGCAACGTGGAACACCAAACCGCAGCCCGCTACCGCTCGTTCCAATGAATCGACATCCCGCAGGTCGCCAACCACCCGCTCGGCATCGAGATCGGTCAATTTGCTCGTTGGCCGGACCAGCGCGCGGACTTTATGCCCCCGCTCCGACAGCAACCGGGCCACGTGCCAGCCAATGAAACCGGAAGCTCCCGTAACGAGCGTCGGTTTCAAACGCCAGCTACCTCGGCACCTACCTCAGTACCCAGCTCAACATTTTGAAACTGTCCGCGAGATTCGCGTTAATGCCGAGCGCGACCGACGGCTCGAACCCGCAATGCACCATGCAGTCCTGGCAGCGCGGATCGCCGTTGCCCGGCCCGTAGTTCTCCCAAGGAGTCTGCGTCATCAAATCCTCAAACGTCTTATAATGACCGTCCGAAATGAGATAGCACGGGCCTTTCCAGCCCTTTACGTTGTAGGTCGGATTACCCCAGGCAGTGCACGGCAATTCGCGCTTGCCCTGAAGGAATTCGATGTACATCGGGGTCTGTTTCAGATTAAAGCGCTTGAACAGCGTGTCGACATCCTTGAACTTCTCGTGGATATCGTCGCGAGTCATGAAAATCGACCGGTCGTTTACCGCCGAGTAGCCGTAAGCCGGCGAAATCTGGTGTCCGTCCACGCCGTATTGCTGCAGTAACTCGAACAACGCTTCGATCTCTTTCATGTCCGTCTCTTTATAGACGGTAGTGTTGGTGCAGACCAGGAAACCCGCGGCTTTCGCGGCTTTGACGCCTTCCATGGCCGCTTGAAAAACACCTTCTTTCTCGACGGAAATGTCGTGGTTCTTCTCAAGCCCGTCCAGATGCACATTGAAGAAGAAACGCTTATCCGGCGTGAACTCCTTCAAACGCTTTTTAATGAACATCCCGTTGGTGCAGAGGTAAACGTTCTTATTGCGGTCGAGAATTCCGGAAACCAACTGCCCGATCTGCGGATACATCATCGGCTCGCCGCCGCAAATCGAAACCATGGGCGCGCCGCACTCATCGACCACGGCCAGGCATTCTTCGAGCGGCACGCGCTCGGTAATGGTGGACTCGTATTCGCGAATGCGTCCGCAACCGGTGCAGGTGAGATTGCAGGCGTGCAGCGGTTCCAGCATCAACACGATGGGGAAGCGCTTGTTGATCATCGGGTGCGGCTGGCGCTGAACCGCCTCCTGTGTCCGCGACGGCAGCATGCGAAACGGATTCGAAGCGTCGGGGGCGGCCGCGACATGCTTCTGCCATTCCGGCCGGGGCCGCATCTTGTTCTTGAAAACGTAAGCGGCCATTCCAGCCGTCATCGATAGAGGGAATCTCATGCACGCTCCGAAGACTTGATTTTTGAAAACGCGGTCAATGCGAGCAACGGGAAATACAACCGGTACAAGTGATAGTTCAGATAAAATACTTTCGGGAAACCGGTTCCAGTTGCCAGCTCTTCGTTCCAGTCGCCGGCGGGACGCTGCGTCTCGAGCAGATAGTCGATTCCGTGGTGTAGGCTGGAACTCGTCGTGTCCCCGCCGGCCAGCAAACCCAATATGGCCCATGCGGTCTGGGATGGCGTGCTGCGCGTGGGAGTGAATGTGCCGTTTTCGTAACTCGCGCAGCTTTCGCCCCAGCCGCCGTCGGCATTCTGTGCTGCCCGAAGCCATTCGTTGGCGCGCTGAATGTGGGGTTCGTGATCGTCTTCGCCCGAAGCCGCCAAACCGCGCAACGCGAAACACGTGCCGTAAATATACGCCACGCCCCAACGCCCATACCAACTCCCGTCCGGTTCCTGCGTCCGGACCAGGTAATCGACCCCGCGCTGGACCGCCGGGTGGTTGCGACGATCGCCACGATCCAACCCATGGGCGGCCAAAGCTTCAAGCACGCGGCCGGTAATATCGGCGCAGCTTGGATCGAGCATGGCGTTGTGATCCGCGAAGGGAACTTTGCTCAGGAAATCCCAGTTGTTATCGACATCGAACGCCGCCCAGCCGCCATCCTTCGATTGCATCGCCAACAGCCAATTCAGCGCACGTTCTTCGCACTCCGTCTGCATCCGCGGCTTGGAGGCGCGCACGTGCTTGAGAGCGAGCATCACCATCGCGGAATCGTCGATATCGGGATAAAACTCGTTGTTGAATTCGAACGCCCAACCGGAAGGCTCCGTATTGGGCCGCTTGATCGACCAATCGCCCGTGCGCCGGATCTCCTTGCTCACCATCCAATCGGCGGCGCGCTCGAGCGCCGTGCCGCGGCCGTATCCCGATTCGCCAAGCGCGTAGGCCGCAATAGCCGTATCCCAGATCGGCGAAAAACAGGGTTGGAAGAAGAAGCGCTCGCCATCGCTTACCATGAGGTTTTCAAATTGGCGCACCGCCTCGATTCGCGCGGGATGGTCCGGCGCGAATCCCAGGACGTCGAGCGCCATGATGGCATACATCATCGGGGGATAAATCGCGCCGAGTCCGTCCGAATGCTTCAACCGCTCGAGCATCCAGTGCTCGCATTTCCGCATCGCGATGCCGCGAATGCGCGAGAAGCCGTATTTTTCCCAAAGCTTTAGGATCTTATCGGATTGGATGAACGTGTTCCGGAGCGTCAACCACGAATCGCCGCTGGCGAATGCCGGGCTCTTACCCGGAACGAATAGCTCATCGAGATGAAATCCCTCCGGAACCGGGCGGCGCGGATTGTGCGCGTGCACGATTGCAAGCGCCACCAGAATGGCGCGCGTCCACGACGACATCTGGTAGAGCACTTTACCCGGAAGCAAAACGATTTCGGGAGGAATGCTGGGGCAGTGCTCGCGCGGGTAGAGGTCGAAAAGACTGAGGTTGACCTTCACGTAGCTGTTGGCCGCCTGAATTCCGCCTAGCGTCAGAATGCGCTCGCGCGCGCCAACCATGCGGGGATCGTCCGTCCGAATGCCCGCCAACTTCAACGCAAAATAAGCCTTCACCGTCGCGCTGACTTCGGAGGGCCCTTCCACGTAAATATTGAAGCCGCCGTCCGGCAACTGCCGGTCGAGGATCGATTTCGCAGCGCGGTCCACCAACTCACGGCTAGGCGGATTCCAGACACCGTCCACGGGCGGATACATCCACAACTGAAGCAGGATGTAATCGGATTCAAGAGTAGTATCGGCGGTGAGCTCCGCGCACCAATATCCACTCGCATGCTGTTGCGCGAGGAGATTCTCCGCCGCCCGGCTAATCGCGCCGGTCGTGCTCGTCAAAACCGACTCCAGAATTTGGGCGCTGGCGCTCATTAAACCGAGATGGACGTTAGCCCCGACGCCGCGTGGCTCAACTCCGACGGCAGCGAGAAGCGAACGTCTTCGTCCACCAATTCCACCTCTTCCAGCCGCGTGAAACCTTTCGCGCGCAATGCCTCAACCAGTTCTTCGACCAGGTGCTCCGGCGCCGACGCGCCCGCCGTAACCGCGACGTTCTTGACGCCTTCGAGCCACGCCGGATCCACGTCGTTCCAATCGTTCACCAGAAAACCGCGCACGCCGAAATTGCCGCCTACTTCGACCAAACGCTTCGAATTCGAGCTATTGCCCGAGCCGACCACCAGCAGCAGATCGCAAAACGAAGCCACGGCCTTCACCGCCATCTGCCGGTTCTCGGTGGCATAGCAAATATCCTGGGTTTTGGGGCCGCGGATTATGGGGAACCGCTGCTGTAGACGCGCCATGATGTCGCGCGTTTCATCCAGGCTCAAGGTAGTTTGGGTCAAATAGGCCACCCGCGACGGGTCGGGAATGTCCTCCGGAAAGCGCAGCGCATCCACGTCCTCGACCGATTCCACCAGAATGGTGCGCGAGGGCGCTTCGCCGAGCGTGCCGGTGACCTCGTCGTGATCCTTGTGGCCAATCAGCACGATCGTATAATCTTCGCGCGCAAATTTGATCGCTTCCCCGTGAACTTTGGTAACCAGCGGACAGGTCGCGTCGATCACTTTCAGCGACCGCAGTTTCGCCTCCCGGCGAACGCCGGGCGAAACGCCGTGAGCGCTGAAAATTGCCCTTGCGCCAGCCGGAACCTCGTCCAATTCCTCGACGAATATCGCCCCCGCGCCGCGCAATTCGTCCACGACATGCTTGTTGTGGACAATCTCTTTGCGCACGTAAACCGGCGGCCCATAAAGATCCAATGCGATTTTCACCACGTCGATGGCCCGCACAACGCCCGCGCAGAATCCGCGGGGCTTGAGCAGATAGATCTTTTTCTCGGCGCTGTCGTTTGCAGCGATCGGTTTTAGAGGCATACGTTGTGGCTAGTGATGCGGCTAAGACATACGATTATAACAGGGTTGACGTACATAGCTATGGTCCAAACGGGTGTGCAACCCGAAAGTGGTCGAACAGCAGTTTCCTTAGAATGCAACCAAGGCCCGGGACGATCCCAATCAGAGAGGGATTCTCAACCGCGTCCCCCAGCAGGTCGCGAAGTCCTTTTACGATGTCCCGAATTCTCTGGTTGCTGTTCACAGGCGGCCTGCCTGGCCAGAGGCGTTGTCCGATTTAACTCCAGACGGACCGCACTGGGTGCCTCAGCGGCAGACAAGGGCTTGCTGGGGTGTCAGCCGCGGGATCCGAACCTCATCTGTATGCACGGTCCGCGTGTCCGGGTCGAATTCGAATGTTCCAACTTTACCCGCAAGCGTCCACGTGATCGTAACAATTGGCGTGATTTCAAGACGATGTGACCATAATGGTTATATGGGGCATTATTGCACTTTCAAATTATCCAGCCATGCTGCGAAAGGCAGATGTGGAACTTCGATGCTGAGACGTGATGTCCAACCCGGCGCGTTTAGATATTCCGCTGGTGTTTCGTCGGCAAGAAGGCAACTCGAAGAACGATCGGCCCGATTCTTCCAGAGGCAGGGACGATGATGCCATCCGCTGTCGGTGCTCCAGGTCTCACCTTCGGTGCGTTCCAGCTTGGGATTCCTGAAGAAAGTATGCGGTCTAGTCTAGAATACCGAAATCACGTAACGGCTGTCGCGGTCCCACCTAGTGCTACAGTCCCACAGATTGCCTCATGGTGAACTGGGCCACGTCGCCACCAGCGCCTCGTGCAAGCCTTCTCCCGCGACCGTAACCAAGGCAGACCGGAACACTGGAAAACTTTACGGGTCACCCGGACCTTTCAATCCGTTGTACTCCTGGATGCAGTTATCCAACTGAACGATGAGGCGGTGAAGGGGGACGGCGTTGCCGACGGGGGCGTCAAAGCCGGCGGCTACGTAGCGGATCTTCTTGCCCGCCACGGTCCGCTCGATCAAGGCACAATCGTTGTCATTGGTACCAACGCCAACCTTGGCGTGGCATCTGTCAAGGTGAATGCCTTGCGCAGTGAGACCGTCCTTAAAGAAACTCGAGAGGAAGCGGCCCGACCTCAGGATATCGGTCAAGAATAACATACCATCGCACGCGTCTTTATTGACGAGTCGATTTTGCGCCAGCGCCGTAAGGAGGGCGGCAATCGAAGCCGCAGTGCCGGTAATTTTATCATTCCCTGGGTCGCCCTTCGGGACCGGAGCTTTTATCCAATTCATCCTACCATCGTGGGAGCCGCCCTCCCATAAGCCACCATTCCGGTCCGGACTAAAGAGGCCGCTTTGCCAAAGCAAAGAAGCGATGTAGAGATAGCCTACGTTCTGGATGCAGGCGTGCGCACACGCATTGTCGGACTCATCGATCATAAGATACAGCCGTTCCCAAAATTTGAGCTTGAGAGCTTCCGTTAGACTTTCCCCACCCCTCCTCATGTAGGCCGTCACACCCGCACTCCGGCTTGACGCTTGCGATCCAGGTGGTAAGACGGGCATGAGGCTGCTTCCAAGAAAGCTCACGCTTGCCACGCCGCTGCCGGGCGTGACATCGAAAACGCGGAACAGATCGGGGTAATCGGCACCGTCCTTCACGGGGATTGGAATAACAGTATTCTCATGACCTGTCTGGCCATCCATCATGACCAGACTGCCATGAAGTTCAATCCTGGGGTTGGCCGGATGCAGGGTCTGCACGTTAGTAGAATTCGGCCGCTGACGCAGGTCCCAGAACCTCCGGCAAACGCCACCCTGGTCAAACAGTCTTTCCTCGTTGTTTGTCCGTACCTGCTTCTCCAAGCTCTGCACGTCGAACTTCAGTTGAAAAGCCGCCCACATGCACGCGAGCTTGGCCATGCTCCCCAGGCCGCCCTGCTTCGTCAAGTCCTTTCCCGCGATTCCTACGACCGCCGGCTGAGTAAGACTTCCGTCGATATTCCTGACGGCAATCTTGCTTTTTGCGCGCGCCGGTAACGGATCCGGGTCCGTCAAGTCGACCAAGGCAAAACGGAGTTTGGCTAGTTCCGAGTTCGTCAGTACCCGCCGGTCAATGATTCCCTGCAGCCTCGTATCGGGAGACACGCCGTTAGATGTGAGGAACCCGATGGGAGGTGCGAAGATCTGCGATGTGACGTTGGTCAGTCCGCTGACACCCAGCAGATCGCAGAGATGAGGGAGAAGGGCCAGGTTCACGGGCGGGACGACGGGCTGAGGCCGACGCGATTGTGGGCTAGGAGGCGGCACGATGGATGTCTCCGAACAGTTGTCAGATCTGCGTGCGTCTCAGGTCGTTGGCCGCTTCCGCATAAACTTTTTCCAGTAAATCGAGGGTTGCATCACCCAGCTCACCAGTGGCGGTCAGAAACGGATCCGTCAAATGACCATAGTCAAGTTGGAAGGCTACGATGTTCGTGGCGCTATCGTCATCGCGATAGCCTAAGTTGCTTAGTTTTTTTTGGACTGTATCGTCTCCGGTTTCATCCGATGCAACCAGAAAGATGGTGCGGCTGAACAACAGAACTGGCCGCACGCCTTGGTCGGGTTTGAAGCCCCAACGGATTTCACAACTAGAGGGAATCTCGGCATCGGCAATAATCGCGACCCCTTCATCGTCGGCGGTGCCCCTTATTGGCGCTCGATTTCCTATTGTGGCTTCAAACGGCGCGAAAGGGATGAACTGTTGGTAGCCGTCATAAAGGCGGACGAGGGCAAACTTCTGGGTCTTGTTGCAGGGCGATTGGTCGGAAATTCGCTGGTAAAAGCGGCAGGCAAAAGTGTCGTGCGATTGATCGAATTGCCCGTCGGTTCCCGAAAGATGAGTAGACCGGCGCGCGTCGCCGTCGGAAAAAAATCGTTTGAGACAACCGCCAACGCCCTCTTTAACGGTCGGGCACGGCCACTTTGCGGGAAGCACCCGGCTTCCCTTCCGAAAGATCAGGACCATCACCCGGCGGTTCGGGGCGTCCTCATCATTGCGCTGTCCGAGAACAAGTTTGTCCCTTTGCCGATTTGCGGTTTTGAAGAGATCCTCTTTCTCCCGTGAAAAGATGAGGAGCGGGTTGAACCTGCTGCATCCCTGCAGGTCGCCTTTGAGGCCGGGGTCCGCACCGCGGGCCAGAAAATCGTTCGACTTGTTCAGCTTCAGGTCTCCGCACAGAGCGTTCATATAGCTGAGGAATAACTGGCGACGCTGACCGGCGGAGCCGTCGCTCCGCCCGGTGACGTCGAGCATGATCCGAATCGCATCGTCGCCCCAGACATCGCCGCCCAAATGATTGGTAAAAAGGTCGTCCCAAAGACCTGGCTCGCGCGTAAGCAACGCGTAAATGGCGGTAGCGCGCCGGCCGCTCAGAATCTTGTTGTAATCGTCGCCGGGTCTGTGTGTAGATGCGGTTAGTTCAAAATTGCCTTCGAACGACGGGTCGGCGTGCCCGAAGATCGAGATCGGGGCGCCGTCAACCCGGGGATCGCTCGCTCGCAGGGCCGCAAAGGCACTCATTTCCGTTTGGATTTCCGGCAGAACGAAAGAGGAGTCAAACTTAAACCTCATGTCGTCCACCCGAAAACACGCGATCGGAATTAACCGGAGGCGGACGGTATTGAACTCGTTGGAAGTGGTAGGCCCGACGAGAAACTGGATAAGGTCCGGAGCGGGATGCTTGCCAGTCACACCACCTTCGGTTAAGCGATGAATTCCGCCCTCTTCGTTATCGCTCATACGGCAGTATTTCAAATTCAGTATAAACGTCGCAGAATGAGGCTGGGAGGTGACCGGCGGTCTAAATCGCCCCAAATCCGATCACATCCTGGCGATCACGGCGTCGGTAAACTCCGTCGTTGTCGCCGAACCGCCCACATCGCCAGTGAGGTGTTTACCGTCGGCATATACCGCTTCGAGGGCGCGCTGCAACTTCCGCGAACGGTCGCGCTCGCCTATGTGCGCCAGCATCAAAGTCGCGGACTGGATCAGCGCCGTCGGATTGGCAAGACCCCGGCCCGCGATATCCGGCGCGGTTCCATGTACCGCTTCGAAAACGGCGTGCTTTTCGCCTAAATTCGCGCCCGGCACGATTCCGAGGCCGCCAACCAGGCCGGCCGTCAAATCGGATACGATGTCGCCATACAGGTTCGGCAACACCAGCAGATCGAATGTTTCGGGCCGCATCACCAACTGCATGCAGGCGTTATCGACGATCATCTCGCCATAGGGAACCTGCGGATACTTGGCGGCCACCTCGCGGCAGCATCGCAGGAACAGGCCGTCGCTCATCTTCATAATGTTGGCCTTGTGGATCGCCGTCACTTTGCGCCGCCCTTCCTTCATCGCGTACTCGAAAGCGGCTCTCGCAATGCGCACGGAGGCCGTCCGGGTGATGACCTTCAGGCTCTCGACAACGTCCTTGACCACTTCGTGCTCGATGCCCGAATAAAGGTCTTCCGTGTTTTCCCGAAAAATCACCAAATCGATCGGCAGATCCTGGAAACGGGTCTTGAGGCCGGGAAGCATCTTGACCGGTCGGAAATTCACGTACAGATCCAGCCGCTTCCGCAGCGCAACGTTAACGCTCGAATGTCCGCTCGCAATGGGTGTCGCAATCGGTCCTTTAAGCCCCACGCGGGTGCGGTCTAGAGATTCGAAAACCGCCTCGGGCAGAAATTTCCCCGTTTGCGCCTCCGCGATCAGGCCGGCTTCCACGCGGTCCCAATCGATGGCCGCACCTGTCGCCTCGACCGCGCGAACGGTTGCCTCGGCAACTTCCGGTCCGATGCCATCGCCCGGGATCAACGTGATTTGATGATTCACAACGGCTATTATACGGGCGGGTGCGTGATTGAGCCTCGATTTTACAAAGTTGCGGACCGAAATGGTGGACAAGCAGCTGCGCGAGCGCGGCATTCGCGACCAGCGCGTCCTGGCCGCCATGGGCGCCATCCCGCGGGAGCTATTTATCCCCGAAAAAGACTGGGGGAGAGCCTATGAAGATGAACCGGTGCCGATCGGTTACGGGCAGACGATCTCGCAGCCGTTCATGACCGCTTTCATGGCCCAGGCGCTCGAGTTAACCGGCGGCGAAAACGTGCTCGATGTTGGCGCTGGGTCGGGCTATCACGCGGCGGTCCTCGGGCAACTGGCGAGTCGCGTAACGTCGGTCGAAATCGTCCCGGAACTGGCCCAATTTGCCCACGAAAATCTGATTCGCGCGGGACTGACCGGCAACATCTCCGTCGTCCGGGGCGACGGAGGGGCGGGACTCCCCGAGCGAGCGCCTTTCGACGCGATCTCGGTCGCGGCCGGCGCACCGGACATTCCCCCGCGCCTGCTCGAACAATTGAGCGATTGCGGCCGTCTGGTGATCCCGGTCGGCCCCCTGGAAGATCAGGAGCTGCGCTTAATTACGAAGCTGGGCGGCCAACTCGAATCGCGCGTCGTCACGCTGTGCCGCTTCGTGCCGCTGCGCGGGACACAGGGATGGAAGTAGGCCGGTACACTGGTGCCATGCCCTTTCGACTCCGCACCGCAAAGGGAAAGCTAAAGATCGAGCACAGCATAATCGATGGGTTGCGCCCGATTCTGGAGCAGCTCCTGGCCGCCAATCCGGAGATCCGATCGATAATTCCCGGCGTGATCCGCCCGGTGCGCGATGCCCGCGGCAAAGTCAAAATCCACATCACGGTCGAAACCCAGAACGGCTGGAAGGCCATCGCGCTCAGCGCGGGCGCCCGCCAGGAGCTTTTTGTGAGCACCAGCCTTGGGAAAGAAGAATTGACGCTAGCCCTGGAGCGGGTCTGTCCGCTTGGGGAGTGATTCCGCTATGAACGCCTCGATATTGAGGATGAGGGCGTCGGCCGCGGGACACTCGGCCAGCGAGAGCACCGCAAACTTTTGAGCCAAAGGCAAAGGTACGGACCGGTCGTGCGGGGCCGGTATCTGCGAGGGCAGGGAGGAATCCAACCGCTTGAATTCGGCGCGAACGGTATCGGGCGGGCCGGACCGCTGCACAATGGCGAGGAAAGCGGGATCTTGCCAGCACAGAATTCGATCGCCGGGGGCGAGATTTTGGGCGGCGTGATCGCGGCATGCCTGCATCGCTTGTTGCGCCGCTTCCGCGCCGAAGCGCCCCCGGATCGCATCAATCCGATCCACGCAAAAGACCACGGCGTACATGCCCGCGGCCCTGTCATAAACCTTGACGAGAGCCATTTCCGCCTTCCGGCGGTCCAGCATTTGCCCGCATTCGGGCGACATGGCAACTCGCAATTCCGCTAGTTCCGCCATCTCGCGCGCGGCTAGTTCTTTTTGCCGGCTCGTCTCTTCGCGAAGCCTCTTGAGAGCCTCGGCCAGTCTCCCTTTCACGACTCGAACATCTTCAATCTCATACACTTCCTGCAATTGCGTCGTGATCGACTGTAGATTGCTTACCGATTTCTCGCTTCCGGCGGTACCCTGCGAAACAGTTTCGGTCAACATGCCGACAATAGATAACATTTCGCGCAAATGCGACTTCGTGTTCTTCTCGATTCCCTGGTTGTAAGCCTGCATCGCCCCGACGGCGGACGTCGCCGCCATGCGGATGCCGTCCGGCGAGGGCGTTTCCTCGAACTCGCGGTTCAGCTTGCGGAATTTTAACTGGAGAGTATCGAAGTCCACCGGATCGCAATTGACCGCGTGCCGCGCCATGCCGTCAATCAGCAGCGCCGAACTGTCAAGGGCGGCCGAAGTGAGTTCGTCCCGGCCGGACGAGATGTACTTTTTTAGAGAGATCAAAGGAACGCTCCTTCCCTATATCGGCTGTATTGGCGCTTGAATTTAGCGATACGGCGGTAGGATCGAGATCGACGGCTTCATGGCCTGGTCTATCCGCGCCAAGTGTAAAATTACAGTGATCTCGATGAAGCTGGCATTCCTATTGCTACTTGCGGCAATTGAGGGCGTATCCCAAGCGCCGGAGCCGGGCGAGGCGCTTTACCAAGCCGGTGATTTTGCCAAGGCCCGGCAGGTGCTGGAGAAAGACATTGCTTCGGACAAAGCGCCGGCAAAAGCCCATTTCTGGCTCGCTTACACGTATTTGGCGATCGGCGAGCGCGATCGGGCCATTGCCCAATTCGAAGCTTACCTTCACGATAACCCGGCCGATGAAGATGCCCTTTATGCGCTCGGCAAAACATACGCACAGCTAGCCGAGATGAGTCTTGAGCGCATTTTCCAACTCGACGCCGAATCCGCGCGGGCATACCAGATGCGCGGCATCCGCTTCGAATTGGAGAAGTCGTGGAAAGAGGCGATCCAAGCCTATGAGCATGCGATCCAACTCGACCCGAAAATTCGCGGCCTATATTCTTCCATCGGGCGCATCGAACTACGGGAACGCGGGAATCGGCCAGCCGCCGAGGCAGCATACGGGAACGAGTTGCCCGCGTTAACGGGAAAGCGGAAGACCGACCGCGAGAGCGGAATGCTGCTGATGGAAGCGGGGAAACCGAGAGACAGTCTGCCGTTTCTGCTCCGCTGGCGAGCCGCCGAGCCGACCAGCCCCGACGCTCACTACTATCTCGGGGAAGCATTCACGGACCTGAAGGTCGGAACCATTCGCCGCCTCAAGGAAGTGAACCCGCGATCCTATCGATTGCACCAGATCCTGGCGGAAGATTACGCATCGGTGCATGACCGCGCCGACGCCATCGCGGAGTATCGGCAGGTCATCGCGATGCAACCCCGAGTGCCCGGCGTCCATTACGAACTGGCTAAACTCTTAAGCGATACCTCGATCGAGGAGGCGGTGACGCTCCTGAAGACCGAGCTCCTCATCGACCCGCAACATTATCCGGCGAAGGGGCTGCTCGGACGGATTTACGTGGCGCTCCATCAGCCGGATGCAGCCGTTCCTCTGCTGGAGGAAGCTTTAGCCGCGAAACCGGATGCGCTTGAACCGCGCCAAGCTTTGGGGCAAGCTTGGGTCGCAAAGAGGAACTTTCCCAAAGCGCTCGAGTGTTATCGCGCAGTCGCCGAGCGCAACCCGGCGGACGAGCAAATCCATTTTCTGCTCGCCCAAGCTTACACGGCAATGGGCAGGCCGGACGAAGCCGCTCGTGAAAGGGCGCTACATCGGGAAGTACTGAGGGAAGTACTGAAAAAAGCCGCTACTCGTTAACAATCAGCCGACGATTCCGCGTTACATCCTTCAAGACATTGTTCCGGCCGCTGGGCCAGACAACCCGTACCTCATCCGCATGCCCGCTCGCGCCTAATCCGAAATGAACGCGGCGGCTGCTCGATGAGAGATATCCCGATTCAGCGGTGATCTCCCGCATTTGAACGATTCCGGCCGAGCGCATGAACACACGCGCTCCGAGCGCATTACGATTCCGCCCGCGGCCGCGCAACGAGATATCCAGCCAATTACGATCCGGTGTTCCACTGTTCCGCAGAAGCACGGGAGGACCGTCGATATTGTTGATCAGGATATCGAGCGCGCCATCGTTATCGAAATCTCCGATGGCCGCGCCCCGGCCGGCATGAGTTTTCTCGAAATATTCACCGGGAGCGATGCCGGCGAATTTGCCGTTGCGCAGATTGCGAAAGTATAGCGGCTTCTGGCGGTAGTTCGTTCCGACGGGCTGCGCATCCACTTCCGGGTAGACGTGACCGTTCACCACGAATACGTCCATCCAGCCCGTGTTTGCGAAATCGGCCATGTGCGCCGACCAGCCCAGATAAGGCCGGGCCGGGGCGGCCACTCCCGAGTCCCACGTGACATCGGCAAAATCATGGGTCGGGGAGTTGCGATAGAGCTCATCGCTCTGCCCGGAGAAGTTAGTAACGAAGATATCGAGCAGCCCTCGATTCCACAGGTCGCCGGCCTCGACTCCCATCGAGGCTTGCTCGCGCCCGTCCGCGCTGAAAGCGACGCCAACTTCGACCGCCGTGTTCTCGAACCGGCCCCCGCCCAGATTATGCCAGAGCAGATTCGGCGTGGAGTCGTTGCCCACGTACAGATCGGTGCGACCGTCGTTGTCATAATCGAGCGCGATCACGCCAAGCCCGTGTAGCGGTCCTCCCACCTTTCGCAGACCCGCTTCGGCGGAGACGTCGGTGAACGTGCCATCGCCATTGTTGCGGTAAAGCGAATGGGGATCGGATTCGAATCCCTGGGGCCCGCAGAATACTCCCAGCCCCTTGTAGTCGCAGTTGGCGCTCCGAGGCACGGGATGGGCGACATCGAACTTTACATAGCGCGCGATATAGACATCGAGGAGCCCGTCCCGATTGAAATCGAAAAACGTGGCGCCCGTGGACCATAAGCCCTTGGAGAGCAACCCGGCCTTCCCGGCCGCTTCGCTGAACGTGCCATCGCCATTGTTTTGAAACAGGAAGTTGCGGCCGTAACCGGTGACCAGGATATCGTCGAAGCCGTCGTCGTTGTAATCCGCGATCGCAACGCCCATGCCCCAGCCGCGCGACGCCGCGAGCCCCGATTTCGCGGTCACATCGGTGAACGTGCCATCGCGATTATTGCGATACAGGGCGCAAACCGCTTCGCCGCCGCGGCTTCGGTAGGTATCGATGTCCGTGCCGCGAACCAGCAGGATATCAAGCCAACCATCGTTGTCGAAATCGACAAAGGCCGCGCCGCCGCCAATCGATTCGAGAATGTAGTCTTTGCGCGGCGTTCCCTGCTTATTCCGGAACGTGGATAGCCCGGCCCGAGCCGTTACGTCCGAGAATTGCGGATACGCATCGTTTCCGGATCCCACGACGAAAGCGGCGCAGCATAGTGCAATGCAGCCTCCGCCAATCCAGCTAAAAATCCACGCGGAAGCCAAGCTGCACCTGCCGCGGATTATTCTGCCCGGTATAACGCCCGAAATTTGGATTGCTCAGATCCGTCACCAGGCCGCTGAGAATTCGCCGGTTGAATGCATTGAAGAAATCCACGCGGAGTTCGAACGATTTCGTCTCCCGGAAGTACTGTTTCTTCACGATCGAGAGATCCTCATTCTCCACCGGGAAATTGCGAACGTCTGGAAGAAAATAAGACAGAGTCCCGAGCGTATACGGTGGAGGAACCTGGAACGCGTTGGCGTTCAAATAGAGATCGCCCTTCTGTCCCGACAGGGAGTTAAAAGGCTGAAAACCGCCGCGATCGGGTCCGATTCGGATGGGAACGCCCAAGACGCGATTCGGTTCCAGTTGCCCGTTGAACAGAGGCAATCCATTCGGGGTTGTGATGCGAATAACCGAGCCCGATTGATAGGTATGGATTCCGCTGACCAGGAAGCCGCCCAGAATCCGGCTCGTCCAACCCGAATTTAGAAACGGCTTGCCCTTTCCCCACGGCAGCTCATAGCTGTAACTTAGGATCAGCCGCTGCGGGACGTCGGTAGTCGCGAAGCCTTTCTGCACGCGGCGGTTGTACTGATCCTGCGGCGCGGAAAGAGCCGCATTGTTAACATCGAATGCGATGTCGGTCAGAGCTTTCGAGTAGGTGTAAGCAACCAGGAACTGCAATCCAAACGCGAACCTCTTCTCGGACTTGAACAGAAACGCGTGATAACTCGAATTGCCCGTCGGCGAATCCTGGTCCGTGATGCCTTGATATTGCGGGTATGGCCGGAGGGACTGTGCCAGCGTGCCGGTAAAGCCAGGATACGGTAGTCCGTAACCCGCCGCTTGAACGGAAGGATCGGCGATGCTTTTCGTCAACAGGGATCCCAGCGCCAAATACTTCGGGTTGAGCTGATTAATCTGCACGAGTGCGTTGTTGCCGATATGGTGGGCCACCGTGCCGGCATACGAGCCTTCGAACAGAATCGACTTGAATGTGTGCTCGACATTCAGTTGCCATTGCTGTGTTTGCGCCAGGCGGCCGCTGCCGCCGCGGCGATCCTCGGATGTAGCGGTGCTCTGGTTATTCGCGATCGTCGGCGTAATCAGAGGCGGCGGCTGCACCAACCCGGGCGGGAATCCTCGATCGATGTAAAAGACGGGAGTAATGCCGCCGTTCTGGCTCGTCACGTTGATGGACGCGTTGATGCCTTGCTGGTTGATATTGTTTCCGATGATCGGCGCGTACATAACGGCATATCCCGCGCGCACCACGGTGTTTGCGCCGACTTGGTAAGCAAGGCCGACTCTCGGCCCGACGCCGCCCAGATAGGTCTTCTGGAAGCCCCTTCCGCCAATCCGTCCCGGACCCGATCCGGCGAAGACGATCGCTCCCGGCAAGCCTCCGGCGCCGGGATTGGGAACCGTCGGGTCGAATTGGCTGAGACGCCCGGCGGCTTCGTACCACGGCACCTGAATCTCCCATCGCAGGCCGTAATTCACGGTGAGTTTCCGCGTCGCTTTCCAATCGTCCTGAGCGTATAGACCGAAGTATTGCGAACGAAGGGCATACGGAGTGCCCTTTGAAAGGGATGCGTTGTTGACGGCTCCAAGGATAAAACTGGCGTAGGCGTTACCGGTGCCGTTCACGCCCGGCTGGCTGGTGGCGAACGGCGAAAATCCATAAGTCCCCGCCTCGTTCCCTCGGGGAATGAAGTTGAATTGGAACTCATCCGCGCGGGCGCCGAACTTGAAATTGTGGCTGCCCTTGGTCCAAGAGATGGCGTCCTGCACATCGTAATTGTTATCGGCTTCAAAGCGGAAATCGGTATTGGCGATGGTTGTATACCCGCCTGAGCTAAACGTGACCGAGGGGAAGCCCGCGGAAAAAGCTCCGGGTACTTTTAGCCCGATGTTCTGCGAGCTCGCCGTGGGATTCATGAAGCGCGTGAATCCGGCTTGCGCGCGATTCACCAGGTTGGGCCGGATGATATAGTCGTCGCTCAACACCACGTTTCGGGAATTCGGCGCGTCCTGAAATCCATCGGAAACTTGCGGCAGCGGACCGCGCGAAAATGTCCGGCGATTGTTCTCATACCGCACGTTGCCGCTGAATTTGTTCTTGTCCGAAATTTGGTGGTCGATCTTGATAAGAAAATGATCTTCGTTCTGAGTGGCGGGCGTACCGCCAAGGTAATTATTCGAAAGCCCCGGCGCATTCGGGCCGGGAATGACGGCATTAACCGCTTTTGCAAAATTGCCGATACGGCTCGGCGGAATAATGTTACCCGGGAATTGTTGCCGGTTGCCATTCACATCCGCCGTGAGCGGATCGTAGATCGGCTGGCTGATATCGGAGAAGTCGCCGTTGCGTTCTCTATCGGTTCCGACAGTTCCGGTAACGCCTTGCGGAACGTTGGCACGCCGGAATCCCGTATAGGTCCCGAAAAAGAAGGTCCGGTTCCTGCCGTTGAAGATTTTGGGCAGAACCACGGGGCCTCCGACGGAACCGGTGAATTCCGCCTGCCGCGTAATATCGGCGATACGAGCGTTGTAGCGGCGCGAGTCCAGTACGTTGTTGCGCAACAGCAGAAGAACGTCGCCATGCAGCTCATTGGTGCCCGAGCGGGTGACCATGGAAACCACGCCGCTGGAGGTCCGGCCATACTCGGCCGGCGGAATTACCGCTTGAACTTTGAATTCGGCAACGGAATCGTAGGTGGGATGATCTTGATCGGGAGTATTGGTGGCAGCGTTATAGGCCACCGGCACGCCATCCACAAGAACTTCGCTCGCAAACTGGCGGCCGCCGGCGATGTTCGCCCCGAACGCGCCCCCACTGGCCCCGGGAGTGAGGCGGATGAACGCGGTGGGGTCGCGGGAAGCGCCGGTCAACTGAAACGGCAGATCGTTCAGCATCTTCCGGGTGACTTCGGTTCCCACGGTCGAGCTTTCGGTTTGCAGCATCGGAGCCTGAGCGTCGACGGTCACGCTTTCGCCCACGGAACCGACTTCAAGTTTCGGATCGACGCGCACGGTGTTTGCCACGTCGATCTCGACCTTTTGAGCCGTGTATGTTTTGAATCCGGGCGCTTCGACTTTCAATTCATACGTGCCGATCGGGAGCGAGGGCAAGTTGTAGACGCCCGAGGAATTCGACGTGCTCTGGGTTGTCAGTCCGGTGGCGACATTCCGCGCCGTTACAATGGCGCCCGCAATCACCGCTTCTTGAGGGTCCGTGATGACGCCTGTTATCGCGCCGGTCACGCCTTGACCGAATGCCCCCGACCCACATAGCACCGCAAGCGCGCAAACGAGAATTGGTTTTAAAACCGGATTGAGCGGCATGGAGGCTCCTTATCCCGCTAAGGTTTATCAAAGTGCGGGACGGTATGTCAAAAATCCGATTTCTTAGGGTTCCGATGGGAGTGCTTTTTTCAATAGGGCCTGGTGAATGCCCAACTCTTTTCGCGCGAGATCGGGCGATCCGGTCGCGGAATATGCGCGATAGAGCAGAAAATGAGCGGTCGGATGTTTTGGCTGTTTCGAAATCACGGCTTCCAGGATGGAGACGGCATCCTCGGGTCGCTTGAGTTGAAGGAATGCCTTGGCGAGAGCCGTTTTGGCCTCGGTGAAATCGGGGCGTAGAGCGATTGCGCGGCGTAGTAGAGGAGCGGCCGCGGCCGCATCGCCGCGACCGAGCTGGCCGGAACCGAGTTCGTAGCTAGCCAAGTAGTTTCGCGGATCGATCTCCAACTCCTTCGCGATCTCCGAGAGACCGTCTTCCTCTTGACCCAACTTCCGCAGCACGTGACCGAGCGCGTAGTGCGCTCCCGCAAGCAGCGGCTCCACGGATGCAACTTGTCGATAATACCCGGCCGCCTTCTCGAAATCTTCCGCATACTCCGCGTTCAGTCCTTTGATTTGCAGCACGCGATAGGAGTCCGGCGCCTCGCGCTCGAGCCGCTCGAACAGGTTTCGGCCTCTGTCGCCGTAACTCCGGCTGAGCGCGAATAACGCGTCTTCTTCGCGGGGATTACGGACCAGGGCCGCGCGCAATTGTTGAATGCCGGGAATTGGCTCTTCTTGAAGAGGCGCAGGCGACCACGCCGCGCTCGAAGCCCGTGGAGTTTCCGCAAGAGCCTGGCGATACATTTCCGCCAGATCGGTATCATCGGGAAAACGCCTCAGCCCGGCGCGAAGCGCGGCGATCCGCTCGTCCGCCCTGTCCAGCTTGTTCCAGGCATACGCGACCAACTCAAAGGCTTCCGGATATTTGCCGTAACCGGCGGCGATGGTCAACGGCGCGATCGCGCCCCGGTATTCGCGAATGCGCAGGAGATACTGCCCGTACCGCAAATTCACCAGGAAATCGTTCGGCCGATTCCGCAGTTCCTCCCTCAGTTCCTCGGCCGCTTCGTCGTATTTTTCCTCCTTCCAAAGTATTTCGGCTGCCTCCAAATGCAAGCCGGCCAATCCAGGGCGCATTCGAGAGGCCAGGCGCAGTTCGGTCAATGCATCCTTCGGCTGACCCGCGGCCCGGTAACGATAAGCCAAAATCTCGTGGGCGCGCGCGGACCCGTCGCCCAAATTCGCAATCCTTTCCGATAAACGCCGCGCGGCTCGCGTGTACGCTTCCGACACGGCGAAAAGATACTCCGGATCGGCGCTCCTCAAAGGCCGCAACGGCTCCAAACATTTCAGCGCCGATTCCAGATCGTCAACCGCGAGATACGAATAACCCAGCCAAAGCCGCGCATTCGTGTCCGAAGGATTGGCCTTGACGGCCTTCTCGAACTGCGCGACCGCCGCCGGGAACTCGCCGAGCGCGTATTGGCGCCGGCCCTCTTGGATGAAATGGGGGGCCGCTACCGCCAGAAAAAGACCGGCTACGCCAATACCGCTACTGAAAATCATTTGCGAGCGCGGAGGTTTTCAAAACGCTTCAGCATGGCGCGGCCGTTCGCCGCATCGCCCAGCCGGTTTAGAAGCATTCCGAGCTCGTAGTACGGAGGAGGATCGTTTGGGTCGAGCGCCATCGATTTTTCAAAGGACTGCTTCGCTTCAGCGTCGCGGCCCAGCTTGCGAAGGGCGCGGCCCCTGAAATAATAAGCTTTGGCCGATGCCGGATTCATTTGAATGGCCGCCTGGAGCAGCGGCAGGCTCGCCTCCGCGTAGTCCTGCTTGATCAGGAATGTCGCGTAGTCGAGGTATGGCCATTCATTGAGCGTCCGCGTCTTTTCCGTAACGGCGATGGATTGCTCAAAATTCGCTCTGGCTTCGTCGTATCTGCCGAGCGATGCGTAGCACAATCCGAGGTTGTCGAGGACCTCGGGATAGTCCGGAAAAATGGCGAGCGCGCGACGTGAAACCTTTATCGATTCATCGGGCCGATTATCGGAATAATAGAAGCGCGCAAGCTGATAGTACAGCTCCGCATTGTCCGGATTCAGCCGGATCGCGTTCTTAAAACTAGCGAGCGCGCCGTCTTTGATATCCAGGACCACGTAATTCAAGGCGAACAACTGATACACCCGCCAGTCGTCTTCATCTAAACGATAAGCCCGTGTCAGATCGTCGATGGATTCCTTGTGCCGCCCCAGACGGAAATGCAAAAATCCAAGTATGTAGAGGCAGTCGGGAGATTTCGGGTTTGAAGCGAGAGCCGATTCCGCGCGCGCCACTCCCGATTCATAGTTTTTTAAATCGCGATACGTGAGCGCGAGCCGATGCGCGAATTCTCTATCCGGAGCCCCGAAGATTACGCATTCCCAAAGCGGAGATTGCGCGCGCAAGTATTCCCTTGACGCAAAAAGATTTCTTCCTTCGACGCACGTTTCCGCCCGAAGCAGGGCGACGGCCGCGAAGAACAGAGCAGTGCGCCCGATGGCACCCACATGGGTATCTTACCTCTCGCGCAATCGCGAAAGGCATGGAAGAATGACGCGATCCGCGCTCTTCGCTACAATCGGAGTTTTTGCGAAAGGAGCGGGGCTATTGCGAATTGCAGTTTCCGGAGGGGCCGGATTTGTCGGATCGCACATGTGCGATCGCCTGCTGGCCGAAGGCCACACCGTCGTCGCGCTCGATAATCTATTAACCGGCGCGGAGCGGAACATCGAACACCTGGAAAATCACCCAAAATTCCACTTTCTTTTGCATGACGTCACCAGGCCGGTCTCGCTCGATGGGCCTGTCGATTCGGTGCTGCACATGGCGTCCCCCGCCAGCCCGAAGGATTATCTGGAGCATCCGATTGAAACGCTCGACGTAGGCTCGCTTGGCACGCGCCAAATGCTCGAGCTCGCCCGCATCCACGGCGCCCGCTTTCTGCTGACCTCTACTTCGGAATGCTATGGCGATCCTCACGTGCATCCCCAGGTCGAAACGTATTGGGGCAACGTGAATCCGGTCGGGCCGCGATCCTGTTACGACGAGAGCAAGCGTTTCGCCGAAGCGCTAACCATGGCTTATCACCGGAAGTACGGTCTTCGAACGAATATCGCGCGCATTTTCAACACGTACGGCCCTCGCATGAGATTGAACGATGGCCGCGTGGTGCCCGCTTTCATGGACCAGGCGCTGCAAGGCAAGCCGATCGCGATCTTCGGCGACGGCTCCCAGACCCGCAGCTTCTGCTACGTCACCGACATGGTGGATGGCCTCTACCGGTTGATGCAGTCGGAAGAACGCTATCCCGTGAATCTCGGCAATCCGCAGGAAATGACGATCTCCCAATTCGCCGAAGCGATTCAGCGCTTGACCGGAAGCCATGGCCGCGTGGTTCACGAGCCTTTGCCCGAAGACGATCCGAAACAGCGCCGGCCGGACATCACGAAGGCGAGAACGCTGCTCGGCTGGGAGCCGAAGGTGCCGCTCGACGAAGGGCTGGCCCGCACAGTCGAATTCTTTCGAGAAAAGTTGAAAACCGAATATGCAAACCAAACAGTTGGGCAATAGCGATTTACGGATCACGCCGATAGGGATCGGTGCGTGGGCCATGGGAGGCGGCGATTGGGCCTTCGGGTGGGGCCACCAGGAGGACGCGGAATCGATTGCGGCGATTCACGCGGCGCTCGATCGCGGCGTTAATTGGATCGATACGGCCGCCGTTTATGGGCTTGGCCATTCGGAGGAAGTGGTGGCCAAGGCGCTCGAAGGGCGTTCCAAGAAGCCCTACGTATTTACCAAATGCGAGCGCGTCTGGGACGATCGACGGCAAATCGGGAAGAGCCTCAAGGCCGATTCGATCCGCCGCGAGTGTGAAGCGAGCCTCCGCCGCTTGAAGATCGACGTCATCGATCTTTACCAGATCCACTGGCCCGAACCGGAGCAGGACATCGAAGAGGGTTGGCGAACGATGGCGGAGTTGAAGAAGGCGGGAAAAGTGCGGAATATCGGCGTGTCGAACTTCAACGTCGAGCAGATGAAACGCGCGCGGGCCATTGCGCCGATCGCCTCGTTGCAGCCGCCGTACTCCATCATTTCGCCCGAAATCGAGGAAAAGATTCTGCCGTATGCGGGCGCGAATAATATCGGAGTGCTCGTGTATTCGCCCATGAAATCGGGCCTGCTGGCGGGCGCGATGACCAAGGAACGCGTCGCCGCTTTGCCTTCCGACGATTTCCGCCGCAGCACGCCGAACTTCCAGGAGCCGAAGCTATCGCGCAATCTGGCGCTGGCGGATTTGCTG
>JBPCKZ010000244.1:0-68831 GCA_051003795.1 Bryobacteraceae bacterium | reverse complement strand
ACTCGGCGGCGGCGGAATGGGCGTGGTCTACAAGGCCGAGGACACCCGGCTCAATCGTTTTGTCGCTCTCAAGTTTCTGTCCGACGAATTTGCCCACGACCCGGAGGCCTTGAGTCGTTTCCGCCGCGAGGCCCGCGCCGCTTCCGCCCTGAACCACCCGAACATCTGCACCATTCACGACATCGGCGAGCAGGAAGGCCGCTCCTTCATCGTTATGGAGTACGTCGAGGGCGCCACGCTGAAGCAGCGCCTGGCCGAAGGCCGCTTAGAGGTGGATACCGTGCTGGCGCTGGGAATCGCCATCGCCGACGCCTTGGACGCGGCGCACACAATCGGCATCCTCCACCGCGACATCAAGCCGGGAAACATCGCCATCACCCAGGGAGGCCGCCCCAAGATCCTCGATTTCGGCCTGGCCCAGCTCTTGAGCCCCGTCGATGCCGAGGAAACTGTTACGAAGCCTGTTACGAAACAAGGTACCGTCCTGGGTACGGCGGGCTACATGTCGCCGGAGCAGACGCTCGGAGAACCGTTGGATGAGCGGTCCGACCTTTTCTCGTTCGGGTTGGTGCTGTACGAAATGGCAACCGGTAAGCGTCTTGTGGGCGCGGTCCCACTGGATGGGGTTGCGCCTCCGGAGTTACGGCGTATCGTATCGAAATGCCTCCAGAACGATCGTGAACTGCGCTACCGTCACGCTTCGGAAATTCGCACCGACCTCAACCGCCTGAAGCAGGACATGGATTCGGGGCGACTGGCAACCGCCCGGTCGGCCAAACGCCGGTTGCCTGTTGTTTCTCTCGCGGCGGCCATGCTGGCGCTTCTCGTCGCAAGCTACTACATTTTTCACCGGGCTCCGAAACTCACTGACAAGGACACCATTGTCCTCGCCGACTTCAAGAACTCGACGGGCGATCCCGTCTTCGACGGAGCACTTCGCCAGGGCTTGGCGGTGCAGCTTCGACAGTCGCCTTTTCTGAGTCTCGTACCGGATGAGCGCATTCAGAAAGGGCTGCGTCTCATGGGCCGTTCGCCAGATGCGCCGCTAACACCGGAATTCGCCAGGGATATTTGCGAGCGAACTGGAAGCGCCGCCGTCCTCGACGGCTCGATTGCCAAGCTCGGAAGCCAATACGTATTGGGTTTACGCGCGAAGAATTGCCGCACGGGTGACATCCTCGATGAGGAACAGGCGCAAGCCGCGAAGAAGGAAGACGTCCTGAATGCCTTAAGTCAAATTGCCGGTAAATTCAGAACGCGAGTCGGTGAATCGCTCGCCACGGTCGAAAAGCACTCCACTCCGCTCGCCGAGGCAACCACGCCGTCGCTCGAAGCCTTGAAAGCTTATAGCGCAGCCGAAAAAGTCGGATTTTCAGACCCTGCCGCCGCCGTTCCCCTTCTCCAGCGCGCTCTTCAAATCGACGCTGATTTTGCGATGGCACATGCGTTCCTGGGGCGCGTGTACGGCGATGTTTCGGAATCTGTCCTCTCGGCGGAGAGCACCGGCAAAGCTTACCAATTGCGGGAGCGCGCCAGCGATCCGGAGCGGTTCTTTATCATGCTCTCTTACGATCTAGAGGTAACGGGAAATCTGGAAAAGGTGATCCAGACTGGTGAGTTGTGGGCGCAAACTTATCCTCGTGATTTCCATCCTCGCGGTTTTTTGTCATGGATCTATCAACTTTTCGCCAAGTATGAAAAGTCGAGCGAAGAAGGCCAAGAAGCTATTCGTCTCGATCCGGACTTCACGCCCGGGTATAACAATCTTGGCTGGGCCTACGTTTTCCTGGACCGCCTGGATGAGGCCGGAAACACCATCAAACGAGCCTCCGAGCGCAAACTCGATAGCCCCGATCTTTTGATCATGCGATATTACATTGCCTTCTTAAGGGACGACAAGGCGGGAATGGAACGAGCGGCGGCGCTGGGAAAGAAAAACTCCGGGGCGGAAGATTGGATCACAGGCGAGGAGGCTGGTGTCTTGGGCTATTCCGGCCACCTGGCGAAAGCAAGGACGATGTCGCGCCGCGCGGTGGACTTGGGCCGGCACGCGGGCGAGCGCGAAAGGGGGGCGCTGTACGAAGCCGCAGCGGCCGTGCGGGAGGCCTTGTTCGGGAATGCTCCCGAGGCCCGGCGAGGCGCGACGGCGGCGCTTGAGCTTTCCAAGAGCCGAGACGTGGAATATGGAGCCGCCTTCGCACTGGCCATCTCGGGGGATTCTTCGCGGTCGCAAGCGCTCACGAGCGATCTGGAAAAGCGCTTCCGGGAGGATACCATCGTCAGATTCACCGACATCCCAACGCTCCGCGCGCTCTTGGCGCTGAACCATGGCGAGCCTTCGAAAGCCATCGAACTGCTGCAAATCGCCGCTCCCTATGACTTGGCCGTACCGGGAAGTTGGGCCGGCTTCTTCGGAAACCTTTACCCAGTCTATGTGCGCGGCGAAGCCTATCTGGCCGCGCACCAGGGCGCCGAAGCCGCCGCCGAGTTCCAGAAGATTCTCGATCACCGCGCGATCGTTGCCATGGATCCCATAGGCGCGCTGGCCCACTTGCAACTAGGCAGGGCGTTCTCTTTATCGGGAGATAAGACCAAAGCAAAGACCGCCTACCAGGATTTCCTCAACCTCTGGAAAGACGCCGACCCCGACATCCCGATCCTTAAGCAAGCCCAGACGGAATACGCAAGGCTCCGATAATTCCGGTTTACTTAGAAAAGCGCGACGCCGGCGGGAGTGCGATTCTACAGAAGCGGCGTGACGGCGGATTCAATCTTGTCCGCGGGAGTGAACCCTTCAAAACGCTTCGCTATTTTACCGTTCCGGTCGAACACTACCGTCACCGGAAGCTGCGTAATTTGAAATCGCTCGTTCAATTCTTGCGGCCCCAGCGCCACGGCATAGTGAATCGGATTCTGCTTCAGGAAGGGCTTCACGACGGCGGTTCCGTCCTCGTCCATCGATATCCCCAGCACAAGCAGACCCTTACTCTTCAGCGCGGCGTTCATCCGGTTAAACGCGGGAATCTCCTGGCGGCACGGCACGCACCACGTCGCCCAGAAATTAACGACGACGACTTTTCCATTCAGCGCCGCTTCGTCGAAAGCCGTCCCGTCGAGAGATTTCAGCCCAAGCCCGGTCAAATCGGGGGCGATCGTTGTCGTCGGGGTGGCAATCGGCGCAGCCGCCTCCACGCTCGTGTTGAGAAACGCCAAATATTGTTCCGGTTTTCGCGTGAGGCTGGGGAAGGTCGCAAGCACTTTCCGGTTGGCATCGAAAATCGCATAGTACGGAATCGCGATCGTCGCGAACTTGCTCTCTTCCAGTTTCTGATTTGCTTGCGAAGCGGCATCGTTGCCGTCGGTATACAGATCCACCAGCACGAAATTCTTGAGAGCGCCGGCGATTTCCGGACGCGTGAACATGTTGGCCTTCATCCAGTGGCAGTTGGTGCAGGCGTAGCCGGTGAAATTCACTAACACGAGTTTGCCTTCGAGCCGCGCTTTTTCGAAAGCGCCCGGCAGATCGTTTTTCATCCACGCAACCGCCGACTCCGTATTGGCCTCCACGGGAACGTAGCCGTCCAACTCGCCCAATTTGCCGCCGAACATTCCCGGCGCCAGCGTCAAAGCGAAGATCACGAAAGCCATTCCGGTGAGCAGCCGGCCAAGGCCGAGCGGCTCGTCCTTCGATATCCCTTCGAGGCGCACGTAACCCAGCAGATAAAATCCCGCCGCGGCGAACAGAACGATCCACGCGGCGAGGAAACGTTCTCGCGTGAGAAAACCCCATTGCAAGACCTGGTCGATGCTTGAGACGTACTTCAGCATCGCCGCCAGAATCACGAAGCCCATCACCACTTTCACGCGCGCCAGCCATCCGCCGCTCTTGGGCATCTTTTTCAAGTAGCTCGGGAAAAGCGCCAGCAGGAAAAACGGCAGCGCGAGTCCCGCGGCGAATGCGACCATCCCCAGGAACGGGCGCGAGCCGCCGCCCTGCACCGACGCCGCAAGCAGCGTCCCGACAAACGGCCCGACGCACGCGAACGATGCGAGCGAAAACGTAAGGCCCATGAGCAGCGTGCCCAGAATGCCGCCCTTCTGCGATGCGCTGTTCAACTTGGTCAGGACTACGGAGGGAATCGTAATCTCGAACGCGCCGAGCAAGCTTAATCCGAAGATCAGGAAGATGCACGCGATCAGCCCGTTGACCCACGGGTTCGAGCCGAGTTGCACCACGCCAAATGGGCCCAGCACGGAAGTGGCGAGCAATCCGAGTCCCGAAAACAGCACAACAATGCCGAGGCAGAACACTCCGGCCTGCATCACCATTTCGCGCCTCGTGGCGTCTTCTTTATTAAGGAAGAACGACATCGTGATCGGGATCATCGGGAATACGCACGGCGTGAAGATGGAGGCGAGACCGAATCCAAACGCGACGGCAAGGAAACCGAAAATCGTTTCGGAGCTGGTTTGGGAGCCATCCGCTGCCGCCGTCGTGCGCTTGGTAGGCTTAGCTTCGGTGTAACCGGATGGAATCGCCAACGCGGCAACGGGCGCGCCGGGGTCCACCGTTAAAGTGGCCTTGGCTTGCCGCGTGACCGGCGGGATGCACGACGTGTCGCTGCAGACCTGATACCGAGGGCTCGCGGCGATCTCGACGGGCCCCGATGCCGCGTTCTTCGAGACCTGCAACTCCAATAGAAAATCCGCTTCGCCTTCGTAGGTTTCCGTATCCGCTTTGAAGTTCGGATCGAATTTGCGAACGGGCTTGGGCTGAAGGATTCGGAAACGCTCAATGGAGGGCCGATCCGCAAGCTGAATGGTGGTGGGAATCGGACCGGGGGGCGTCGTAAGCGAGTAAAGATGCCAGCCTGGATCTATGGCCGCCTTCAGATGCCCCAAAACTTTCGCGCCGGGCGCGGCGGAAGCGGGGCTGATTTCAAGCGACCACTTGACGTGATCGGACTTCTGCGCGAAAGCCCCCGAAGCAAGAACGACGAAAAGGAAAAATACGGACTTCATCACGCAACCGTGCTCAGCGGACGCAAACCCGCCTCGATCTGCTGGTTGATATTCACCGTCGACGATTCCACCGCCACCCGAATCGCATTTTTCATTGCGTTCGCGTCCGACCGTCCATGGCAGATGATGCATACGCCCTTCACTCCCAACAGCGGCGCTCCGCCATATTCCGAATAGTCCACGCGCTTCTTGAAATCCGCGTAAGCAGTGCGCGAAAGCACGTATCCGATCTTTCGCGTGATGGTCGCTTCCAGAGATTCGCGTAGCATTTTCTTAATCATCTCGGCGAGGCCTTCGCTCACTTTCAACGCGACATTCCCGGTGAATCCGTCGCAAACAATCACGTCCGCCTTAGCGGAATAAATATCGCGGCCTTCCACGTTCCCGATGAAATGAATCGGCAATGCCTTCAATAGCGGAGTGGCGGCGTGCGTGAGTGCGTTCCCTTTCAATTCTTCTTCGCCGATCGAGAGAAGCCCGACGCGAGGCCCCTCGTTCCGCAGCACGAGGCGCGAATAAATCTCGCCCATGAGCGCGAATTGCGCCAGCATTTCCGGTGAGCAATCGACATTGGCTCCGACATCCACAACCACCACCGGTTTTCCCTGAATCAAGGTAGGAAAAATACCGGACAACGCCGGGCGGTCCACGCCCGGAACCTTGCCCTGAACCATTTTCGCGATGGCCATGCAGGCGCCCGTGTTGCCCGCCGAGACGAAACCCTGAGCCGCGCCGCTTTGCACCATTCGCGAGCAGACATGCATCGAACTGCCGCGCTTCGAACGAGCCGCCTTCGCCGGGCTATCCTCCATCGAAATACAATCGATGGCGTCCACGATCTCGATCGGAAGATCGCGATATCCGTCATGGCGCGACAGTTCCGCCATCACCACGTCCTTCCGGCCCACCAGAACGACCTTCACCTGCAAGCTTCTTACCGCCCGAACGGCTCCGTCCACCTCCGGTTTCGGGTAAGCGTCGCTGCCCATCGCATCGACGGCAATGGTGACCATGGGGGAGGGCAGGGAAGCTACTGTTCCGCTACTTCGATGACGTCCCGGCCTTTATATTGGCCGCAATTGGGGCAGACCCGGTGGGGCAACTTTTGCTCGTGGCAATTGGGGCATTCCGAGACGCCAGTCTTCTTCAAGGCGTCGTGCGCGCGGCGTTTTCCGGTGCGCGCGGCGGAGTGTCTACGTTTCGGATTCGGCATCTTACTGACCTCAAATATTCAAATTTCGAAGCGCGTTCCAGCGGTCGTCCGCCGGCGCCACCGTACAATGACAAACTGTCTCGTTGCGGTTCTTGCCGCAAATCGGACAAATTCCCTTGCAATCGCCGCCGCAAACTCGCTGCATCGGGAGCAATAAGAGCACCTGCTCCCGCAAAATATCTTCGAGCTCCAGCCCGGCGCCCTGATAGAAACCAATCTCGGCCTCGCCTTCGTCGATGGCGATCTCTTCGAGACCGGCAACCGCCGAGTTCGGCTCGTAAAACAGATCGAACCGCGCATCCACCGGGAATGTCGCGAGTCCAGTCAGGCAGCGGTCGCATTCCGCTTCCATGGTGACTTCGATCCGGCCCTGAATCCTGACCTCGCCATCCGTGTTCGGCAGCAGTTCCGCTTGCCCCGAAGCATGCAGCGGAGTCACCTGGCGCACTTCCGAATCGGCGAAATCGATTTGCCCCGGTTTGAAGACCTCGTCGAAACGGATCTTCTTTACTTCCATCTCCTTCACACTGAGCAACATGGCCGGGAAGTATCAGTATATCAGCGATTCACGTCGCTATTGAAATTATTGAAATTAAGAGCGCCCCCGCATAGCCAGCGATGACCTATACAGGGAAATCCCTTGCTTTCCTGGGTACCAAAGCTTACCTTGATTGATGTAAGCACGATTGTGTTGGTACAACGCCAAACCGCGTTCGCCTAGAGTCTGGCTTGACAAATCTCGACGTGAGCGGAGGATTTCCGATGCCCATCAGAAGACTTCGGTTTGGGTTGGTACTGTCGTTCGCGGCGATCGCGCTTGGAGCCGCATCAAAAAGCCCATTCACGCGAAGGCACAAGGCGTACTACGCGGACGCCGCCACGGTCGACTTCGTCCGGCCAGGTCTCGCGCTCGCCATCAATTCCGCCCAAGTCGCCGCCGATGGCGCCATCACAGTGGTCTTCACGGTGGCGGACCCGAAGGGATTGCCGCTCGATACAGCGGGTATCAACACGCCGGGTGCGATCTCACTGAGTTTTGTAGCCTCGTACATCCCTAGCGGCCAAGAACAGTATGTTGCCTATACAACGCGGCCCGCCACGGGCGCGGTCGGCGGAACAGTGAACCAAGCCGGCTCGGACACGGGCGGAACGACGACCAAGATCGCGGAGGGACAGTATCAATATGTATTCCACACCAAGGCCCCATCGGGATTCGATGCCTCCGCCACGCACACCATCGGAATCTACGGATCGCGCAATCTTGCTGAATTCAACCTCGGCGTCAACTACGCCGGCACAACATTCAATTTCGTTCCGAATGGTTCGCCGGTCGCCAATGTTCGGGATGTAATCAAAACGCAAAGCTGCGACAAGTGCCACGACCAGCTATCCGCTCACGGAGGCTCGCGCCGGGGCATTGAGATGTGCGTGTTGTGCCATACGCCGCAAACCGTCGACCCGAATACGGGAAACACCATCGATTTGAAGGTCATGGCTCATAAGATTCACATGGGTTCGCAGTTACCCAGCGTGCAAGCCGGGAAGCCGTATCGGATCGTCGGTTTCATGAATTCGGTGAATGACTGGTCGACGGTCGTCTATCCATCCGACCCGCGCCGCTGCGAGTCGTGCCATGACCAGAATACGGGCGCGAAGCAGGCGACCGCGTATCTTACGAACCCCACTCGCGCCGCCTGCGGTTCCTGTCACGACGACGTCAACTTCGCTAGTGGCGCTAATCACGCGGGCGGACCCCAGATCAGCGACAACCAGTGCTCGACCTGCCACGTTGGGCAGGGAGAGTTGGATTTCGACGCTTCGATTAAAGGGGCGCACGTGGTTCCGACGGAATCGAGAATGCTGTCGGGAATCGTCGCGAATCTCGCGGGCGTAACCAACGGAGCGGCGGGTCAATCGCCTACCGTCGCTTTTAGCGTGAAAGACAATAACGGCCAGCCGGTCCCGCTATCGCGGCTCGGCGCCGTTTCGCTGACCATGGCCGGTCCAACGTCCGATTTCGGCTATACCAATTTTGGGAGCGACGTGACGACCAACGGCTATGTCACGGAAAGCGCCACCGGCGCGAGTTGCGGCGGCGATGGGGCGTGCAGCTACACCTTCCAGCACGCCGTTCCAGCGGGTGCAACCGGGACTTACTCCGTGGGCATTGAGGCGCGCCGCACCGAAACGCTACTGCCCAACACAACCAAGCAGATGATCGTAACTTATGGCGCCATCAACAAGGTAGTCGATTTCTCCGTGGACGGCTCGGCAGTTCAGCCCCGGCGGACGGTGGTCGATATCGACAACTGCAACCAGTGCCACACGATGCTTTCGGTGCATGGAACGCTCCGCAACCAGACTCAATATTGCGTCTTGTGCCACAACCCTTCGAACACCGACGCGAGTCAACGAGTGAATGCGACGAACCCGGCCGATAAGGCCCTGCCTCCTCAAGGAATCGATTTCGATTTCATGATCCACCGGATTCATACCGGCGAAAACCTCAAGGCCGATAACAAGAGCTTCACGATCGTGGGCTTCGGGGGAAGCCATAACGATTTCACCGATGTCCGCTATCCCGCGATGAGCCCGCAAGGCAGTCCCGGCGACACGCGCAACTGTTCGATGTGCCATGTGAAAGGCAGCGAGCAGAACCTGCCAACGGGTTTGAACGCGGTGATGGATCCGCAAGGGCCGATCAACCCCGTGCAGCCGGTCACTGCCGCCTGCACGGCATGTCACGTTACGATACCCGCCGCCTCTCACGCGCTCGCCAACACCACGACACTGGGGGAAAGCTGCGAGGTCTGTCACGGTCAAAGCGGCGATTTCAACGTTGGCAAAGTACACGCGCAATATTAAAAGCCGGGCTTCGGTGCCGATCGCGCTCGGGATGCTGGCGTTGGCCGCAAACGCGCGGGCTCAGCAGCCGGGCTACGTGGGAGCGGAGGCCTGCCTCACGTGCCACGAGGATATCGGGAAGGCGTTCGAGAAGAATCCGCATCGCGGCGTGGAAAGAGCGTGCGAATCGTGTCACGGGCGGGGAGCGAAACATGCGGAATCGACCTCCGCCGCGGACATCCGGAATCCGGTCAAGCTCGCGCCGGCACAAGCGGACCGCAGCTGCCTGACATGTCATCTGAACAGGCCGACGCACGTGGGCCGCATCCAGAGCAGCCATGCCCGAAACCTCGTGGCGTGCGCCACCTGTCATAAGATCCACGCGAACGGGCCTTTCGGGCTGGTTGCGCGCAAACCGGCGGCGATCAACGAGCAGTGTGCCGGCTGCCATCGGAACGTATTGGCTCAGTTCCAACGGCCTTTCAAGCATCGCTTACCGGAGAACGCCATGTCGTGCGTCGACTGCCACAATCCGCATGGAAGCTTCCGGCCCGGCATGATGCAGACGTTCGCGGCGAACGAGCCCGGCTGCTTCAAATGCCATGGAGATAAACGCGGACCATTCACGTTCGAGCACGCGCCCGTGCGGTTTGAGGGCTGTTGGAGTTGCCATGAGCCCCACGGGTCCGCCAATCCGCGCATGTTGATCCGGCAGGAGGTCCGGCTGGTTTGCCTGGAATGCCACGCGAATCTGCCCAGCTCCACCAATGCGAGGACGGCGCTTGGGGTGGTCCCGCCCGCTTTTCACGATTTGCGTTCTCCGCAATTCCGAAACTGCACCATCTGCCATCAAAAAATCCACGGGAGCCACGTGGACCGGAACCTTTTGCGATGAGACTTCTTGCGATTGTCGCGATGCTGTTGCCGCTGGCCGCGCAGGAGCCAAGCCCCAAGCCCGAGCCTTCCGAACCGCGGCTAACGGGATTCATCGACCTCGGATACCGGTGGAGAACGGATATCGGCGGCAGCGCGAATACGTACCGAAGCATCGTAAATCTCGGTTCCGGTCCAAAACTCCTGGGTACTGAGTTCACCATTACAGATCCGAAGGCGCGCGCTTTCGACAGGATCGATCTCCGCGCTTACAATTGGGGCGACGACCCATATTCCACGCTTCACGTGGATGCGCGGAAGAACAAACTGTACGATTTTACATCCGACTACCGGAACATCGCATACTTCAACGATCTGCCTTCTTTCGCCGATCCGCTGTTGTCGCTTGGAATTATCCTCGACGAGCGATCGCTCGACACTCACCGCCGCTTCAGCAGCTTTCAACTCGACCTGCTTCCCGGCAACTGGTTCATCCCTTACCTCGCTTATGAACGCGACTCGGGCTACGGCAATGGAGTAACCACGTTTGTGGGCGACGCAAACGAATACGCGGTGCCGGACCGCCTACGCGACACCACGAGCAATTATCGGGCGGGAGTTCGATTCGAGCTACGCCGGGTTCACGTCACTCTGGGGCAAGGCGGCACCACGTTTAAGGACGACCAGAGCGTCTTCTCGAATTCCACCATCCGCAATCTTGGAAACGTTACGACGCCGCTATTGGGACAAACACAATATCTGAGTAGCCTGCTGCAATCCTACGGAATTCGGGGCGACAGCATCTATAGCAAAGGGTTGGTTACCGCCAGTCCAACATCCTGGCTGGATCTGTACGGGCAATTTCTCTACAGCCGTCCGAATACCGACGTTCACTATCGGCAATTCGACACGGGCAATCTCGCGATTCTGAGCCAGGCGCTGTTCTACACGGGGCAACAATATCTTCTCGCCTCGGAAGCGAGCCTGCCGCATACATCCGGCGGCATCGGCGCGGAGATACGGCCATTTCGCAGAGTTCGTATCCTTGAGTCATGGTTGACGGACCGGATGAGTGACGGGGGGTCCAGCGTGGCGAGGCAGACGCTCTTGCCCGCCACGCTCCCGCAAGCGGCCGATGCACTCCTTTCTTCCTCGCTGGTAACGAACTACAATCAGGAACAGGTCGAATTTTTATTCGACGTAACTTCCAGATTTACTCTGCGTGGCGGCTATCGATATGTCTGGGGCGACGCGAATGACGTGGTTCTGCCCCTGAGCGGCCTTGCCGGCATTGACCGGGGCCAACTTCATCGCAATGTGGGACTAGGCGGCTTTGCGTATCATCCCAGCCAGAAGCTCTCGATTTCCGGCGACGTCGAAGGCGCCTCCAGCGGCGATACTTACTTCCGCACCAGCTTGCACGACTACCAAAAGGTGCGGGCGCGAGCGCGATACCAACTCACCGGCTCGCTCAACATTTCGGCGGATGTCAACCTGCTGAATAATCGGAACCCAACACCGGGAATCGACTATGACTTTCTGTCGCGGCAGGAGTCGCTCTCGTTCCAGTGGCTACCCGATGGCGGCAAGAGGTGGGGGATTCAAGGCGGGTATACGCGATCGACGCTGCGCTCGGATATCAACTATCTCGCGCCGCAGGACCTCCACTCGGAACGATCGTTATACCGTGACAATGCCCACGAGATGACAGGGACTTTCGATACGTCTTTCAGGTCCGCCAAACTTTCTCTCGGGGGCTCGTTCTTCATTTCCTCGGGGAGCCGCCCCACGAATTATTATCAGCCGGTAGCCAAGCTAACGGTGCCGGTTAAAAATAAACTCACCTGGATCAGCGAATGGCGCTACTACGGCTTCGGCGAATCCTTCTACCTATACGAGGGATTCCGAACGCATCTGGTGACCACCGGTTTGAGGTTCACGCGATGACTCTCGCGCGATGGAGCCTGATTCTTCTGGCCGCCGCGACAGCCCGCGCGGAAATTATCGCGGCCGATTCCACGCGCGGCGCTCGCCTGTTCGAAACGCAGGGCTGCATCGAGTGCCACGGCGTGAATGGAAAAGGCGGCCATGTCGGCCCCGATCTGGGCCGAAGCGTGGATCGCGACTATACCCCCGCGACTCTCGCGAGCCTGCTGTGGAACCACGCCCCGGCCATGTGGACCGCCATGCGGGAACGCGGGATCTCTCCCGGTGGACTCAAAGAGCAACTTAATGAGCAAGCGGCGGCGGATCTGTTTGCATATTTTTATTCGGTGCGCTTCTTCGAAAAGCCCGGTGACGCCGGAAGGGGCAAACGGCTTTTTGAGGAGCGGCACTGCGCGAAGTGCCACGGGCTGACGGACGTGACGATGGCGCCGGCAAAACCGGTGAGCCAATGGGAGTCGCTCGACAGCCCGATCGCGCTCACTGCCGCCATGTGGAACCATGCCGCGAACATGAGCCGGGAAATGGACCTTCGGAAGCTCGGGTGGATCCGATTGAGTGCCCAGGACCTCACCGATATTCTTGTTTACTTGCGGAACCTACCCTCGACGCGCGAAATAGCCCCAGTATTCCGGACGACCGCGGGGCAGGGCGGCAAAGAGATTTTTTTATCGAGCGGATGCGCGGGTTGCCATTCGAGCGAGCTCCCTCTGGCGCCGCGGCTAAGGCACGAAACTCTCACGGGCATTGCCGCCGAGATGTGGAACCACGAACCCATGATGGGCGCGCGCCACGCGCCGCCGCCCCAGCTCGACGTGGAGCGGATGCGGGTGCTGGTGAGTTATTTGTGGGCGCGGCGATTTTTCGAAGATAGCGGCGACCCAAATCGCGGCAAGCGCGTTTTCGCCGCAAAGAAATGCTCGGCGTGCCACGACGATCCCGCCGGCGGTGCTCCAAGCCTCGCCCAGCGGCCGGGCGCCTTCACGGGAATTGCGATGGCGACCGCCCTCTGGCATCACGGTCCGGCGATGCTGAACCGTTTCCGCGAGAAGAATTTATCCTGGCCGCGATTCGATGGAACTCAGATGCCCGATCTGATCGCATATCTGAACATGCGAGATGCGAGAGGACAAAACGCGAAATGACGCCCGACCCTCAGCGACCGGTGTTGGCGTTATTTACCAGTCACTGGCTGAGCTTGATTGGCGCGGCCCTGGTCACCACCGCCGGTTTTTCCTGGCTCTTCCTGCTGCCGATGCATATTCGCGGACACGTGGCGAATCCCTACATCGGTCTGCTGCTCTTTATCTTGATCCCGCTCGTATTTTTTCTGGGCTTAGCCCTGATACCGGTGGGATTGGTGCTCGCGAAGCGTCGGATCGCGGCCGGATTAGCAGCCGCGCCGGATCGCCGGACGACACTGCGGAGGATCGGAATCTTTTTCGCCGCGATGACCGTGTTGAACGCGGTAATTGGCAGCCAGGTTACTTACCGCGCCGTGGAACACATGGAAACCGTGCAGTTCTGCGGACAGACCTGTCATGTGATGAAGCCCGAGTTCACTGCCCATCAACGCGCTCCTCATCAGCAGGTCGCGTGTGTCGGTTGCCACGTGGAACCCGGCGCGACAGGTTGGATCAAGAGCAAGCTGGCCGGGACGAGACAATTGACGGGCGTGGTTTTCAACAATTATCCTCGGCCCATCGAGTCGGCGATGGAGAGCAATCGCCTGGCGCCGGCATCGGAAACGTGCGAGCAGTGCCACTGGCGCGAGAAGGCGATTCCACCGCGGTTACGCGTGATTCGGAAATACAAGGACGATGAACACAATACGTTGTCCTACACGGTTCTGACGCTGCCGGTAGGCGGCGGACGCTCCGGTGGCATCCACGGCGCTCACATGGCCCCCGGCGTCCATATGCGTTATGCAGCCGCCGACCGGAAGCGCCAAACGATTCCCTGGGTCGAGTATCGTAACGACAACACTGGCGTGACCAGACAATATCTATCTAGCGATGCCAAACCGGGTTCCGTTGCTTCTCTTCGGAAATACGATATGCAGTGCGTCGATTGCCACAACCGGCCGACGCACGCGTTCGAGCTGCCGGATCGCGCGGTCGATAAGGCCATGACGGCCGCAAGGATTCCCGCCGATCTTCCCTACATAAAGAAGGCGAGCGTCGAGCTATTGAAAGCCGAATACAAGAGCCAAGAGGATGCGGAGAAAACAATTCCCGCGAGGCTCGCGAGCTTTTACAGGCAGCGCTATTCAGAACTGTACGGCAAGCGCTCCGCCGATGTCGATCGGGCCGCCCAGGCAGTTCTCGGCATCTACAACGAGAACGTATTTCCCGATCTCAAAGTCAGTTGGAGCACGTATCCCGATAATCTGGGTCACACCGATTACCCGGGTTGCTTCCGCTGCCACGACGAGATCCACGCGGCGGCCGACAAGAAAACGATCAGCCAGGATTGCAACGCGTGTCATCAGGCCCTCGCGGTCGAGGAATCCTCGCCCGAAGTTCTCAAAACGTTGGGAATATGGAAACAATGAAATTACTTCAAAGGAGAATCCGACATGAAAACGACCCTATCGGCACTATTCTTACTCACCGCCTCGACAGTCACGTCCTTTGCGGCTGATGCAAAAGCCGGCCAATCCGCTTATGACAAATCGTGCAAATCTTGCCACGGAGCGAGTGGCGCGCCCAATCCGGCGATAGCCAAGATGATGAAGGCGGATATGAAAGACTTGGGCTCATCGGCGGTTCAATCGATGAGCGACTCCGATCTCAGCGAAATTATCACCAAGGGCAAAGGCAAGATGAAGCCAGTTACCGCTGTGTCCGGTGCGACGGACGACGTGGTCGCCTACATTCGTACGTTTAAGAAGTAAGGAATCGCCGACAAGCCGCATCGCGGCCCGAGGCGGTTGAAACCGGAAAAGCTCAATTTTTTTTATCGATACGGAAATCGTCGAAGTAGGCGATGGTATCGCCCTTCGTCCAAAGCCCCGTCTTGCCCGGCTGCTGGAACGTTCCATCTTCGGCATCGAAAACCTTGCGGTGGTCGAAATATACGGTGAAGCGCTTGTCGCGGAAGACCACCTTCAGCGTATTCCACTCGCCCTCCGCAATCCTGTGCCGCACGCCGAACGTTTCCGGCTTCGTCCCCACGGGAGCGACCGGCTCCGCCTTTCCGTTTTGCAACCGGAACAGCACGATGTTGTCCTCGGCCGCGTTAGCCCGGACAAAGTAGTAGTTATTCTGATCCCGGTAACGCCACAGCAGGCCCGCCGTCTGCTCGTCCTTGCCGCCGACCAGTTTGAATTTGACGCTCAGATCCCCGTTCTTGCAAATCACTTTATCGAAGATCGCCAAAGGGAACCGGTATTTCGCGGGATTCGTGGAAACCTGGGCAAGCACGTTCGGACGGCTCGGGGCGGTTGCGTCGGGATGAACTACCCATAGCGCCGCGCCGCCCCGATGCGTCATCGCGGCTGTCCAGCCGGGAGGAATCGCGCCGGCCTTCGCGATATCGAAATTTACCGTCTCCGCGCCCCAACCGGCGAATCCGAACCCGATCAGGACAAAACCCAATATCCGCACTCACCCTTCCTACCATCAGTTTAAGTCGAACGCGGGATCGGATATAGTAATCGCACATGCGCTTACTTCCGCTTTCGTTCGTTTTGATGCCGTGGATCGCGTTGACGACTGCCGCCCCGGTTAAGATTTACGTCGCGAACAGCGACGACGACCACATCTCCGTAATCGATCCCGCTCTCGACAAAGTTGTCGCGAACATAGCCGTTTCCGCGAACCCGCACGGCATCGTTCCCTCGCGCGATAAGACGCGCTTTTACGTCAGCAGCGAAAGCAAGGACCTGCTCGACGTGGTGGATCGCAAGAGCGGTAAGATTTTGCGCAGCATCCCGATTGGAAGGCGCCCCAACAATGTCGCGATCACGCCCGATGGGCGCCGCGTTTACGTTTGCATCCGCGGGGAATCGGTTGTCGATTTGATCGACACGGCTTCTCTCGAAAAAGTCAAAAGCGTGGAGGTCGGCCGCGGTCCGCACAACGTGTACGCGACGCCCGATGGCAAATACATGATTGCCACGTCGATGGACGATAGTAAGCTCACGGCGGTGGGGATTGAGAGCGAGAAGCCCGAATTTGAAATTCCATTGGGCGGCGTTCCGCGTCCTTTGGCGATCGATGCGGACTCCAATGGAACGCCGGTGCGTCTGTTCGTTCAGCTCTCGAAGCTGCACGGCTTCGCGGTTGTGGACTACGCCGCGCGCAAGGTCGTCGACAAAGTTCTATTGCCCGATGGGCCGCCGGGGGCCAAGCCGCTGATTCCGGACACCTACTCGCATGGAATCGGCATCGCGCCGGACCACAAAACGCTCTGGGTCAACAGCCTGCTCGATAATTCCGTGTCAGTTTTTTCAATGCCCGATCTCCGGCTGTTGAGCACGACCAAGGTTGGCCGCGGCCCGGACTGGCTGACGTTTACACCCGACAATCGGCGCTGCTACGTCTCGAACGCCGGATCGAATTCGGTTTCGGTGCTCGATGTCGCGACCCATAAGGAACTGCGGCAGATCCCGGTCGGCAAGGTGCCGAAACGGATTATCGCCAGCGATTGACGCCGGGCTCTTGCCCGCATCTCACTTCTGAAGAAATCCAAGCGGCACACATGGGTAGCGGATCACCTGCGGTAGCTTGAACACACTTCCTGGTGCCGAAGCGGTTCCGAGTCGAATCGATCGTTTGGTCCAGTAGGTCCGGTTCGCAATACGCTCCGATGGCTGGCCCAACCTCCTTATTTGAAGCGGGTCCGTTCGCCGGCTACGATCTCGACGACGCGTGGGACGAGATGTTCGACCGTTCGGGCGAGCCTCGCCCGCACTATCGCGAACTGCACGGCAGGCTTCTGACGATCCCGCCGGACTGCAGATCCCGGTGGGCAAAGTGCCGAAACGCATCATCGCCAGCGACTAAATTCGGGCCTGGTTTCGTTGGCGATGCCTAAGACGTACCTATCCGAGATCCTGGATCACGTCGAAGAGACCGGCGCGGCAAGCTGCATCTGAGTTCGGCAGATGTATAAAGAGTCCACCGTCCGTCGTCCTTCGGAACGAGCTTATGGCACAAAAAGCTTCTTAATATCCCACCCGTGCATCATCACAGCCACGATATCGTACTCGCAGGTTCCGTCCGCCTTCTTCGCCACTACGATCTGATGGGGATCGACATGCATTCCACTGTTGTAAATACCCATACCGCTAATGCAAATATGTAATCCAGAAGTTCCATTTACGACTTCACGCCAACATGTATGGGTTGGCGCGAAAAGTTTCTCACCCAGAGTTTTGCGGTCCTGGTGGAAATATTGCATGTATGATACATCTCGCGCGAACCTTGGCGAACTATCGAGCCAAGATTTCATTGAAAACACGGTGGCGCTATCTTTGATACTGAACACAAATCCCTCGTTATCCGTTTTCCAGGAATAATATAACAAGTTAACGAAGGGCCACAGTCCCGCATGAAGTATCACGCGATCATAGACAGTTTTCATGAAACCGACATGTGCCTTTGACAGAGCGTCATTGAAATCGGACGGTTCACCCGACCCGAAAGCTTCCGACAGCGAGTTGATTACTACACCGAAGTCCGTTGTTCCGTTAGCTATATAAGAACGACATAGAGTTTCGAGTAACGGCGGCGGCCATGCCGCATATGTAGATGAAGGATTCAACGTGCAGGACCGCGTGCTCATGAAACCCAGCCAAGTCGGGAGGTCCCGTTTTCCTTCGCGTACATCTCCGCATCAAGAGCCGCGATGGTCATCTTGCCGACAATGTTGTCGACCTTACTTTGATAACTTCGATTGATGATGTTGCGCTTTTTCTTGAAAGCCAGTACCGCAGCAGCCGTTGATGGGCCATAGCGTCGACTTGAAACATCAGTAGAATCGATATGTGCACCATCAAGGATCGCCAATGCTATCTGGATCTTCGACACGTGCTTGCCGACAGACTCAGGAAGGATGTGAGCCGGATCGCTGACTGAGCAAGCCTCGAGTAACCTTTCTCCTCCAAAAAGATTAGATCGGAGTTTCATTATAGTTACTCTGCGCGGCAATCGTTTACGCTTGAATTTAAACTCGCTGAAATTCAACCCGGCAATTGCCACGTTTCACAGGACTATATCACAACGCGAATAGATCTCTGCAACCGTTGTTTGGGAAAAAAGTGATGTATCGTACCGATTATCTTACACCAAGATGTCCGCAAACGGTCAGGTTTGGGGGATAGCTCGGTCCCGCGGCTTGTCACGCCTAGTCCCGAGCGCATCCGCCCCATCACCACGCGTTTAGCGCACTACCGGCGCGCACTGCCCGCGCACTGCCCGCGCTTGACATGCGCGGTCCGCCCGCGTTAGCTTAAACACACTTCCAGGCGAATCGGTTCCTCGTCGAATCGAGTTCGGTTCAGCAATATCTTCCATGGCTGCCCCAACCTCCTTATTTGACGCCGGGCCATTCGCCGGGTACGATCTCGACGACGCGTGGGACGAGATGTTCGACCGTTCGGGCGAACCCCGCCCGCACTATCGCGAACTCTACGGCAGCCTTCTGACGATCCCGCCCGACGAGCTGCGCAAGCGCAAACAGGCCGCGGACCTGGCATTTCTGAATCAGGGAATCACTTTCACGGTCTACGGCCGGGAAGAAGGCACCGAGCGCATATTTCCGCACGACCTGCTGCCGCGCATCATCGCGAATACCGAATGGCGCGAGATCGAAGCCGGCCTGACCCAGCGCATCACCGCGTTGAACCTGTTTCTGCACGACATTTATCATGAATGCCGGATTCTGGCCGATCAAGTGATCCCGCGCGAGGTGATCTACACGTGCAAGCACTACCGGCGCGAAATGCGGAACGTTCAGGTGCCCAAGGATCGGTATGTCACCGTCGTCGGAACCGATCTGATCCGTAGGCCGGACGGCCGGTTCGTCGTGCTGGAGGACAATCTTCGCGTCCCGAGCGGCGTGTCTTACATGCTTACCGGGCGCGAGATCGTCAAGCGCATGTTCCCGGCCCTGTATCAGAGTTGCGACGTGATGCCCATCGAGCACTACAGCCAGGCGCTGCTCTCCACGTTGCGCGCGCTCGCGCCCCGCGAGCGCGCCGATCCGCGAATTGTCTTGTTATCGCCCGGCGTTTACAATTCGGCATATTTCGAGCATGCGTTCCTGGCCCGCCAAATGGGCATCGATCTGGTCGAAGGCCGGGACCTCGCCGTTCACGACGACATTGTTTACATTCGAACGACCGCCGGCCTCGTCCGGGTGGATGTGATCTACCGGCGAATCGACGACGATTTCATCGATCCTCTTGCCTTCCGCCCTGGTTCGGGATTGGGCGCGCCGGGTCTGTTCAATGCCTACCGCGCCGGAAATGTCGCCTTGGGCAACGCAGTCGGGACGGGCGTCGCGGACGATAAGGCGGTGTACGCGTACGTCCCGGCGATCGTCAAATATTACCTGGGCGAAGACCCGATCCTCGAGAACGTGGAAACCTATCTGATGACGGATGACGCGCAACGCGCTCACGTTCTCGCTAATCTGGAGCGCATGGTGGTGAAGGCCGTTGGCGAGTCGGGCGGCTACGGCATGCTGATTGGTCCCCACAGCAGCGCCGAAGATCGGGAGGAGTTCCGGCGCCGAATTCTGGCCGATCCGCGCAACTATATCGCGCAGCCGGTGGTGCATCTTTCCCGCGCGCCCTGTTTCATGGACGGCAAGGCTCAGGCGCGGCACGTCGATTTGCGTCCGTATGTCCTGTTTGGCGATAAGGTCACCATCGTCCCGGGCGGCCTCACGCGAGTGGCTCTCCGCCGCGGATCGCTGGTTGTGAACTCGTCCCAGGGCGGGGGCAGCAAAGACACTTGGGTAATTCACGAGTAATATGCTTTCGCGCGTGGCCGACAACTTGTACTGGATGAGCCGCTACCTGGAACGCGCGGAAAACGCGGCGGCCCTGATCGACGAGCACCTCAATCTGATGCTCGACTCGGCTTCCGTTTCTCTCGATCAGCGGTGGACGCGCGTGATCGCGAGTCTGGGAATGCCGGAGGTCGAGCCAGGCGTCGAGCCCTCGGCCGTTTCGGTGGCCCACGCCTTGGCGTTCGATAGCGAGAGCCAGTTCTCGATCGTGAGTTGCATCGCATCCGCGCGCGACAATGCGAGGCAGGTGCGGGAGCAGGCCAGTTCGGCCATGTGGGAACAACTGAACCGGCTCTATCACGCCGTTCGCGACGCCGGAGTGGAAGAGCAATGGCGATCCGACCCCCATGCATTTCTTAAAGCCGTTCGCGATGGCGCATACCTGTTTCAGGGCATCACGGATTCCACCATGAATCACGACCAGGGTTGGCGCTTCATCCAACTCGGCCGGTATCTTGAGCGCGCGGGGGCGCTCGCCATCGTTCTGGACGTTCATTTTCGAACGTTCGCAGCCGACCCGGGCCAGACCGAAGAGCTTTCCGAGCACCTGGAATGGATCGGTCTTCTCAAGAGTTGCTCCGCGTTCGAGGGGTATTGCAAGGTTTATACGGCCGACGTCAAAGCCGAGCGTGTCGCCGAGTTTCTGCTGTTGAACGAGGTGTTTCCCCACTCGCTTCGATTTTGCGTGGAGCGCATTCAGAACGCGGTGGAAGCGCTGCCCGAGGGTTCGCGGAAGGCCGCCGCGCGCCTGGCGCGACACACCGGCCGTTTACGCGCCACTTTGAGCTTCAGCAATATCGATGAAATAATGACGGGCGGGCTTCACTCCTGGCTCGACAACGTTTTGCGGCAATGCCAGCTCGTTCATTTGGCCATCCGGGATGTCTACATCGACTACCCGATTGAACGCGCCATCGCGGTCTGAATCCATATGTATTACTCCATCCGGCATGTAACGCGTTTCCGGTACAGCGCCCCCATTTACGAGAGCATGATGGAGGCGCGCATGTTCCCGCGCAGCGAAGACGCGCAGCGCTCCTTCTCGTTCGAGCTTGCGGTGCAGCCGCGCGCCCGGGTCTCCTCCTACCGCGATTCGCTGGGCAACACCGTTCACTATTTCGATATCCCGGACGCCCATCGGGAGTTGGCCATCACGGCCGAAGCGCTGGTGGGACTCGATCCAGTGCCGTTCCCCGACCGGCTCGACGATGGCGATTGGAAATTCCTGACGCCCGATCGGATTCCCACCGAGGCGTATGAGATGCTGCTCCCCAGCCATTTCGCGCGGTCCGGTCCGCTGCTGAACGAACTCGCCGCGAGAATTGGCGCCGAGCGCCGCGCCGACCCTTTGTCGCTAATAAAGGAACTAAACGAGGCGATGTACTGGGCATTTGAATATAAGCCCAAGGCGACCAGGGTGGATTCGCCGATCGAGGATGCGCTCGCGGCGAAGCAAGGCGTCTGCCAGGACTTCGCTCACGTCTTTATAACTATCCTGCGCGGTTTGGCGATTCCGGCTCGGTATGTAAGCGGCTATCTGTACCAAAGCGGCGATCAAATGGAGCGGTCCAGGGAGGGGGCCACCCATGCGTGGGTGGAGGCTTGGCTGCCCGGCACCGGGTGGATCGGCTTCGATCCCACCAATAACCTGCTCGCTTCCGAGCGTCACATTCGCACCGCCATTGGACGCGACTATGCGGATGTCCCTCCGACGCGCGGGGTGTTCAAGGGGGAGGCTTCCAGCAAACTCACCGTATCGGTAACGGTGCGGCCGTCGGAAATCCTGCCTCCCGATCACGAGCTTGTTCCCGAACTGGTGACCGAGGAAACGATCGCCGCGCCGAAGGGCGATCGGCAGCATGAACAGGCGCAGCAACAGCAGTAAGGCGCTCGGCGCAAGGGTCGGCTGCTTCGCTTTCTGAAATAGCGTGGCAATGCGACGCGGCGACTCAATCGCCCACATACAACCCGCCTTATTGCACGGCGTTCGCGATCGGTAACTGGCGAGTGGCAACGACGACGGGCGGGATGGGCCGCCTATAGCGTGTCTAGCGGAAGGGCCCGCCGGGCCGATACTCGAAGGGTCGCCGCGATTTCCATCGCCCGGACGGCCTCAGTTCGCTGAGGCTCTCGCCAATCGTCTGGGTAACGGACATCTACCGCATAGGAATTGAGAGATAAGAGAGCCGCGACATCGATTTCGGGCTGGATGGGCACTGGCAGAAGCGCGAACATTTTTGCCAGGTCGTGAGTGCGCGGCGCGTGTATGCCACCAAGTGTCAGCAGTGCCTTCAGATATTTCTCGCATGCCTGCTGGCAGTGGAAGCAAGCGGTATCATACGGACAGCCATCTTCGGTGGCCATGATTCGCCGGGCGGCTTCGAGATCGTGCTCGGCCTTCCGAACCCATACCCGAAGGACTTCCAACGTCTCAGGCGAGACGTTCATAGAGAACGCGGCCCTCGCGGGAAATGGGCCAATAAACCGTGTTCGGAACGTTACGATATCGCTCAAACCGGCTCACGGTGGAAACGAGAATGTCCTTGGCGAAACCGCACCCTGCCAGGGCAATATAAATTTCGGCGGCGCGGTCGCGCGGATTGTCGATCTCGGTGAAGAGCACCATCAGGTCGACATCGCTCTCTTCGCCCGCATCTCCACGGGCGTGTGAACCGAAAAGAACGACTCGCTCGGGCGCAAAACGTTCGGCAATCTGCAGGGCGGTCTCGTGAATCGCCGACTGGCTCGTTATATTTCCATTCACGGCGGATTCTCCTATGTTAGCGCCCGGAGTTTCCGAGTTGAACCAAGTCTCCACCAACTCATGGCTGCCGCACCGGCAGAGCACCGGGATTGAGTCGCCTTCGGTTTGTAATGGTGGCCTTTCAGTCCGTGCGGTCCTCAGGGGATGTTCACTATAAATAGATAATTAAATCGGCCGGGCGCTTACGCGACGCTATTCAAAATTGAGTTACGTAGACCTGTCCTCTGAATGCCAATCCACTTATGGCGTCCGGCCCCACGCTGGGGATGGCAACGTAGTTTATATCGTAAAGCGTAAAACCCGCGGTGCAAGGCGAAACATTCCGCGGACAGTTGAAATATGTGGGCGAGGAAGGAACCTGGAGATCTACCTTTATCACAAACGGATTCGCCTGAGAGAAATTCGTGACCGCCCATCCGCGGTCCGTATCGAGATGAAGCGGAAAGGTTGCAATCCGAGGATCCGGCGTGAGGCCGTTCACGAATACTGAAATGAAAGATCCCGGATGCGATGGGTTGCTCGAAGAATTCAGGGAGCCATCCGCGTTGAGGGCCAGCACCAAGAAGTTGGTCGCTGAGTTGGTTGACGGAGTAGCTGCGAATAGGCTCGGATTGGCGAACGCTACTGGAAACTGCCGCGAAGCCGACGATACGCCGTTGACGATCACTTGCATCGACGCGGTTGCCAGCGGACCTTCGGCCACCAATGGCACGGCCAAATCGATCTGGTTCGACGAAACGTAGAGCACCGGCGCCGAAAGGGAACCGAAGCTCACACCGGCTCCGCCGAGTGTGGCGGTCGAATAATCCGTGGCGGCTACTGCCTCGGCCGGTCCCAGTTCGGTTCCAAAGATAGCGAGGAGCTGATAGGGGACTATGGGACCTGCCGGCGCCAGATCCGCGGCGTCCAAAACGCAGGCAATCCGAGGCGTTCCCGCAGGCGGCTCGGCAAGGGAGAAATCAACCGCGCCGAGATAGGCGCCTGGCGACGGGCTTGGTCCGCGCTGAATCGTGAGGGCGTTGGGGCTGAATGGAAAGTCCGGCAAATTTGTCGCGCCGGCGATCCACAACCTGGAGCCGGACAGCGCAACGCCGGAGATGGCGAGCGTGGAGCCTCCGATGAATTGCGATCCCAGCACGTCTCCAGACGTGGCATCCACCTGGGAAGCATACGCGGATAGTTGGATAAACGTGTTGTTTGGCAAACACTGCGAGGGAACGCCCGCGAGCGCCGGGAGGCCAGCCACAACGTCGAAATCCAGTGGCCGCGACACGCCGAGTATTCCACCGGCATATACGGATCCATTGGAATCCACCTGCACGCCCGCGCCTCCCACCGGCACCGAAAATAGAAGCTTCTGTCCAGCCCGGTCGAGCTTGGAGAGGAACGGCGCGGCGGAAATTGTGAGATCGGCGCCAAGAGCGAGCAAAGTTGGAGGAGCAACCGTGAATGGATAACCCGCGCCCGCCAACCCAGTAAGATAAACGTTCCCCGCCGCATCCACGGCCAAGCCTTGGTTGGCCGTGTTCCCGGCGCCTGAAACCGCGGTGGAGAAGATCAGCTCTGAGCCGGTAGGGTCGAGCTTGGTCACATACTGATTCCGCCCCTGAAAAGAACCTGTGCATGGAGGAAGACAGAATTGGAAGGCCGGGAAGACGGGCTGATAGCTGCCAGGTGTTGTCGGATAATCGAAAAAATTAGTCGTTCCCGCCACGTAGATGTTGCCCGAGGAATCGAGTGCAATCGCGTTCCCGCCGATTCCGGTCGCGGAGAACACCGTCTTCGTGCCGGTAGGGTCCAGTTCCACCAAGTACGGGCGAAAGGCCGTGTCGGCGACGGTATAAACGCCGGGGGTGGAGGGAAACCCCGACGACACGCTGAGGCCGCTTACCAGAATCTGGCCCGCCGCATTTACCGCAACAGCCTGTGCATAGCTGTTACTCGAGCTACCCAATAGATCGGAGAACGCCAGTTGGCCGTTAGGATCGAGCTTGGCCACGAAGGATCGCTCGGTGTTAATCATGGGCGCCGTCCCCGGATTACCGTTGTTGGTGGCGGGAAAATCGGGCGATGTGGCCCTTCCCGCGACAAACGCGTTGCCCGCGCGATCCACTGCAATGGCATTCCCGTAGTCGTTCGTCGATCCGCCCAGATAACGAACGTAAATGTACTTACTGGCTTGCGGGTCCAGTTTCACCACCAGCACGGAAGTCTGCGAAGTCGCGCGATCGACAATCGCGCTCCCGGTCATATAGATATTCCCCGAAGAGTCCGTGGCAATCGCGCTGGGCGTGAAGCCGTCGCGCAGATAAGTGGAATAGGTTAGGGCTGGGAACGAGGGCGTGTTCGCCGCAAAAGCCAGTCCCGACGAGAGAAGAAGCGCGAGTGAACGAACGATCGTAGAGACTCTCAAACGGGCGCGGGTTCCTTCAGCCTAGACAACGCGGCTTCCACCCATTTCGACGGCAACTCGTCCACCGCGCGGCGTATGCGCTCCTGCCACCAGCTCGAAATCTCGCTGAGATCCTCGCGCTGAAAACGGTGTACCACCAGGTCATGGCTGCCGCGCCGGTAAAGGAGAAGATCTATGGGGAAATCCACATTCGAGGCGCACAGCCGGGTGGCATCGAATGCCAGGATGCCCAGCTTGAACCCGTACAGCATCGGATCGGAATAAGTGAGCGAACGCTCCAGAATCGGCTTGCCGAATCCAGAGTTGCCGATGATCTGATAGGGAGTGTCGGGCCCAACCTCCACCCAGTTGCCTTCCGGGTACACCATGAATAAGCGGTGCACCGAGTCCCCGGTCATCTGGCCGCCGATCAGAGCGTGAATGTTGAAATGGAGATCGCCTTCGCGCAACGCTTTCGAATCTTCTTCGCCGATCCGCCGCACCTGAGCGGAATAGAGGTTAACCACCTTGAACAGGCGCTCCCTGACCGCGCTCTCGCGCGTGAAGGCCTCTTCGAAGTAGAGAAGCGTCTTATCGCGCAGCGAGCGCAGGCCGGAGTTGAGAATAAAAAATGAGAACCCCGACCCCTGATAGGTCGCTACCTTGCTCGCCGTGAGCGATTCGGCGCCCGACACCACGCGCGTATCGGCAATGCCGACGAGACCCTCTTCAACCGTGATTCCAAGGCAAAATGTCATTGATTCCTTTGGGCGTAGATCTCCATTTTCGCAGCTTCCACCCGGCGGCGATACGTTTTGGTTAGAATAATGGAGGATGGCGGCTTGAGAACCCTGTCGCTCTTTGGCCCCCGTAGGCAAAGCGCCATCGACGATCTTCGGCGGGGAATCACGTGCTAATCCGATTAGGCTACGACATTCAATTCGACCTTCCCGTGGCGGCGGCAATGGTGGGGATGCTGCATGTCCATCCATCGCGGGCGGCGGATCTGCGGGAGCCCGACGCAATGCTGACCGATCCCGTGGTGCCGGTGGAGCTATTTAGGGATTCGCACGGGAATGTGTGTTCCCGCCTGGTCGCGCCGGCGGGCGGAATCCGCATCCACAATCTGACTCTCATCGAGGACTCCGGCCTGCCCGACGCCGCCGGCGTCGCGGCCCCTCATGTCCCGATTGAAAAACTCCCCGTCGACGTGTTGCGGTATCTTCTCGCGTCGCGATACTGCGAGGTGGATCTGCTTTCCAACACCGCCGTGGAATTGTTCGCGCACACGCGGCCCGGGTGGGAACGCGTCCAGGCGATCTGCGCGTGGGTGAATCAAAAGGTAGTTTTCGGATACAACTTCGCGCGGCCGACGCGGACGGCGCTCGATGTGTATACGGAACGCGTGGGCGTGTGCCGCGACTTCCAGCACCTGGCAATCACATTCTGCCGCGCTCTGAATATTCCGGCCCGATACGCGACGGGATACCTGGGAGACATCGGCGTTCCGATCTCGGACACGCCAATGGATTTCAGCGCGTGGTTCGAGGCGTATCTTGGCGATCGCTGGTGGACGTGCGACGCGCGTCACAACGCGGCGCGAATCGGACGAGTGTTGATGGCCACGGGACGCGATGCCGCCGACGTGGCGATCACGACATCGTTCGGGTTGGCGCCATTGCGGAGCTTCAAAGTAACAACGGACGAGGTGATTGCCAGCCTTGCGGCGCCGGCGTTAAGATAGGCGTTGCCGAATTCTTTTTCCCGCGACCGCGCCGCCGGCTGGCTTATGAATTCGGGGATTCAGGAAGCTTCGGGCGGCGTGGCGCGATACTACCGCTCCGACCTACGGCGAAACAATCCGGTCTCGACCGAAATCACGGGCTACCAGTTGAGCGCGCTGATTTATTTGCACAAGCTAACTGGCCGCGCCGCTTATCTCGATCGCGCCATCGAAACGGGCCGGTTCCTCACGCGCGTGGCTTGGGATTCCGCCGCCCGGACGTTCCCGTTTGAGTATCCGGATGCCGCCAAGCTCGCATATTTTTTCGATTGCGGCATCGTCAACCGCGGGCTGCTAAGTTTGTGGCGGGCGACGCGGGACCACGAATTTCTCGATGCAGCCTTTGCGTGCGGATGTTCCATGATGGCGGATTTCGATGGCGGCGAAGACTTCCACCCTATCCTTCGGCTCACAGGCAAAGAGCCGCTCGAGCGGGATGGCCGCTGGTCGCGATCGCCCGGCTGTTACCAATTGAAATCGGCGTTGAGTTGGTATGAGCTGGCCGAAATCACGGGCGATGCGGCCTCTCGGAACGTTTACGACCGGGTGCTGGCGAGCGCTATCGCCAGTCACGGCGGCTTTCTGCCCGGCGAAGTCCACGAAGACCGCGTGATGGACCGGCTTCATGCCTATTGCTACTTTCTCGAAGGCCTGCTCCCCTGCGCCCGAACTCACCGCTATCTCGATGTATTCTCCGAAGGAATCGACCGGGTCTCGCACTTTCTCCACAAAATCGCGCCGTCGTTCGCGCGCTCCGACGTTTACGCCCAACTGCTCCGCCTTCGCCTATTCGAGATTGTTCCCCTGGATCTTCAAATGGCCGGATTTGAAGCCGAAAAGCTCGCCGGCTTTCAGGCGAGCGATCCCGACCCCCGAATTGACGGCGGATTCTATTTCGGGCGGAAGGGTCCGGCGATGCTGCCCTACGTGAATCCGGTTTCCACCGCCTTCGGACTGCAAGCCCTCACGATGTGGGGCGAGCGCCGGGCGGGAACTCTGGCGCCGTGCCTGCAAAGCCTGATCTGATCAAGATCGTCTTCGCTTCCGGCTCGGACGACCTCAACCCCTGGCTGATCGACGAAGTCGCCGGGATCTATCCGGACCTTCCTCTCCTGGTGTGCTCCGAGTTTCCACCGCATCGCGGGGAGTGGATTCCGTACCACGTGCATCGGACGTTCCGGGAAAACCTGGCCGCGTGCCGGGCTGCGGTCGGCGCGCGGAAGATCCGGCTTTCGGCCGTCATGCTGATGCCGAACATGCCGTACCGGCGCATGAAGCTGATGGCGCTGCTGATGTCCCCGCGCGGATTCCTGGCTTACAACGAGCACCTCGGTTCGTTCATGCTGCGGCCCGCAAACGTATCGACGCTGGCGCGTCATGGCGCTTGGCGCATTCGGAACTTTGTCCGGTGGCAGCTTCAGCCGGGCCAAGGCGTCTATACGTGGCTTTGGCGCTTGACCCACTTGCGCAAAGCGCGGCTGCCGTTGCTGCACTTCGCCGCCCGGATTGCCGGGTTGGCCCGGACGGGGAAGACCGTGCGGGCCTTGCCGGTAGGGCCCGATCTTCCTTCCGGAATTTCCGTTGTTATCCCCTCGCGAGGCGGCAAGGCTTTACTAGAGCAATGCCTTCCTAAGGTACTGAAAGAAATCGGTGATTTTCAATTTGAAATAATCGTTGTGGACAACGGTTCGGACGACCAAACCGGGGAGTGGTTGCGGGTCGCCTATCCCGCCATTTTGGTCGATAGCAGCAGCGCGCCCCTGTCCTTCGCGCGCGCGGTGAATCGCGGAATTGCACGGGCACGCTACTCGCACGTTTGTCTTCTCAATAACGACATGCTCGTCCAGCCTGGATTTTTCGGCCCGCTGCGCCGTGCTTTCAAAGCGGTACCCGCCTTGTTCAGCGCAACGGCGCAGATTTTCTTCCCGGAAGGAGTGCGCCGGGAGGAAACCGGAAAAGCCGTGATGCGGCAAACGGCCCCGACGGATTTTCCAGTGCGCTGCGACGATCCTATTCCCGGCGAGGACCTCACCTACGTTCTGTATGGCAGCGGAGGCTGTTCGCTCTATTGCGGCGCGAAGCTGCGCGCGCTCGGCGGGGTGAGTGAAATTTACGAACCGGCGTACGTGGAGGATCTGGACCTGGGTTACAGGGCGTGGCTTCGCGGATGGCCATCCGTTTTTTCCTCCGACGCCCACGTCATACATCGGCATCGCTCGACAACTTCACAACACTATAAAAATGATGAGCTTGGGAGCTTTATTGAAATAAATTACTTAAAGTTCTTAGCAAACGCGATCGGCTCGAGGAACATTTTCCGACAGCTTTGGACCCAGGCTATCGACCGCCTTTTGCTGCTCTCGATACGGAACGACAAACCCGCGTTCCGAGCCATCCCCGAAGCCTGGAAAATTGCCCTGAGGGCGATTCTGCGCCGCTATCCAGGAGCGATCCCCGATGCTCGGATTCTGGCCCTCACTGGCGGCGACGTGGCCGTGTTTCCCGGGCGGCCCCGAACCGGTTCCCCGGTAGTGCTGATTGCTACCCCTTATCTGCCCTATCCTCTAGCACATGGCGGTGCCGTTCGCATGTTCAATCTGATGTGCCGGGCAGCGGTCGGGTGCGATCAAGTCCTGGTCGCTTTTTGCGACGAACTTGCCGCTCCTCCCCCGGAATTACTCGCATTCTGTTGCGAAATCGTTCTTGTCCGTCGTACCGGAAGCCACTTTCGGAAAAGCACCGGCCGTCCCGATGTAGTGGAAGAATTCGATGTGCCAGCCTTCCACGCAGCCGTGCGGCAGACGGTCGAGAAGTGGTCGCCTGCCGTTGCACAACTCGAGTTCACCCAGATGGCCCAGTACGCGAAAGACTGCGCGCCGGCCCGGACCCTCCTGGTGGAGCACGACATTACGTTCGACTTGCAACAACAGCTTTTAGATGGCGGAAAAGATTGGGAACGGAGTTATCAGCTAGTTCGTTGGCGCAAATTCGAAACCGATGCATGGAAACGCGTGAACCGGGTCGTGACGATGTCCGAAAAGGACCGGCAAACCGTGGGCGCGAAAGGTTTCGCGCTTCCGAACGGGGTGGATCTGGCCCGTTTTCGACCCGGCGAAACGGCGCCGGAGACGGGGCGGCTGCTTTTTATCGGGTCGTTCGCGCACCTTCCCAACATCCTGGCCCTGGAATTTTTCCTGGGCGAGGTTTGGCCTCTGCTCGACCGGCGAACTTTACGGCTGCATGTGATCGCGGGGAGCCGGCACGAATATTTTCTGCAATATTACAACGTTCCCAAACTGGCCGATGCGTTACGGCAGTGCGGCATCGAGATGGAAGGTTTCGTTGCGGACGTGCGCCCGGCATACCAGCGGGCGCAGATTGTGATTGCGCCGTTGCTGGCTTCGGCCGGAACGAACATCAAGATCTTGGAAGCGATGGCGATGGGAAAAGCCATTGTGAGCACGACCTCGGGAATCAATGGACTCGATCTTTCGCCCGGTGAAGACGTGGCAGTGGTCGATTCCCCGGGCGGGTTCGCAGATGCGATCTCAAGGCTCGTGGCGCAGCCGGATGAACGCCTCCGCCTGGAGCGCGTCGCGCGGCGGACGGTTGAAAAACGCTACGATTGGGACCGGATCGCGCGCCTGCAATCCGCGCTTTACGAGGAGCTACGTTCAAGCTAGCGATCATGCAACCCTGTTCCAGACGCCGGTTCGTCCGCGCGGCGGCTTCCTGCTGGGCCTCCGGGCTTCTGCTGCGCGGGCAGGATGAACCAACCTTCTCGGCCGGCGTCAAGGTGGTCAACGTCCTGGCAACGGTCCGAAGCAAAGACGGGGAACTCATTCGCGACCTGGCGAAAGAGGATTTCGCGGTTTCCGAGGATGGGCGTCCGCAAACCATTCGCTATTTCGCGCGCGAGTCCGATCTCCCTCTTACGGTGGGGCTGATGGTCGATACGAGCATGAGCCAGCAGCGCGTACTCGACGCGGAGCGCGGCGCCAGCATGCGTTTTCTCGATCGGGTTCTTCGCGAAACCAAAGACAAAGTCTTCATCGTGCAATTCGACATCACCATCCGGACGCGGCAAGCGCTCACCTCTTCGCGCAAGGAATTAGGCGAAGCGCTCGCCTTTGTCGACACTCCCACCAGGCGCGAACTCGAAACGCAAGGAAGCGGAGGCGGAACGCTGCTCTACGATGCACTCGTCATGGCGGCGAAAGATGTGATGAAAAATCAGCGCGGCAGGAAGACCCTGATCGTCCTTTCGGACGGCGTCGATTTTGGAAGCGAGGCCACGCTGGCCGATTCGATCGATTCCGCGCAACGCGCCGACACGCTGGTGTATTCCATCCTGTTTTCAGACCGCGGCGGGTTCTCCATGGGCGGGCCGGACGGCCGGGGAATCCTGATGCGATGTTCCAACGAGACGGGGGCCGGTTTTTTCGAAGTTTCGAAAAAGCGGACCATCGAACAAATTTTCGACCGGATTCAGGAGGAATTACGCAGCCAATATAGTATCGGCTACGTTTCCGACCGGCCAACCAGGCTGTCCGAATTCCGGAAGATTCGCCTGACAACATCGCGGAAAGGGCTGGAGGTTCATGCCCGCGACAAATACTGGGCCCAGCCCTAAGTCCGAATCTCCCTATCGGTCGCGATGTTCTCCCCTGTCGCGATTGCGAATATCGCGTTCATGGCGCTCCACGCGCGGGCCTTCAACGCGCTCGCGCGGCGGAGCCGCATACGCGTGAACATAGCGATCCCGATTCACCCACGTTCGATCCCAGGGCCGCTGATCGATCACGACGGTATGAGCGCGCCAGTCGAGCCGCGGATCCCGCCATCCCCACGGCGCGAACGACGCCCCAATGAACACGCGTGGGCCAAAACTAATGACGGCGCCCACGCCCCCGCGCCGCCCGAACACGATCGCCGGGTTGTAGACAGGCACGTAGTAATAGCCCGGGTCCACGGGCAGAATTTCAATTGCGCCCGGACCGCCCATCACGATTCTTTCCTGCGGCGTGTTTCGCAAATAGCCGTAGTCCATGGCGCGCTGCCGCATTCGTTGCACGGCATCCATGACTTCGGGCCGCTGCGCTAGAACCGCGCTGCCGAGTTGCCGCGTCCAGCCCTGGTCGCGCGCCATCGTGTCGAGCACGGAGGGGAATGGAAGCAGCGCCAGCACGCTCGGGTCCCACGGCAAACGGTCCTGGTAAATCGCATTGGCTAATGCATCGCCATTCAGATACCGGTGAGCGTTGGCCCAGCCCGCGGCTTGCGGAATCTGATCCGGGAAAGTGGCCGCCGTGAGCACTTGCGCGAGCAGCGGATCGGGATAGAGCGCGATTTGGGAAACCAACCCATCCAACTGCTGTGGCGCGAAAACCGGAGCCGCGCCGGAATAAGGGGCCGGATATCCGGTGGGATAAGGTTGCTGCGGATACGGCTGCTGCGCCATGAGAGGCACGCAAGCGGCAAGAGCCGCGATAATCTGAATTGTCGTATTTTTCATGACCGGATAACCTCGCCTCTAAATGACGGAAGGGCGGTAACGCCCGTTACCGGTTTGGCGGTCGGACGCATTTTGTTTCCTTAATCCCAGCCGTGCCGCCTGGTTCGTTTTGCAACCGAATCCCCGCAACAGGTATCTTAAAGATAGAGACCACTACCGGTATGTTCGAGCGATACACCGAAAAAGCCAGAAGAGTCATTTTTTTTGCGAGGTACGAAGCAAGCCAGTTCGGGAGTCCTTATATCGAAACCGAACACCTTTTGCTCGGGTTGTTGCGCGAAGACAAAACCTTGGCGAACCGGTTTTTGCGTTCCCATGCCGCCGTCGATTCCATTCGTAAGCAGATTGAAGGGCACACCACCGTCCGCGAGAAGGTGTCCACCTCCGTGGATCTGCCCCTCAGCCACGAATGCAAGCGCGTTCTCGCGTATGGAGCGGAAGAAGCCGAGCGCCTCAGCCATAAACACATCGGCACGGAGCATTTGCTGCTCGGATTGCTGCGCGAGGAGAAGTGTTTCGCGGCGGAAATTCTGCACGAGCGCGGACTGCGCCTGTCCGCCATTCGCGAAGAATTGCAGCGATCGCAATCGGAAAAAGTTTCATCGAACCGCCCAAAAGAGAGTTCCCTGCTGGCTGAGTTCAGCAGGGATCTCACGCAGTCCGCCATGGACAGCGCTCTCGATCCGCTGATCGGCCGCGATTATGAACTGGAGCGCGTGGTGCAGATCCTGTGCCGCCGCACCAAGAACAATCCGGTTCTGATTGGCGAACCCGGCGTCGGAAAGACGGCGATCGTCGAAGGCTTGGCGCAGAAAATCGCGGAAGGCGACGTGCCTTCCTTCCTCGCCGATAAGCGCATTCTGGCGCTCGATCTTTCGCTGATCGTCGCGGGCACCAAATATCGCGGGCAGTTTGAAGAGCGGCTGAAGACCATCATGAAGGAGCTGATGGACAACCAGAACGCCATCATTTTTATCGACGAACTGCACACGCTGGTGGGCGCCGGATCGGCGGAAGGCTCGCTCGACGCCGCCAACATATTGAAACCAGCCTTGTCGCGCGGCGAGATTCAGTGCATTGGCGCGACCACGCCGGCTGAATTTCGAAAATCGATCGAGAAGGACCGCTCGCTTGAGCGGCGTTTCCAAGCCGTCAAAGTGCCCCCGCCGAACGAAGCGGATGCCGTCAAGATTCTCTTCGGGATCAAGGATCGCTACGAAAAATTCCACGCTGTAGGCTACACGGATGAGGCGATCGAGTCCGCCGTGTACACGTCCAGCCGCTATATTCCGGACCGTTTTCTGCCGGACAAGGCCATCGACTTGATCGATGAGGCGGGCGCCCGCGTCAAGCTCCGGCAGACCACGTTGCCGACCGATTTGGCCGATATCCAGAAGCGGATCAAGTTCATCGTGCACCGCATGGAGAACGCCATCGCGAACCACGAGTTTGAAAAGGCGCGCTTCTATTCGGACGAAGAGCGCAAAGAGCGCGAGAACATGCGCCAATTGCGCGAAAAATACAATCTGGACGATGCTTCGACCGGGGTCGTCACGAAAGACGATATTGAGGACGTGGTGGCGCGCTGGACCGGCGTTCCCATGACATCGATCAAGGAAGAAGAGATCACCAAGCTCCTGCGAATCGAAGACGAGCTGCACAAACGCATCATCAGCCAGGAAAAAGCGATCTCCGTGCTGGCGCGAGCCATCCGCCGTTCCCGCGCCGGCCTCAAAGCCAGCGCGCGTCCCGCCGGATCTTTCCTGTTCCTCGGGCCAACCGGCGTCGGCAAGACCGAAGTGGCGCGGGCCCTGGCATCGTTCCTGTTTGGCAGCGAGAAGGCCCTAATCCGATTCGACATGTCGGAGTTCATGGAGAAGCATTCGGTCTCGAAGCTGATCGGATCGCCTCCCGGATACGTCGGGTACGAAGAGGGCGGCCAATTGACCGAGCGGGTGAAGCGGTCGCCCTACTCGATCATTCTGCTGGACGAAATCGAGAAAGCCCATCCCGATGTTTACAACATCCTCCTGCAGGTCTTTGAAGACGGCCAGTTGACCGACGGTCTCGGCAATACGGTCGATTTCAAGAACACGATCATCATCATGACGTCGAACCTGGGCGCGCGCTTCCTCGAAAAGCGCGGCCACTTGGGCTTTCAGGCGCCGCAGGGCGAAGGCAATTCGGCGAAGCTCGAAGACATGGTTCGCGGCGAAGTGAAGCGGGCGTTCAATCCGGAATTTTTGAACCGGTTGGACGATATTATTCTGTTCACGTCGTTGCTCGACGACGACCTGATCAAGATCATCCATCTGCTTGTCGAACAGATCAACGGCAATCTGGTCGCGAAACAGCTCAAGATCAGCCTGACGGCCGATGCGGCGAAATACATTCTCGAAAAGACGTGCGCGGACCGAAGCTACGGGGCCCGCCCCTTGCGCCGCGCGCTGCAGAAGTATGTGGAAGATCCGCTATCGGAAGCGCTGATTCAAGGCCTGCTGCCGCGACCGGCGGAACTCGAAGTGTACCTGGGCGATGCCGGAATTTACTACCGGCAGGTCAATCAGGCCATCGGCGAACTGCAGCCCGTTGGCGCGGGCGACGCGCCGGCCGAGCCGCTGCTTTCTCCCGGCGTGCCGCTCTTCACCTTTTGACGAGCGTTCCGCTTCACTTGAGTTCGATCGCAATTGTCCGATACGGCGTCGCGCCCAAATTAACCAGCACGGGCGCGTCTTCGCCTTTGTTGTGCCAGATAACTTCGCCCGATTTCCGTTCCCGCACGGTCTCTTCGCGTGTTTTCGAATCTATGCGCCGATACCGGCAATCGTCCAAAAAGACAATTACCTGATCGGCGCCCCGGATGTAACGCCCACGCGGAACGTTCGGTTCATAAACCATTTCGGAAACTTTCACCCGCGCATTTTCGAGCTTGGCGGCGGGAACGCCCATTGCGGAAATGCACAGGAAGGTCAGCGTCGAAGAAACCAACGCGGTCAGTAAAATAGTCTTCTTCATACCGGATTTCAAAACTATCACAATCAACTTTGTCTTGCGAATACCCGGGCCGTGTTGCACAATAGCCTTGCCATGCGACTACGGGTACTTGGAATCGTGCTTGCCGGAGGGAAGGGAACTCGCCTTTATCCCTTGACCAAGGAGCGGGCTAAACCGGCCGTGCCGTTTGGCGGCAAATACCGCATCGTCGATTTCGTTCTGAGCAATTTCATCAACTCGGGGATCTATTCGATATATGTGCTGACGCAATTTCGCAGCCAGTCGCTTTTGCAGCATTTGAACGAAGGCTGGCAATTCGGCGGGCTGCTGAAAAATCAGTTCATCATCCCCGTTCCCGCGCAAATGCGGTCGAAGGAAGAGACCTGGTATCAGGGCACCGCCGATGCCATCTACCAGAACATCAATCTGGTGGAACAAGCCGACCCGGATGTCATCGCGATCTTCGGCGCCGATCACATCTATCGCATGAATATCACCCAAATGGTGGAGTTTCACCAGAACCGAGGCGCCGCTGCCACGGTGGCCGCTATTCCGGTCGATCGAAAACTCGCGAGCGAATTTGGCGTGATCGAAACGGACGCCAGCGGCCGCATCGTCGCGTTTCACGAGAAAAAGGCCGATGCGCCCGCCATTCCCGGCGATCCGGATCGCGTTTTTGCGTCCATGGGAAATTACATTTTTTCCAGGGATGTTTTACTGAAAGAACTGCAAGACGATGCCGCCGGAGAGACGAGCACGCACGATTTCGGCCGCGATATCCTGCCCTCGCTGGTGAAGCGCGCCGAAGTTTACGCGTACGATTTTCAGACAAACAAGATCGCCGGCGAACCGCCCGACGCCGAGTCCTACTGGCGCGACGTCGGCACCATCGACGCGTACTACGAAGCCAACATGGATCTCCGGGCTGTCACGCCCGCGCTCAATCTTTATAACCGCCAGTGGCCGTTGCGGACCACCGGATTTCCCGATCCGCCGGCCAAATTCACCTTCGATTTGGAACGCAGGCGCGGACTTGCCATCGATTCCATCGTGTCCGGCGGCTGCATTTTATCGGGCGGCATGGTCAAGAATTCGGTGCTGGCGCGCGGCGTGAAAGTCCACACCGGAGCGGTGATCGAGGATTCGATTATTCTCGACAATTGCGACATTGGCCGGCACGCCCAGATTCGCCGCGCCATCCTCGACAAGAACGTTCGCGTGGCGCAGGGCGACCGGATCGGCTACGACCGCGCGCGGGATAAAGCGCGGCATTACATCACCGAGAGCGGCGTGGTGGTGGTGGAAGGAAACCGGTCGGCGGTGGAGGTGGCGACTCTGTTGGTCTGAACGTGATCTCGTGTCCCCAGTAAAATAGGGGAAACGGTTTTGGCCGGTAAAGCACTCTTTCTTGTTATGCCAACGAAGAAGCGAAATGCACTGGCCGGGGCGCTGATGCTGCTAACCGCTGGCGCGCGGGATATGGGGGCCGCCGCCATTGTCGTCTCCTTGGCATCCGACGTTCTGCCGTCGCAGCCGGTCGCGAGCACCAGTCTTTGGACCGCGGCTCCCGATTTGGGAAGTTCCGGCCTGCAATACCAGTTCAGCGTCTCGCCTATCGGTGGCGCGCCGAATGTGCTGCGGAGCTTCCATGCATCGAATTCATTTGAGTGGACGCCCATGGCCGAAGGCGTTTATAAGGTTGCAGTTGCCGTTCGCGACGGCAATGGTAACACGGGAGAAGCGAGCGCCGCCGTGGTCGTGACCTCCCGTTTGACCCAGCCGGACGCTCCCGTCGTATCCACGACGGCCAACCCGCTCGTTGCCCTCTATTCCGGGCCGGCTTGCGGCGATGGTTCGGTGCGCGCGATCGTTCATCCCGCGGCGAACCTGGCGAGGCAGTATTTGCCTTACAAGAAATGCGTAACCGGCAAGACTTTAAATTTTTTCATGGCGGGCATGCTGCCGCAGACGCGGTACATTCTGCAACAGGAGTGGACGCTCGCCGGCCAGGTATCGCAATTCGGTCCCGAAATCGAGTTCACCACGGGCGCGATACCGGATTCCGCCAATCTTCCGGCCGCGACGGTGTCAAATCCCAAGGATTTGGCGACGGACGCGGCGCAACCCGTATTGCTCACGTCGTATATAGCGACGATGCCCGGAGAATCCGCGACTCCCGTTGCAACCGATTTCAAAGGCCGGGCGATCTGGTATTACGGCGCGGCGGCCGATAAGCCCCCGCGCTATCTTTTACGTCCGCTTGCCGGAGGAACGATGTTTGTAATTCCGCAAGACGCCGCGATATTCCGCGAAATCGACTTGGCGGGGAATACGGTCCGGGAAACGAATACGGGATGGATCTCCGAACAACTGCAAACCCGGTTTGGAATGCCGGCTATTACATCGTTTCATCACGATGCCGTTCGCCTGCCGGACGGCTCGATCGCGGCCATCGCGAGCGTCGAGAAGGTTTTGAACGGAGTTCAAGGAAGCACGGGACCAGTGGATATTTTGGGCGACGCAATTGTCGTGATGGACAAGAATTTCGACGTCACCTGGGCCTGGAACAGCTTCGATAAACTGGATATCGGGCGCGCGGCCGTGCTCGGCGAAACCTGCGCAGACATGCAACCCGGCTGCCCGCCCGTCCAGTCGATTGCCAACGACTGGCTCCACAGCAACTCGCTCGAATATTTGCCCGACGGGAATTTTCTGCTCTCCATGCGGCATCAGGACTGGGTGATCAAGATCGACTATCGCGATGGAGCCGGCTCCGGGAACGTGCTTTGGCGCTTGGGCAAAGACGGCGATTTCGCGATGACTTCGAGCGGCCCCGATCCGTGGTTCTCCCATCAGCACAGCGCCGCGCTCAGCGGTAACGCGGTTTGGCTATTCGATAACGGCAACACGCGCCACGCGGCCGATCCAGCCGCGACGAGCCGCGGGCAGGTCCTGAATATCGACGAAGCGGGCCGGTCGGTGTCCATCGTTCTCAACGCGGATCTCGGGAATTACTCGCCCGCGCTCGGCAGCGCGGAGCGTCTGGAGAACGGCAATTATCATTTCCTGGCGGGGAATTTAAGCAACGGACACAGCCAATCGACCGAAGTCGTGCCGGGCGGCGCCGGCGATTTCACGGTCGATGCTCCGAATCCGGCCTATCGCAGTTTCAGGATGAAGAATCTGTCGACGCCCTGAATGCCGCAAACCTCAGTGTTGGATCGTCACCTTCGGCATCGGCTCCGCCTTCATCGGCTCAAACAGCCCAAATGAGAACACCGACGTTGCGGACGCGATCGCCACATACTGCTTCCCATCCACTTCGTAGGTGATCGGCGACGCGGTCAGCAGTTCGCCCATATTGAAATGCCAGAGGTGCTTCCCGGTCTTGGCGTCGAGCGCTACCATGTAACCGTCGTCGTCCCCGGTGAACAACACTCCGCCGGCGGTCGAAACCGTGCCCGTCCACATGCGGCCCGAGCCTGTCATTGGATACTCCCAAACCCGTTTGCCGGTTGCCGGATCAAGCGCGCGCAAGATCACCTGTCCGCCTTCTTCCGTCGCGCCGCCGCCGCCGAAATTTTTCATCGGAACGGGCGTCATCGACGAACTCGTAAACATTCCGCATTGCTCGAGCGTCAGCACATACAGAAGGCCCGTGCCGGGGTTGTAGCTCTGCCCCATCCAATTCGTCGCGCCTTTCACGCTGGGGCAAACCCAATTCCCCTCGGGCGTCGGATCTTTGCCTTCGATGCGCATGGGGCGGCCCTTCTCGTCGACACCCGTCGCCCAAGTCACATGATCGATCAATTGCGTGGCCCGCAGAAACTCTCCGGTGGTCCGGTCCAGCGCATAGAAGAAGCCGTTCCGATTGGCGTGCAACACCACTTTGCGCGGCTTGCCCTTCCAGGGCATGTCGATGAGGATGGGCCAACTCTGCGCGTCCCAATCGTGCGTATCGTGCGGCGTGAACTGGAAGTACCATTTCACCTTGCCGGTCGCAAGGTCGAGCGCCACCAGGGAACAGGTGTAGAGGTTTTCCCCTTTGCGAGGCGCGCCCGCGAAATCGGGCCAAGGATTCCCGGTTGTCCAGTAGAGCGTATTCGACTCGGGGTCGAAGGTGCCCGAGAGCCACGTGGCGCCGCCGCCCCACTCCACGTAGTCGCCCCAGCTTTCCGCGCCCGGCTCGCCTTTCGCGGGGACGGTGTAGGTGCGCCAGATCTCGTCTCCGTTTTTTGGCGAAAGCGCCGCGATGAATCCGCGCATGCCGCTATCGCCGCCCGCGCTGCCCACGATTACCATGTCTTTCACGATGAGCGGCGCCGAAGTGGACGTGATGCCCTTATCGGCATCCGCGAATTGCCGGGAAAATATGAGCGCTCCCGTCTGGCGGTCGAGCGCGGTCAGGTAATTGTCGGCGGTCGTGAAATAGACTAAGCCGCCCAGGATCGCGGCGCCGCGGTTCACGCCCTGCTTCTTGGCGCGCGTGTCCAGATACTGCCATACTTCGCGGCCCGAGCGGGCGTCGATCGCGTAGACGGAATTCGTGTTGGTCACGTACATTATGCCGTTGTAGACAATTGGCGAGGTTCGCAGACCTCGCGCGTTGGGCACGTGATAGACCCACTGAGGAACCAAATTTCCGGCATTAGCGACAGTGATCTTCTTGAGCGGACTATAGCGCGAGCCTTGATACGTGCCCGAGTAAGTCAGCCAGTTCTCGCCCGGCCCTTTCAAAATATCTTCGTACCGTACTTGCGCGATTGCGCAGGCGCCAAGCGCGGCCAGGAAAATGAGTATCCGCATTATTGTGAATCCTTTTCGGAGAGCGGCGTGTCCCGCACGGCCTGGCGCGCCAGATAGGCGAGTAGATCGCGTAATTCATCGGGTGGTAACCGCTTGCCATAATCGGAAGGCATCAACGAGTGGTCCAAAACGGTTAATTCTTTCACATCGGTCATGGAGATCAAGTGTAAATCGCCCTTCCGGTCCACCACCTGAAGAGAATAATTGCTGCGATTGCGGGCTACTCCTTTGATGGTCTCTCCATTCTTCATAATTACGGTGACAGCCTCCTTCCCCGCGTACGTGAGATCCTTCGATGGCTCGAGTATCGATTCTTTGATGACTGCCAGAGGTTGGCTGCCTCCGATATTGCTCAAATCGGGCGCCATGCGGGTCCCGCGGCCGCGAATCGCATGGCAATTCGAACATCCCGCCGTGCCGCTCCAGAACACTTTTTCCCCAGCGGACGGATCGCCCGGAACGGGGTTGTCGCTCGCCGGTCCCGTCAGCGCGTGGATGAAGGCGACCAGGCTCCATGTTTGATCGTCCGGCAGTTTGGTCGGCGGCATGTCGGCGCCGGGAACTCCGTTGCGAATGGTGCTGAACATGGTCTCGTCGCTGAGCGGGTGCCACAAAGCGCGGCGTACCAGATTCGGCCCGCGCCCGCCGCTCCCATCGGGCCCATGGCACGCGGCGCAGGATCTGGCAAAAAGCTGGCCTCCGGCGGCGATGGCCTCGGGATTTCCAATCGCCGGATTGTGAGATTCCCTGAGATATTGCCCGTGTTGAAAAGCGCGCAGTGAAAGAGCGCCGGATGTGGCGGCAAGTAACAGCACCGGAAGTAGACGCATGGCGTAATCCATTATGATCGATTATTATGAACCGTCACGTTTTCGCCCTCGCGGCATGCCTCGTCGGAGTGTCGGCGGTCGCCTGGACCGTCGGCCGCCCTCCCGACATTCCGTTCGAGAAGCACGCCATCGATCCGGGATCGAGCGAGCCGTGCGCGGTGACGGACGTCAATCGGGACGGCAAGCTCGACATCGTCTCGGGCGAATTCTGGTATGAGGCGCCCAAGTGGACCAAGCACCGGTTCCGCACGCTCAACTACACGCAGAACTACATCGAGAGCTTCAGCGATCTGCCGCTCGACGTGAATGGCGACGGCTATCCCGATATCGTTAGTGCCACATGGTTTTCCAAAAAGCTCTGGTGGAACGAGAACCCGGGTAAAGGCGGCGCGGGCGAGTGGAAGGAACATCCGATCGATTCCGGCTTCAACGTCGAATTCGCGTTTCTGGTGGACTTGGATAACGACGGCAAAGCGCGGGAATTGCTGCCGCAGTTCGGATCCGAAGCCGCGCCGCTGGCGTGGTACGAGGTGAAGAACCACGAATTCGTGAAGCACGTGGTCAGCCCCAAGAGCTACGGCCATGGGGTTGGCGTGGGCGATATCAATGGCGATGGCCGCAACGACATTATCACCTCCAAAGGCTGGCTCGAAGCGCCCGCCGACCCGCGCTCGCCCGATTGGAAGTTTCACCCCGACTTCAACCTGGGCGCAACGGGGTTCATTTACGCATTGGATGTGAATGGCGACGGCCGCAACGACATCGTGACCTCGCTCGCGCACGATTACGGCATCTTCTGGATGGAGCAAGGCGAAGGCGGCAAGTGGACCAAGCACGTTATCGACGATAGCTGGTCGCAAGCGCACGCCATGACCATGGTCGATTTGAATGGGGACGGCAAAATGGATTTCGTGACAGGCAAGCGCTACATGGCGCATAACGGGCGCGACCCCGGCGAGCGCGAGCCGCTGGGCGTTTACTGGTACGAATATCTGAAGCTGCCGGACGGCAAGGTGGAGTGGGTGAAGCACGTGATCGACTACAGCACGCGAACCGGCGGCGGCATGCAGATTCCGGTGGTCGATATCGATGCCGATGGAGACCTGGATATCGTAGTGGCCGGAAAGAGCGGGCTGTTTTTGTTTGAGAATTTGACGAAGCGGTGAAAGAGGTTTTCGAATACCGCACGCGCATTCCGGCTCCGGCCGAACGGGTGTTCGCGTGGCATGAGCGCCCGGAAGCTCTTCGGAAACTAATCCCGCCAGGCGATCCGGTCGAGGTTGTGGAGCACACCGGCGGCATTCGCGACGGCGCGCGCGTGGTGCTGGCGATGGGCTACGGTCCGTTTCGGCTACGCTGGGTCGCGCGGCATAAGAACTACGTAGCGGAACGGCAATTCACCGATTTTCAGGAGGAAGGCCCGTTCAAGTTTTGGGAACACACGCACGTGATTGAGCCGGATGGGCCGGATGCCTGCTTTCTGCTGGATCATGTTGAGTACGAGTTGCCGTTCGGAGCGGTCGGGCGGGTTTTAGGTGGCGGGTTCGTGAAAAGAAAGCTGGAGAAGACGTTCGCGTACCGGCATGGGGTGGCGCTTGCGGAAAATAGCTGAGATTCGATTCACACTGCCGTCCAGCCTATGGCGTAAGACCCACGCGGCGCACCAGAGCGGTGAAACGCGCGTCCCCACGCAATGGGTCGAGCCGAGGATCGACCTTGAGTTTCACCATCCCCGAGGAGCGCTCCTGAAACGCCCGTTCCAACAATTCCAGCGCCCGATCGTTTTCCCCGAGTCCGGCGTAGATCAGAGCCCGCGGAAAATTCGATACGTAGCGCCTCGTTGCGAGTTCCTCAAGCTTCTGGAGTGCCTTGCGCGCCTCGGCTCTATGGCCGGAAACCGCGTAGGCATGGCCTAAAGCGGCGACGTCCATGGGGGCGCCGCCGGACAACTCGACTGATTTCAGCAATTCCGATATGACTTCCGGATACATCCGATTTGCTTCGTAAACCTGACCAAGACAGAGATGACCAACAGCGTAATCCGGATTGAATTCGAGCACCTTCCGTATCGGTGCGATGGCCTCGGCATACCGCCGCGCCTCATACAGCCTGTGTCCCACGTCCACCCCAGCGTTCAGGTAGGCGGGATCGAGTGAATGCGCGCGAGCGGTCTCGGCAAGACATTCCTCGAAACGCTCCAGGTTACACAGAGACTGCCCATACCAATACTGCGCGGTTGCGTTACTGGGGCTCAACTCGATGGCGCGCCGAGATTCTGTCTCCGAGCCACGCCAATCCCATTCGTAATGAACCGGATCGCTGCACGCGCGGAGTGAGCCTCCGAACTGGTTCCATCCAACTGCACGGCCTTCTCCGCATCAGGCCTCGCTTTTGACAGAGCCTCTTGAGGAGGGATCGCCTCCATCCCCCCGCTACCGAGCACGATGTAAGCTTGGGCACGCCCGGCATACGCTTCCGCGTACCGGGGTTCTTTTTCGATTGCCTGGGTGAAGTATCGAATTGCCTCTTTCAGCGCTGGCGGAGTGCGCCGATTCCAGAGGTATCGGCCTTGGAGATAGGCCTCGTGCGCGGCAGGGTCAATCGGATTGCCGCTGAGACGGCGCTGTTCCTGGGGATTGAGCTTGCCTCGCAGTTGCTCCGCGATCGCCCTGGCAATCTCATTTTCCAGAAGCCGAATATCGCGCGCACTGCGGTCGTAACGATCGGCCCAGATATGCCGATCCGTACTTGCCTCGATGAGTTGCGCCGTGACTCGTACCCGGTCGCCGGTGCGCGACAGGGTTCCCTCGACGACGGCGTCGACGCCAAGTTCGCGGGCAATTTGCGGCAGGGGCTTGGTATGCACGCCTTTGTACTGCATCAACGACGTGCGGGAAATCACCTTCACCGAATCGATTTTTGCCAACGTAGTGATCAACTCATCGGTGATCCCGTCGGCGAAATAATCCTGTGCCGGGTCGCCCGACAGATTCTCCAGCGGTAAAACCGCGAGAGACTCGATCTGAACACCGGCAGGATTCCCACGAAAACGATCGTAAATCCAAGTGGCCGCTCCCGCCAGGGCGCCGAGGCAAAGGAAAGCAACCAGCGCAATCCGCCAGCGATTTCCGGGTGGCGCTGGCTGGACGGCTTGCGTGACCGGGACAGGCTGCGCGGCGGCGGCCACGGCGGCCACGGCCCCAATAAAGCGGTATCCCCGACGCGGGAGAGTTTCTACGAAGCGTGGCCTCTCGGCGTTATCGCCTAGAACGGCGCGAAGCCGGGCAACGGCATTTCTAACCCCGTGTTCGAAGTCGACGAAGGTATCGGCCGGCCAGAGTTCTCCCCGCATTTGCTCGCCGGTGACAAGCTGACCGGGAGTCCTGAGAAGGATAGTCAGCACCTGCAAGGGACGCCCCTGGACCGGTAAGCGGACTCCTGAACGGCGCAACTCTCCGGCTTGAAGATCCAGTTCGAAGGCGGAGAAGCGGACGATCCGCTCAGAATCCTGGGTTGGCATCGGCGCGAATTCCGATTGAGTAAGCCTACCACAGCCCTACCGAAGCCGATTGCGGGGAGATGTGGTTTTTTAACCCGTGCATTTTCAGTAATTAATCTCTGGACAAGAATGAGACGGCAAACAGTGACGACTGGCATTGTTCCGCTCGCCAATGCTGGCTTACCTTGTGTCTGCGCCCACCCGCTCTGTTAACTTTCCACGGGCGACACAAGGAGACATCAAAATGAAAAACCTAAAACGAGGATTGATTTCGCTGAACGCGGCCGCACCCCTTTTCGCGGCGGGTGGTACTGCGACCAAGGACTCCGAGCAAGCGCATGCCGTTCACGAGAATGCCGTCCCGGCCAAACTCGTCCAACTGGTTCGCGACTCCACGCGGCAGTTCATCGACGTCAACAACGCCACTGCCGCCAGCTATCAGCCGTTCCTCGGCTGTGTCAGCGGTCCGGATCACGGGGCCATGGGCCAGCACTACGTCAACGGCGCTCTGGTGGCCGACGGGGAAATCGATGCCTCGCGGCCGGAAGCGCTGATATACGAGGCGTCCGAGGGACGTTTGCAACTGGTGGGCGTCGAGTTCATCGTGGACTCCGCCACCTGGCTGGCACATCACAATAGTCCGCCGGTGCTCGAGGGCCAAGCGTTCCTATTGGTTAGCAGCCCGAACCGGTACGGCCTGCCCGCCCACTTCGAGTTGCACGTATGGGCTTGGCGGGATAACCCTAACGGCGCCTTCGTGGATTGGAATAGCCGGGTGACCTGCGAAGGTCAATAGATCGAAAAAGTTCGAAGGAGACATAAACATGAAACACCTGGGATTGATTTCGCTGATCGCGGCTTTTGCGGGGACGGTAGCGGCGCGGCCCATTGTGGTGGTTGGTAGAGGCGATCCCAATCTCGATGTTCCGGCGGTTCAAGCAGCCGTCGATCAAGGTGGACGTGTCGTCTTGAGGGGACATTTCTCTTTCGACCGGCCCCCGACCGCGCCCGCCGGGGCGATTTACAGCCGGATGGTCACGGTATCGAAGAACGTTGTGATCTCAGGCAGCCGCGATGAGAACGGCGACATGCCGACCATGGAGGGCGGAGAAAGGCCATTCCTCGTCGACGCTGTGGACGCCCACGTCACGATTCAGGGATTGCGCTTCGTTCGCCCGAGGGCGGGCGCGATCTGGGTATATGCGGTCGGCGGCCTGGCGGTCACCGGCTGCCGGATCGAGAGCATAGAGGCAACTGCCGAGTTTGGGACAGAGGGAGGGCAGGCCAACCCTGTCTCCGGCGCCATTTTTGTCGGCGCTAACCCGCACCCGCCTAACGCAACCTTCCCGGGAAAACCTGAGAATTTCTCCGGAACGCTGTCAATCCTCGACAACGACATCGACGTGGGCGGGATGCCTGGCACCCAGACTTTGGGTGTTGTCATGTTCGCCGTCGGGAGATCCCCGGACAAGGAGGTGGAAGTATACGTTTCCGGGAACAATATCCGGAACGTCACTGAGCCCGCGATCAATCTTCGCGTCATCGGTGGGCGGGCTCATGCGGAGCGGAACGTGATTGTGACGGGCGGCGTGACGTTTGGGGCGGCGGATGCGATTCGTGTGGTGGGTTCCGGTTCGTACCTAATTGCGCATAATTCGATAGATTGCGGTTGGACGGACCTGGCATCCGTAGGCATCGATGTATTTGGCCAGCCATCGCCGTCGACGCCCGAGGCGAGCGCCATTGTCGTGGACAACGATGTCACCATGTCGGCGTCGGAGGGCACCGCGTTCGGCCCTAATAGCGCAGCAATCGAAATCAAGGGCTTCGCTCAGGGCAACTCGGTACTAAGCAACAGGATTCGAGGCCGCGCCAGAGCCGCGCTGGCTGTGATCGATCAAAACGGAAGAATGCCGGGGAACAGCTCGTTCGTCGCGAACAATCTGGATGGTTTTCAATCGTCGCTTGCCGACATCTTTGTCGACGCGGGGGTAGCCAACACGTTCGTTATTGGACGCCAAGCCACGGTTGAGGATCACGGCAGCGGTACGGTGCTCATTCCAACGCCGTGAGGGTTAGGCATTCGAACCGAAAAAACGCGTTCTAAAAGGAGAGAAAGAGCTTATGACTGACGACGAAATCCGGGCAGAAATAGCAAAACAGATCCACAAGACGCTCGTGCTTTTGGCTAGTAAGCTCCGGGACAGGGCGCAACACCACGGTCCCGTGGTAGGAAAAGCGCTGAATCTAACTGCTGACGAGCTCGACCAACTCCCCTAAGGGCGCGCCTGCCGTGATTGATCAAAACGGGGGAATGCCGCGGAACAGCTTGTTCATCTCGAATAATGTCGACGCGGGGTAACCTCCGTTGGGGGTGCGGGCCGGAAACTGTTCGGGACCTACACGCCCTCCGGGGTGTGCTCCCCGCGCGCAATGATCCTGTCGGGCGCGCAGCACTGGCACAACGGCGTCTACAATTAAGTCCACTCGGCGCCCTTGGTGCGCTCCGCGACATGAATCTCGACGTGGTCCTCTACTCGGAGCGGCTGCGAGTCACCCTACCACGTCTAGCGGCAAGTGGACCAAGCACGTTATCGACGATAGCTGGTACGAATATCTGAAGCTGCCGGACGGCACTGTCAAATCGCCATAATTTCGGTTTCTTTGGTCTTCACCGCCGCATCGAGCTTGCCCATGTAGGTATCGGTAAGCTTCTGGATCTCGGCGAGCGCGGCGCGTTCATCGTCTTCGGCAATGGTCTTGTCTTTGAGCAGTTTCTTCACATGCTCATTGCAATCGCGACGGATATTGCGGACGGCCACGCGGTGGTCCTCGGCGACGCCGTGAAGACGCTTTACCAATTCCTTGCGGCGCTCCTGCGTGAGCGGGGGAACGGGGAGCCGGATGAGCTTTCCGTCGTTCGCGGGATTGAAGCCCAGGTCCGAACTGCGGATGGCCTTCTCGATCGCGGAAATCTGGGAAACGTCCCACGGCTGGACGGTGATCAGGCTCGGCTCGGGAACATGCAAGTTCGCGAGCTGGTTGAGCGGCGTTGGCGTGCCGTAATAATCCACGCGGATATGGTCGAGCACGCTGACCGAAGCGCGGCCGGTGCGGATGCTTGTCATCTCATGCTGCAAATCGCCCAGGGCTTTTTCCATGCGCGTCTTGGCCTGAGCTTCAATTTCTTTAATTGTGTCCATTGGGAGGCTAGCGAATTACGGTGCCGACGGATTCGCCCATCGACATACGCATTATATTTCCGTTTGTATTGAGATTGAAAACAATAATCGGGAGCTTGTTGTCGCGGCACATCGCGATGGACGTGGAATCCATGACGCCGAGCGATCGCGCGAGGACTTCGGTGTAGGTGATCTCCGGGTACATCACCGCTTGCGGGAATTTCATGGGGTCCATATCGTAGACGCCGTCGACCTTCGTGGCTTTGGCGATCACTTGGGCTTTGATTTCGAGCGCCCGCAGCGTGGCTGCCGTGTCGGTTGAGAAATACGGATTTGAAGTTCCGGCGGCGAAGATCACGACGCGGCCCTTCTCCAGATGCCGGATGGCCCGGCGGCGGATATACGGCTCCGCCACCTGGTGCATTTCAATTGCGCTCATCACGCGCGTATGCACCCCAATCTGTTCGAGCGCGTCCTGAAGCGCGAGCGAATTGATGACGGTGGCGAGCATCCCCATGTGGTCGCCGGTGACCCGGTCCATTCTCTTGGCGGCGAGCGCGATGCCACGAAAGATATTCCCGCCGCCAACCACGATGCCGGTTTCGACGCCCGCGGCCGCTATCGCCGCAACCTCCGAGGCCAGGCCTTTCGCGCGATCGGGATCGATTCCGAAAGACGCGGGCCCGGCCATCGCCTCGCCGCTCAACTTCAGAAGGATGCGATCGAATTTCGGCATTGGCAGGCCGGCTTAAGCGCTCGCGTCGCCGACTTTATAGCGTGCAAATCGGGACACGGCGATGTTCTCGCCCAGCTTGGCGATCTTCATCTTGATGACCTGCTCGACCGAAAGCGTGTTCTCCTTGACGAACGGCTGCTCGTAGAGGCAGACCTCTTCGAAATACTTGGCCATCCGGCCCTCGACAATCTTGTCGGCGACCTTCTCGGGTTTGCCCTCGCCGATGGCGCGGGCGCGCTGTATGTCGCGTTCCTTGGCGAGCGCCGCTTCATCCACGTCTTCCTTGCGGACGAATTGCGGATCGGCCGCCGCGACGTGCATCGCGAGATCGTGGACCAGTTCCTTGAAATCGTGCGTGCGCGCCACGAAATCGGACTCGCAATTGACTTCAATCAGCACGCCGACCTGTCCGCCGTGATGGATGTAGCTCGCGACCAAGCCCTGTCTTGTCGTGCGCGAAGCTTTCTTGCCGGCCGAGGCGATGCCGCGCTTCCGCAATACGACTTCCGCTTCGGCAAGATCGCCCTTGGCTTCGACCAGGGCGCTCTTGCACTCCATCATGCCCGCGCCGGTGCGCTCGCGTAGCTCTTTGACTAGTTGTGCGGTAATTTCCGCCATAGTTGTTTTACCCTGAATTCGAATTTGTGACAAAACCGCTCCCTTACGGTCACGGCTGGGTACTTGGCATGGATACGTCTTACCGAGCCGTGACCCTAAGGGAGCGGTTTTACTAACGTGCTAAATGCCGGATTCGAGCGCCGGCTCGGGTACGGGTTCCGCGGTTTCCGATGCCGGGCCCTTGCGATGATTTCCGCCCGGCTCCTCGCCCATCAGGCTCTCGGTCATGATTTGCTCGGCGTATTTGGGATCGACGTACGCCGTGTACTCGGGGGTGCCTTCACCTTCGGGCGTCTCGTCGGTGATCAGCTTTTCGGCGGTGAAGTCGTGCTCGGTGGCGAGCGCCCGGCCTTCAATCACGGAATCGGCGATCTTGCTGGTGAACAGGCGGATGGCGCGAAGAGCGTCGTCGTTGCCGGGAATCACCCAATCGACTTCGTCCGGATCGCAATTCGTATCCACGATCGCAACCACCGGAATTCCCAGGCGGCGGGCTTCCTTCACCGCGATCGCTTCCTTGTTCGAGTCGATCACGAACACAATGTCGGGGAGGCCCGGCATATCCTTGATGCCGGCCAGGTTCGAATCCAAATGCTTGCGCTCGCGCTCCAGGCGGATGACTTCTTTCTTGGGCCGCGAAGCGTAACCGCCATCGGTCGCCATCGCCTCGAGCTCCTTGAGGCGCTTGATCGACTTCTGGACCGTGGTCATGTTCGTCAGCAAGCCGCCGAGCCAGCGTGAATTCACGTAGAACATCCGGCAGCGGGTGGCTTCCTCGGTGATGGCTTCCTGAGCTTGGCGCTTGGTGCCGACAAACAGGACATTTTTGCCCTGGGCGGCCATTTCGCCGACAAAACGAGCTGCGTCCTTGAAAAGCTTGAGGGTTTTCTGCAGATCGATGATGTAAATGCCGTTTCGTTCTCCGAAAATGTATTCTTTCATTTTCGGATTCCAGCGCTTGGTCTGGTGCCCGAAGTGAACGCCTGCTTCGAGCAACTCCTTCATTGAAATTGCGGGCAACTTATCTCCTATGGTTGGAAACTACGCCGGAGGGGTGCGAGTAGCACCCCGGATACCTACAGGCACACGGTCCAAGGCGAGATTTGCGTGCGAGAGGAAAAAGAAACAAATTCAAAAGCGAACCCAAATAACGAAACCAATTTCGATTAGCGCTTCGAGAATTGGAAGCGTTTACGGGCGCCCTTTTGGCCGTACTTCTTGCGTTCGCGGGTACGCGCGTCGCGCGTCAGGTAACCCAATTTCTTGAGCGGCGATCGCAGTTCGCCATCGAATTCGACCAGCGCGCGCGATAAACCGAGGCGGATCGCATCGGCTTGGCCATTCACGCCGCCGCCGCGAGCGAGCACGAGGATATCGAATTTGCCCGTCGTCTCCGTCGCCAAAAGCGCTTCCCGCACGGGAACGCGCGACGCTTCGGTGGGGAAATAATTTTCGAGGGTCCTCCCGTTCACCGTAATGGCGCCATTGCCGAGGCGTAAAAATACGCGGGCAATCGCTTTCTTGCGGCGCCCGGTTCCAAGATATTGCACGATTTTAGCTGCTGCCAAGTTGGATCCCTTCTTTCTTGCCCGAGTCTTTCTTGCCCGAGTCTTTCTTGCCCGAGGAAAGCCCCATTGCCACCGGCTTCTGGGCCGCGTGCGGGTGCTTGTCGCCCGCGTACACTTTGAGTTTGCGGTACATCTGCTTGCCGAGCTTCGTCTTGGGCAGCATGCCCGAGATGGCGTCTTCCACCATGCGAGTCGGCCGGGTGGCGCGCACCCGCGCAACTCCCATTTCGACCAATCCGCCGGGGTAACCGGTGAAGTGGCGGTAAATCTTGTTCTCTTCTTTCTTGCCCGTCAGCTTGACCTTCGCCGCGTTGACGACGATCACATGATCGCCGGTATCGAGAAACGGCGTGAAGGACGGCTTGTGTTTCCCCATCAACAGACGCGCCGCGTGGCTCGCAAGCTTGCCAAGGACTGCGTCATTCGCGTCCAAAATATGCCATTGCCGGATGATCCCATCCTTCGACGGGAACTGAGTACTCATGAACACACGTCTCCGCTATTTGTTTTCTACCAATTCAGGCTAGCGAAATGGGAATGCAATTGTCAAATCGGCCATTCCCATGTAGACTAAGTCGAGTAGACTAAGTACTGGGGTAACATGCAGACCGTTAACATTCACGAAGCCAAGACCCAATTGTCGCGGCTCCTCGAAAAAGCCGTAAAGGGTGAATCCTTCATAATCGCCAAAGCCGGGAAACCGCTTGTGAAGGTGATGCCGATAGACACTCCGAAATCGAAGCGGCGCGTGGGTTTCCTGGCTGGAGAGATCGCCGTGCCCGACGACTTCGACCGGATGGGAGAGGGAGAAATTGAGCGGCTATTCGGCGGCAATGGATGAAACTGCTGCTCGATATGCATTTGCTTCTGTGGGCAGCCGGGCAGCCGGACCGCTTGCCCGGCCCCGCGCGAAAATTGCTCGACAATTCCGAAAACGAGCTGCTATTCAGCGCGGCGAGTCTTTGGGAAATCGCGATCAAGCGTGGACTGGGGCGGGAGGACTTCCGCGTGGAGCCCCGGCTGCTCCGAAGGGGGCTTCTCGATAACGGATATAGCGAGCTGGCGATTACGAGCGAACACGCCGTGGGGCTCGATATCCTGCCGCCGATTCACAAAGATCCATTCGACCGAATGCTGGTGGCGCAGGCACTCGCTGCAGGCGTTACGTTGCTTACGGTGGATTCAAAAGTGGCACGGTATCCCGGGCCGGTTCCGATGATTTCATAATTCATAACGATCCGTGCGGCAATCCACTTTCGTATATCGGGCCGCCAGAAAATATTGAATCTAAAGCCCGCTCGAATGGCCACTACATTGCCATCCTTGGATAAACTAAAACTTTTTTTGCTGCATTCTTGAGGGATCCGTTGAAAAATTCAATTAGGCTTTTCGCATTTACGCTGCTTTTCACCGTCGCCGCGGCGGCGCAACTTACGCGGGGTACCATTCTCGGCTCCGTTTCCGATCCGTCTGGGGCCGTAATCACGGGAACCACAGTAACTATCGTCAACATGGCGACAAACATCGAGCGCACCACCACGACCAACTCGGACGGATTTTACCGTTTCCCTGGTGTCGATCCCGGTGTTTATAACCTCACCTTTGTGTCGCCTGGCTTCGGGGAAACGAAGGTCAACAATATCGTCGTAACTACTTCGCAGGAAGTCACCCTTAATCAGAAGCTTGCGCTCGCCACGACGTCGAACGCGATTGAAGTGCAAGACACCCCGCCCGGCGTGGAACTCTCGAAAAGCACTGCCACCATAGAGCGCACGCTTTCGCAAACCTTTATTTCGAACGTCGCCACTACCTCCGGTACCCGGGACGTCAATCAGCTCGCGCTGCTAGCGCCCACGGCAACTCGCGGCCCCGGTTCAACCGGAATTTCGGTGAACGGTCAACGCGCCCGTAACAACGACTTTTTGCTGGACGGTATCGACAATAACGATGCCAGCGTCACGTTAAGCAACAACCGCGTGACGCCGGAAGCCACCGGTGAGTTTCAGGTGCAGACACAAGCCTACTCGGCCGAGTTCGGCCGGAACAGCGGCGGTCAGCTCCAGGTGATTACAAGAAGCGGAACGAACGCATTCCACGGCGAGGCTTACGAGTATTGGCAAGGCAATTCGCTGATTCCGGTGACGCTGCCGAACAAACGCAACGGGCTGACGAGCACGCCGCGTTTCGATCAGAACCAGGTAGGCGGTAGTCTAGGCGGACCGGTTTTGAAGAATCGATTATTCTTCTTCGCAAACGCGGAAACCGACCGGCGCGCCGAAGCTCCGAGCGCCGGAAATGCTACCTCCGCAACCATTCCCACGCTCGCGGGTTTTGCTTTGCTTGGGAGCGTGCCTTTGGCGGCCGGCGAGACCGCGGCGGCCCGGACCGCGGCTCTGAACGCCATCAAATTTTTGCCGTCCATCTACGCTGGGAACCCCGGCTTTTTCAACAACAGAAACGTAACGGTGAACGGCGTTGCCATCCCGTTCGGCAGCGTGAACATTGCTCTCGCAAATCCCTACGTCTTCTGGCTTGGCACGTCCAGAGTCGATTGGGTGGCGAGCGCTCGGGATAGCGTTTATTTCCGGTCCACGGTAGACGATCGCAACCAGCCGGATGTGACCAGCAACTTACAGTTCGGAACCCTCTTCAGCGCCGCGCAGGTAATCCGGCGTCAAAACCACGTGATTAGCGATACGCACGTTTTTTCGCCCGCGCTGACGAATCAGTTTAGCGTCGCATTCATCCGCAGCGTTCTTGGATTTCCGGAAAACGATCCTACCGACCCCGCAACGAGCATCAACGGGGCATTTTCCATCGGAGGCGCTTCAAACTTCCCCCAGGGCCGCACCACCAACGAATTCCAGTGGCTTGACACGGCGTCATATACTCTCGGGCGGCATACGTTGAAATTCGGTGGCAACATAGTGCGCCAGCGGCTCTTCAACGTCGCGGCCTTCGATTCCAAAGGGACCTACACCTTCAATAATTTCGCCGACTATATCAACAATCAACCCGCGACTCTCGCCTTGGCCTTAAACACGGCGAGCTTCGATGCCCGTCAGATTCAACAGGGCTACTTTTTCCAAGACGATCTCAAGGTTTCCAAGAATCTGACATTGAATCTCGGAATCCGGTACGAATACGCGAATGCGCCTTTCGGATTTTTCGGCGCAACCGACCCGGCGATCCGGGCGACGAGAGTTCCCGGTCCCGCAACGGCGGACAGTAATAATTGGGCTCCGCGCGCCGGATTGGCTTATAGCCCGTCATTTCAAGATGGACTGCTCGGGAAAATTTTTGGCGATGGGGTAACGGTATTTCGCGGCGGATATGGGATAGCTTACGACTTCCTGTTCTATAACATTCTGACGGTTAACGGAAGCAACTATCCGCGGGTGGTTTCCTTGCTTTCGCAACAGGCCGACCTTGTGAACCAGTTCCCGAATCTGGTCCGCGGCACGGCGCCTGGATTCAAACCGCTGGCGACATTCGTGAATAGCCCCGCCAACCTGCAAGCGCCCACCACTCACTTTTACAGCGCTTCCATCCAGCGGCAAATCAAACGCGACTACGTTCTCGAAATTGGCTACACCGGGTCGCGTTCGTATCACGGCATCGATCAGTCCCAGGCAAATCCAAGCACTCTGACGGCCGCTCAGGCGGCCATGGTGATCGCTGCCGGCAGCCCGAACGCTATCCCTACCACGCAGGCCCGCCGGTTGTTTCCCCAGTATGGGTCGCGCGTTCTGATCGAGTCCAACGCCATCGGAAACTACAACGCCGTTTATGTCAAGGTCGATAAGCGGCTAAGCCGTGGCCTTCTTGTTGGTTTCAACTACACCTACAGCAAGAACATGAGTAACAACGACGAATCGCTAGGGGTCAGCGCGATCACGGCGGGCAGTCCGCAGATTCCGCAAAACTTCAATGATTACCATAGCGAGTATGGCCTCTCGGCATTCGACCGCAAGCATCGCTACGTGGTGTTCTTCAACTACGACGTGCCCTGGTTCAATCACGGCGTGCTAGGCAACGGCCTCTTCCGCCGCACTTTCGGAGGCTGGACCCTGAACGGGTTCACGGAAGCCCAGTCGGGCCAGCCGTTCACCATACTGACGGGGGTGGATACCTACGGCGTGGGCAGCACCGCCGCGCGTCCCGACTACAACCCCAATGGCACGGTTACACTGGACCCGGTTTCGCACGATTACCGGACGTTCACAACACCGCTGAATGGCACGGGTATTGTCGTGACTCACCTGAATCCCAGCGGCTTGCCTTTGGCGGATTCGCAAGTGACCTTCGGCAACCTCGGCAAGAATACCTTCCGCGGCCCTGGCTTGGACAACCAGAACCTTACGCTTATCAAGAAGGTCGCCATCACCGAGCGCGTGGCGTTGGAATTCCGGGGTGAGTTCTTCGATATTTTCAATCACCGGAACTTCCTGAACCCGGTCACGAACCTGAGCAGTCCCTCCTTCGGACAGAATCAGAATTTGGCCGATCAGGGCGGCCGGCAGATCCTGCTCAGCGGCCGCGTGAGATTCTAAAGCGCACGGATAGACCGCTCCCTTGGGCGGTACATTAGAGTCAATGCGCCGAACGCGTTGCCTCCTCGTTCTTCTCCTTGCGCTGCCGCTTGCCGCGCGGCAGCCGGTTCGCGCGAAGCACGGCATGGTGGTGACGCACGAGCGCCATGCCACCGATGCCGGTGAAGCCGTTCTCGAATCCGGCGGCAATGCGGTCGATGCGGCGGTGGCCGTCGGCTTCGCACTTTCGGTGACGCATCCATCGGCGGGAAACCTCGGCGGAGGCGGATTCATGCTGATCCGTTTCGCGGATGGCCGGACCGCTTTTGTCGATTTTCGCGAGCGCGCTCCGGCGTCCGCGTCGCGCGATATGTATCTCGACGCGCAAGGTAACGCCACGCAAGACAGTTGGACGGGCTATCGCGCTTCGGGCATTCCCGGCACGGTCAAAGGTCTGGAGTTCGCTCACCGGAAATACGGCCGCAAGCCATGGAAGGATCTCGTAAATCCCGCAGTTGAACTGGCGGCCAAAGGGTTCCCCGTTTCGTATAACCTGGCCGAATCGCTGCATGGGGACTCGACCGCCGAAAGGCTGGAAGCTTTTCCGGAATCGAAGCGAATTTTTCTGAAAAACGGTGAGTTTTATCAACCGGGCGCCCTCCTGGTCCAGCCGGAGCTCAGTCGTACCTTGCAGCGCATTCGCGACCGCGGCGCGAAAGATTTTTACGAGGGCGAAACCGCGCGCCTCCTCGCCGCCGACATGCAAGAGCACGGCGGCCCCATCACGCTCGCCGATCTGCGCGACTACAAAGTTTTCGAGCGCGCGCCGCTCACCGGCAGTTATCGCGGATATACGATTATCACTTCGCCGCCCCCGAGTTCCGGCGGCGTCGGTATTCTGCAGATGCTCGGCGTGCTCGAAGGAACGGACTATTGGAAATCCGGAGCGGGCTCGGCGGCATCTTTACATTTCATGGCGGAGACCATGCGGCGTTATTTCGCGGACCGCAGCGAGTATATGGGAGATCCGGACTTCTACAAAGTTCCGGTTTCCGCGCTGCTCGACAAAGAGTACATCGCGACCTTGCGGCAATCGATCGATCCCGTGCGCGCGACGCCGAGCGATGCGGTGCATCCCGGCAAGCCGGCGCGTGAAAGCACGGAAACCACGCACTATTCGATTGTCGACGCGGAAGGAACCGCCGTGGCCGTGACCTATACGTTGAACGGCGGATTCGGAAGCGGAGTGACGGCCGCCAAGCTCGGATTTCTCTTGAACAACGAGATGGACGATTTTGCGCCCAAGCCCGGCGAAGCGAACGCGTACGGCCTGATTCAGGGCGAGGCGAATGCCATCGCGCCGCATAAGACGCCGCTGTCTTCCATGACGCCGACCATTCTCTTACAGGACGGCAAGCTGTTCCTAGTCGTGGGTTCGCCCGGCGGACCGACGATCATCAACACCGTTTTGCAGGTGATCTTGAATGTGGTCGATTTCCGAATGAACGCCCAGGAAGCGGTCGATCGGCCGCGCATCCACCATCAATGGCTGCCCGACGCGATCGTCATGGAACGCGGATTCTCGCCGGATACCATCGATCTCCTGAAATCGAAGGGCCACCAGATCAAACAGGTCGGCGCGATCGGCGATGCGGCCGTGATCCTGAACGACGGAACGTGGCTCGAAGGCGCGCCGGATGGCCGCTCGGAAGGAACCGCCAAGGGCTATTAGCGCTTCCAGTCATTATCGCCTGTCATTATAAAGTTTGATGAATCGCGTTCTCTCCACCCATCTCATAGTCAACCACCGCCTCACGACTGCATGGCTCGAAAAGGCTGTGCAGGCCGGCATCCCGGCGGTCGAAATCTTCTGCGCGCGCCAGCATTTGGATTATAGGAATAAATCGCGGATCTCCGAACTTGGCTACTGGTTCCGCGACTCCGAGCTTAAGCTTCACTCGATCCACTCGCCCATGCATACCGATGAAATTTGGGGCCGCTCCGGCCCGGATTCGATCGTCGACATCACCGAGCGCAACAAATCAAGGCACATCTTCGCCGTGGATGAGATCAAGCGCGCGCTCGAAATCGCGGAAACGGTGCCGTTCCGGTACATGGTCCAGCATCTCGGCGTGTCCAACCAGGAGTTCAGCGAGCATGCCCTCGATGCCGCGTTTACCGCGCTCGAAGGGCTGATTCTGTTCGCGCATCAGCGCGGCGTGGAGATCCTGCTCGAAAATATTCCGAATGAGCTTTCGACCGCCGGACGTCTCCAGCAATTCCTGAAGGTAACTCACCTCGACATGAATTTTGTTTTCGATCTCGGCCACGCCAACATCGGCGGTGGAATCGAGAGCGAGTTCGCCATCATGAAAGAGCGAATCCGTTCTCTCCACATCCACGATAACGACGGCAAAGAGGACAAGCATCTGTTCCCATTTTTGGCCGAAGGGGGCACGGTGGATTGGTCGAAGACGATGCAGTTGCTACGAGCGCGTCCCGATCAATATCCGATGCTGCTGGAGCTCAAAGAAGTGGCCGACATGGAGCATCCGCTCGATTCCGTCAATGAGGTGTACGACCGCCTGGAGCACGCCGGCTTGGAGCGGGCGTAATGCCCGAAAGGATCGGCATCTCCGAAGTTTCGCGCCACGAAAACGAGACGGTCGAAATTGCGGGCTGGCTTTACAACCTTCGAAAATCCGGGAAGATCTGCTTCCCGCTGCTGCGCGACGGCACGGGCCTGTTGCAGTGCGTCGCCGTGAAGAGCGCCCTGCCCGAGGCGCTATTCGATGAGATCAAGAATCTGACGCAGGAATCGTCCATCGTGGTGACCGGCAAGGTCCGCGCCGATGCGCGCGCGGCGGGCGGATATGAGATGGATATCGAAAACGTGCGGGTAATACAGCGTGTTCCGGAATCCGATCCGTATCCGATCTCGCCGAAGGATCACGGCACGGAATTCCTGATGGATCGCAGGCATCTCTGGCTGCGCAGCCAGCGCCAGCATGCGATCATGCGCGTGCGCCACGCCATAATCAAGGCCGTGCGCGATTATTTCGACGATCATGGCTTCACGTTAATCGATACGCCCATCTTCACGCCCGCCGCCTGCGAGGGCACCACGACGCTGTTTGAAGTGAATTATTTCGACGATGCGAAGGCCTATTTGACGCAATCGGGCCAGCTATATAACGAAGCGAATGCCATGGCGTTCGGGAAAGTCTATTGCTTCGGCCCCACGTTTCGCGCGGAGAAATCGAAGACGCGCCGCCACCTTACCGAGTTCTGGATGGTTGAACCGGAGATGGCCTACGCCGATCTCGAAGAAGTGAAGCGCGTGGCCGAAGAGATGATCGTGTTTGTCGTCGGACGCGTGCTCGAGACGCGCCAGGCCGAGTTGAAGGCGCTCGAACGCGACGTCTCGAAATTGGAAGCGGTGCGGTCGCCGTTCCCCCGGCTGAGTTATGACGAGGCCGTCAAAATTCTTCAGGAAAAGGGCAGCGAGATTCAGTGGGGCGGCGATTTCGGCGGCGGGGACGAGACGATCCTGACACAGCAATTCGATCGGCCCATCCTGGTGGACCGGTATCCCTCGGCGATCAAGGCCTTCTACATGGCGCCCGACCCGGAGCGCCCCGAAGTTGCGCTGGGAGTGGATGTGCTCGCGCCCGAAGGCTACGGGGAAATCATCGGCGGAGGGCAGCGCGTGCACGATCTCAAGCTGTTGCTGCGCCGCATTGAAGAGCACCATCTGCCTGCCGAAGCGTTCGACTGGTACATCGATTTACGCAAGTACGGAACGGTGCCGCATGGCGGTTTCGGCATGGGCATCGAGCGCTGCGTGGCATGGATCTGCGGCCTGGAGCACATTCGCGAGACGATCGCGTTCCCGCGAATGCTTTACCGGTTGCGTCCATGAGCCTTGTGGCGCGCGCATGAAGCATTCGAGCATCGCGATTATCGGCGCGCCTCTCGATCTCGGCTCGGACCGCCGAGGCGTGGACATGGGTCCATCCGCGCTACGGGTCGCCAATCTAAACAAGCGAGTGGCGGCGCTCGGCTACGATGTCGAAGATCTCGGCAATGTTGCCGTCGAGCAAGCCGAGAGCCTGCCCGAAGGTCCGCGCGATGCCAAATATCTTCCGCAAATTGCGGCCGTGTGCGAGCGCTTGGGCGAAATGGTCGTGCAAGCGGCATCGGAAGGCAAAGCCCCGCTGGTGCTGGGCGGCGATCATTCGATCGCGATCGGCACGGTGGCCGGAATGGCGCGCGTGCTTCGCGAAAAGGGCGAGAAGCTGGGCCTCCTCTGGATCGACGCGCACGCCGACATGAACACGCCGGAGAGCAGTCCGAGCGGGAACGTTCACGGCATGCCGCTCGCCTGCTGCATCGGAATGGGTCCGCCGGAGCTGACGCGCCTGTTCGGTTTCTCTCCGAAGACCGCCGCGCAAAATGTCGCGCTGGTCGGCGTCCGCGAGGTCGATAATCGGGAGCGCCCGCAAGTGCGCGAATCCGGCGTAAGCGTGTTCACCATGCGCGATATCGACGAGCGCGGGCTGCGCCCGGTGATGGATGAAGCGATCGCGGCGGTCTCGCGCGGCACGGCCGGCTTCCACCTTTCTCTCGATCTCGATTTTGTCGATCCGCGCGAGGCTCCGGGCGTGGGTACTCCCGTGCGCGGCGGCGCGACTTATCGCGAGGCGCACCTTGCCATGGAAATGATTTGCGACAGCGGAAACATGATTTCGATGGAAGTGGTCGAAGTGAATCCCGCGATCGACGAAGTGAATCGCACCGCCGATCTCGCGGTTGAGCTGGTAATGTCCGCGCTAGGGAAAAAAATCATCTAATGAAACTTCGCGTCGCAATCGTCTATGGCGGACGTTCGGGCGAGCACGAGATTTCGATCCGCTCCGCCGAATCGATTATTCGGGCGCTGGATCCCTCGCGCTATGAAATTCTGCATTACCGCATTAGCAAAGAGGGCAAGTGGAGCCCGAAGCCGATACTCCCGGAGCCTGGCGCGCAGTCGCACATCGACGTCGTGTTTCCGATCCTACACGGCACGTTCGGCGAAGACGGCACGGTGCAAGGGCTGCTCGAACTCGCGGATCTGCCTTACGTCGGGGCGGGCGTGCTCGCATCCGCCGTCTCGATGGATAAAGACATGATGAAGCGCGTGTGCCGGGATCGCGGGCTGCCGGTGGTCGAGTACCGCATTCTGACGCGCGATAACCTGGCCACGGAAGAGCTTTGCGCGAGCTTCGATTTTCCGATGTTTGTGAAGCCGGCAAATCTCGGGTCGTCGGTAGGAATTTCGAAAGCGCATGATTGCGCGGGACTGGAAACCGCCGTGGCCCTCGCGGCTGAGTTCGACAGCAAGATAATCGTGGAGCGCGGCATTGCGGGACGCGAGTTCGAGTGTTCGGTGATGGGAAACGAAAAGCCGCTGGCATCGATGCCATGCGAGATATTGCCGTCTCGCGAGTTTTACGATTATGAGGATAAATATCTGCTGAACCAGGCGAGATTCGAATTGCCCGCAAAGCTCCCGCCGGAGCAAACGGAGGAGATGCGGCGGCTTGCGATCGGGTGCTACGAGGCCGTGCAGTGCGAGGGAATGGCGCGCGTCGATTTTCTGCTGGAGAACGCGACGGGCAAGTTGTACATCAACGAGATCAATACGATTCCGGGGTTTACTTCCATCAGCATGTTTCCGAAAATGTGGGAGCACGGCGGGATTGCGTTCGCGCAATTGATCGACCGATTGATCGAACTGGCGCTGGAACGCCACGCGCGGCGGAAGGCAACGCGTTTCACGCGATGACTTTTGAAGAGGCTCGCGAGTGTGTCATCCGCGAAGTGAATCGCGCCCGGGTTACGCCCGCGACGGAGATCGTCGCTCTTGAAGCCGCCGGCGGCCGGGTACTTGCCGAAGAAATTCGCGCCGATCGGGACTACCCGCCGCTCGATCGCGCCACCCGCGACGGTTTTGCGGTGCGCTCGGACGAACTGCCCGGAGAACTACAGGTTGTAGGCGAAGTTCGTGCCGGTGAATCCTACGCGGGCACGGTGAAGGCCGGCGAGGCCGTCGAAATCATGACCGGGGCTCCCATTCCGAATGGCGCCGATGCGGTTGTCATGGTCGAACATGTCGAACGCACCGGCGCAACCATCCGTTTCACTCGCGCGGTCCCGACCGGGCAGTTCATCAACGCCCGGGGCGGGGAAGCGCGAGCCGGCCAACCGCTACTTCCGGCGGGCAAGCGTTTAACGTTCACCGACCTGGCGTTGCTGGCAACAGTGGGATGCGAACCGGTCCCTGTCTACCGGAAGCCGCGGGTCGCGATTCTAGCAACCGGCGACGAAATCGTTGCCATCACGGATACCCCGCTCGATCACCAGATTCGCAACTCGAATGTCTACTCGCTCGCGATTCAAGTGACACGCGCGGGCGGCATCCCGGAGATCCTGGCGGTGGCTAAAGACGATTACGAAGATACGCGCGCGCTAGTCGATCGCGGTTTGTCGTCCGACATGCTGCTCCTTTCGGGAGGCGTTTCGGCGGGGAAGTACGATATTGTCGAAAAAGTGCTGGCCGGATGCGGCGCCGGGTTTTACTTCGACCGCGTGGCCATCCAGCCGGGACAGCCGTTGGTGTTTGGGCGCGCGCGGGAGCGCTTCTTTTTCGGACTGCCGGGCAATCCGGCATCGACCATGGTGACGTTTGAATTGTTCGCGCGCGCGGCTTTGGAACTGCTTGGGGGGCAAGCGGAATCGGCCCTACCGTTGACTCTGGCGCGGCTTACGCAAGAATTCCGCCATAAAAAGGGTCTCACGCGGTTTCTGCCGGCTTACGTGGGCGAGGGCGCAAGTCTCACGCCCGTTCCATGGAAGGGTTCGAGCGATGTTCCGGCTTTGTGCCGGGGGAATGCTTTTCTGGTGGCCGACGCGGATCGCGAAGCATGGAGCGCCGGCGATCTGATGCCGGTGCTGCTGAAATGAAGGAAGGCGCTACACTTATTGATTCACGGCTTAATTCACGGCGATTAGTTCGATTACAAGGAGCCAGATGAGAGTTACGGTAATCGGCACGGGGTACGTGGGTACGGTGACGGGGGTCTGCCTCGCTTATCTCGGCCACCGTGTCACCTGCGTGGATACGGACGAATCGAAGATCGCGAAACTTCGCAATGGCGAAATTCCGATCTATGAGCCGTTTCTGGCCGAGCTTCTCCCCTTGGCGGACCGCAACGGCGGTCTTGATTTCGCGACCGATCTCACTCTCGCCGTCAAGCAAAGCGATGTAATTTTTATCGCCGTCGGAACGCCGCCGCAACCGAGCGGCGAAGCGAACCTGGTTTATCTCGAGGCCGCCGCGCGCGCCATCGGCGCGGCCATGGACCCGTCGCGCTACCGCGTCGTCGTCAACAAGTCCACGGTGCCGGTCGGGTGCGGAAATCTGGTCGAGACGCTGGTGCATGAAGGCATCCGCGAATCGCAGTCCGGCATGGAGGATCAGATCGAGTTCGGCGTCGCCAGCAATCCGGAATTTTTGCGCGAAGGATCGGCAATCGCGGATTCATTCTATGCCGACCGGATTGTTTTGGGGGCCGAAGACGAGCGGACGATCTCGGTTCTTCGCGAGCTTTATTACGCGCTGAAAGATCAGAAGTTCGCGGCGCCTTCGTTTTTGCCCCGGCCTCCGGGCTTACACCACGTCCCCCTCGTGACCACGACGCTGACCAGCGCGGAAATGATCAAGTATGCGGCCAACGCTTTCCTCGCGATGAAAATCGGCTTCTCGAATGAAGTCGCGAACATTTGCGAGCGAGTGGGCGCCGACGCGACGGAAGTGATGTCCGGCATTGGCCTCGATGCGCGGATTGGCCGCAGTTTCCTGAATCCCGGCATCGGCTGGGGCGGAAGTTGTTTCGGCAAGGACGTGCAATCCTTGCTGCACATCGCGGGCGAATATGGATATCAGGCGCGCCTGCTCGAGGCCTCGCTCGCCGTGAACCGCGTGCAGCGGCAACTGGTGATCCAGAAGCTCCAGGAGAAGCTTTTCATTTTGAAGGGCAGGACAATCGCCCTGCTCGGGCTGGCATTCAAGCCCAACACCGACGATCTGCGGGACGCCCCGAGTCTGCAAATTGCCGAAAAGCTGTTGCAGATGGGCGCGCGGGTGAGGGCGTACGACCCTATCGCCATGGGCGCTTGCCGCGAACAACACCCCGATTTGCGGATTTCCTATGCGACGGACCCGGTGACCATCGCGGACAAAGCCGACGCCCTGGTCGTGGTCACGGAATGGCCGCAATTCAAGGATCTGGATCTCTCGGACTTGGCGAAACGGATGTCGCGCGCCATACTTGTCGACGGACGCAATTTATTCGACCCCGAGACCGCCCGGCGGGCGGGCTTCGATTATACCGGTATCGGGCGGGCGGCGCCGCGGAAGAATGGCGAGCCGCAGGCGAGGCAAGCGGCTCACACTCCTATGCTCGCCGGGAAAATAGGCTGATATTTCATCGTGCGGCGGCCGTAGACGGCGCAACGCGACTAAAGTTCCGTGATGTGCTGCAACTTCCCGGTGCTGTCGCCGATCGTCTCCGGATGCACGTCCATGCGATCGAGCAGCGTTAAATAAAGGTTCGTCATGGGCGTCCCTTTCGGGAAAGCGATGTGCCTGCCCGGCTTCAAAGCCCCGTTCCCGCGGCCGGCGAGCACCACCGGCAGATTCACCTTGCTATGCGCGTTGCCGTCGGAGATGCCGCTGCCATAGACGATCATCGAGTGATCGAGCAGCGTGCCGTCGCCATCCCGCGTCGATTTCAGCTTCCCGAGAAAATATGCGAACTGCTCCGCATGGAACGTATTAATGCGAGTGATCTTCTCGATGTTGTCCGGATTTCCGCGGTGGTGCGTCAACGGATGGTGCGGCTCCGGAATGCCGATTTCGTTGTAGGTACGCTGGCTGCCTTCACGCCCGATCATGAAGGTTGCCGTCCGCGTCAGGTCCGCCTGCATGGCAAGCACCTGAATGTCGAACATCAGCTTGAGATAGTCGGCGAAGAGCACCGGCACTCCAGCCGGTTTCTCGATCGCAGGCGTGAACTGGTTGTGCTCTTTCTCCGCGCTTTCAATGCGCTTCTCGATCTCGCGCACCGCATAAAGATACTCGTCGATTTTGCGGCGATCCGCCCGCCCCAAGTTTCGGGCGAGCAATTGCGTGTCTTCGCCGACCATGTCGAGAATGCTCTTGCGGGACGCCGCCTCTCGCGCGCGAACTGCCGGCGGAAGACTCAAATCTTCCGAGCCGAACATGCGCTCGAACACCGTTCGCGGGTTGGTTTCGGGCGGCATCGGCGAGGTCGGCGTGCGCCACGAAATGCTGTTCTGGTAAGCGCAGCTATAACCCGAATCGCACGCGCCCACCGTGCGCGTATCGTCGCAGCCAAGCTCGATCGATCCGAAGCGCGTGATCGAAGCCGTCTTTTGGGCGACGATCTGATCCACCGAAATGCCGCCCCGAATATCCGATCCAGCGGTCTTCTTCGGGTGAATGCCGGTCAGGTAGCACGCGCCCGCGCGCGCGTGATCGCCCGGCCCGTCGCCGAGCTCCTCCGCCTGATGGTGATCGAGACCCGACAGCACGCAAAAATCGTCGCGGAAGGCCGTCAGCGGTTTCAGGATCCGGGAGATCTCATAGTCCGCGCCAGTCCCCTTCGGAACCCACTGGTCCATGGTTGCGCCGATCGGAATATAGGTGAAGAACAGGCGCGTGGGCGCTTGATTGAGCGCGGCCGGCCCGGCAAAAGCGGGCGTCATCGAATCGAGCAGTGGAAGGCCGATCGCCGCCCCCATTCCCTTCAGAAAAGTCCGCCGGTGCAGGCGCTTACGTGTGATTATCATGGATCGCTCGATCTCCTCTTCGCATTTGAAACGGTAAACTTTTCACAATCTCCAGGACCAGCGTGGAGAAGCGGTAATCGTTTTGGGCCAGATGGCTCGAAATGGTTTTGAGCGCCGGTTTATCGTAGTGCTCGAGGCCCCGCCCCAGGGCGTAGGTCAAAAGCTTTTCCGTCAGGCAATCCGCGAACGCGCCGCGGTCGCCTTTTAGAATGGCTTTCAACTCATCGGGGCCGTTGAACGCCTTCCCGTCCGGCAATACGCCCGAGGCGTCAATGGGAAATTTTCCGTCCCGCGCGCGCCAGTGTCCGATGGCGTCGAAATTTTCGAGGCCAAAACCGAGCGGGTCCATGCGCGAGTGGCAGGATGAGCAAACCGGATTGGCGCGATGTTTCTCCATCTGTTGCCGCAACGACATGGACGCGCCCACCGAGGCTTCATCCAACGCCGGCACGTTCGGCGGAGGCGGAGGCACGGGAGCATTCAGCAGATTTTCCAGAATCCATTTCCCGCGCAGCACCACCGAGGTTCTGGTCGCATAAGACGATGCCGTCAGCACGCTCGCCTGCGTTAACACTCCGCCGCGCGGAGTGCCGGTCAGATCGACCTTGCGGAATTCCGGCCCGGTCACGCCCGCGATGCCGTAGAACTTCGCCAATTCCTCGTTCAGAAAGGAGTATTTGGCATCGAGGAAATCCAGCACGCTCCGGTCTTCCCGAACCATGTTCGCGAAGAACATCTCGGTCTCTTGGCGCATCGACATGCGCAGATACTCGTCGAAATTCCGAAAGCGCTCCGGGTCCGGCTTGACGGATTCGAGCGCGCGGAATTCAAGCCACTGGCCGCCGAAGTTTTCGATCAACGCCTGCGACTTCGGATCTTTCAACATACGGCGAGCCTGCGCCGCAAGCACGTCCGGCCTCCGCAGCGTCTTCCGATCCGCGCAGCGCAGCAACTCATCGTCCGGCATGCTGCTCCACAGAAAATAGGACAGCCGCGAAGCCAATTCGTAATCGCCGATGGAATGCTCGGGATCGTTATTCCGGGGCTTCGGATCGCTCTCGATGCGGAACAGAAAATTCGGCGAGACCAGCATGGCCTCGATCGGCACGGCGAGCGTCCGCTCGAACGAATCGCCGCGCTTTTGGTCGTCGGTCATCAGGGCCAGCAAGCGGTTCACCTCGCGCGCCGTAACGGGACGGCGATAAGCGCGACGGGCCAATTCGGATACGATTTTGCGCGCGGATTCGGGCGTACGATTCGGGCACGTGAATATCTTTTTCGCGCTCGCCGGCGATGGCCCTTTCGCCGGATCGAATGGGCCGGTAATTTCGACGAAATTCACCCGGAAGTTAACGTCCGTGATCGTGGGCGGCCTCTTGGCTTTGGCCAAAATTGAAGCCTTCGCTTTTTCGATCTCGGCGATGCGCTCGGGCGTCGCATCCGGCGGCGTGGGAATGAATTTTGCGGGATCGGGCAGCGGCAAAGGCGGTTTCGCGGTTGGATTCATCCCGCCGTACTTGACCGGCAGGCCCTCAAACAGGCGCAACGCCGAAACCGCGATCCAGTGATCTCCCGCCGGAACCCGTATCCGGGTCTCTTTGTCCTCGCCTTCCATGCTGGTGGCCGAATTGGACGCCTCGAAGCCGATCGTCTTGGCTTGCTTGCCGTCGATCCAAATCGCAACCTGAAACGGATCGGATGGCCGCGGTCGATTCCCCTCCGGACTGACGCGGAAAATGTACTCGCCGTCCACGGGAAACCGGTGCATCGCGTGCAAAGCGCTCGGCAGCGTCAATCCGGTAACGTCATAATTCGTCATGGTGTAGCCCAGATCCGCGAGGAAGCGGGCGTTATCGCCGCCATCGGCGCCGAGCCGGTATGGAGGCTGATGGCGGACAACTGTCGGCTTTAGAATCTCCGGCCCAAACAGCGCCGCGCGCGCGATCTTCGATGCAGCCGAAAGATATTTCTCCATCAATACCGGGGAAAGCGAAAGAGCGTCGCCGATATTGTCGAATCCGTAGCCCGAATCGTCCTGCGGAAAATCGTCCGCGGGATGAAAATCCACGCCGAGCAGATCGCGCACCGTGTTGTTGTACTCCGCGCGATTCAGCCGGCGGGCCGTCACGCGCCCGGGTTCGGGTTTCGCCGACGCGTCGGCGCGTTCGAACTCGCTTTCAATCCAACCGGTGACAAACTTGATGTCGGCTGGATTCGGTCGCGGCGTGCCTTTGGGCGGCATCTCGCCGGTCTGAATTTTCCGCAGAATGGTTTCCCATCTTTCACGGTCCCTCGCGACCGATGCGGCCGTGGTGTAAGCTTCGAGATTCAGTGCGCCGGACTTAATCTTCCCGTTATGACAGGCGTAGCAGTACTTCGCGAAAAGCGGTTGAACGGTTTCGTGGAATTGCGTCTCGGAGCTGGGCTGAAACGCCGGAAGCCCGCAAACCAGACCCATTGTGAGGAGGAAGATGGAAGGGGGACGCACGGACGGGTGTCGATTCCTAAGAACTTATTCTATCGCGTTAAGGGGCTGCTAACGATCCTGGCGATTGCGGCTTTGCAAACGGCAAATAGCCGCGCGGCGGGGACGACTTTCTACAAGGACGTCTTGCCCATCCTTCAACTTCATTGCCAATCCTGCCACCGGCCTGGAGAGATCGGTCCCATGCCGCTTCTGACCTACGCGCAAGCGCGCCCGTGGGCTACGGCGATCCGGGAAGCGGTCGCGCTGCGGAAGATGCCGCCCTGGTTTGCCAATCCGCATTACGGAAAATTTGCGAACGATCCTTCGCTCCGCCCCGGGGAAATCGAGGTCGTCAACCGATGGGTCGCGGCGGGAGCGCCCGCGGGGTTGAAGAGCGAGGCTCCTCCGCCGCTCCAATGGAATGGCGATTGGAACATTGCGCGACCCGATCTGATCCTCGCCGCGCCGCGGCCTTTCGCGATCGAGGCGCGCGCCACGGTCGCTTACCAATACATCGTTCTTTGTCCCAATTTGACTGACGATAAGTGGGTGGAAGCCGTCGAGATCCGGCCCAGCGACCGCTCGGTGGTGCATCACGCGGTGCTCTACGTCCGCGAGCGCGGCGACGACTGGCTCAAAGACGCCTCTAACTCCGGGCAGACGAAAAGCGATATTCTCGCCATCTACACGCCCGGCGGCGCGCCCGCCACTTGGGGCAAGGGCATGGCTAAATTGATTCCGGCCGGTTCCGATCTGGTTCTGCAGGTACACTACACTGCGAAAGCAACTACCGCGCGCGACCGGCCCCGGGTTGGCATTCGCTTCCTCCGCGGCGACCCCGCCCGGCGAGTGCTCACACTGCAGATGGGCAACGATCGCCTGGACATTCCTCCCGGCGAGCGCGATTACCGGGTGCGCGTCTCCGGTACGCTGCCGCGCGACGCGCTGCTGGTCGGCTTGTTTCCGCACATGCATCTTCGCGGCAGCGAATTTGAATACCAGGTAGCCGGACCGAACGGCCACGTGGAAACGCTGCTCGATGTCAAACCGTACAATTTCCATTGGCAGACGACTTACAATCTTGCCGAGCCGAAACCGTTGCGGGCCGGCACGCAACTGATCTGGACGGCCCACTACGACAACTCGCCCAACAACCCGCTCAACCCCGACCCTTCGGCCGACGTGACCTGGGGCGAGCAAAGCTGGGAAGAAATGATGATCGGATTTTTCGATATCGCGGTGGAACCGGACATCGATAAGCGGCAGTTCTTCATCCGGTAAGCCGTGCACCTTTTCTTGATCGTCGTTG